>NZ_CAWMPM010000001.1:0-410243 GCF_963869435.1 Nocardia violaceofusca NBRC 14427
CCAAGTCCCCCGGGGAACAGAAGGCGCGCGGCGCGAGTCGGCCGGCCCGGTCGGGCTCGCCCGGCGGGCGCGGTCGTCGCACCCGAGTGGCCTCCCGTAAGGCTGCCGAGCGGCAGCGCCGGCGCCGGAATCTGGTCGTTCTGGGCTGCGTGTTCGTCGTCCTGTTCGTGGTGGCCGGTGGCTACGCCGGATACAAGTTCATCCGTTCCATGGGCGGACCGGAGGATTTCGACGGATCACCCGGCCCGCTGGCCGTGGTCCAGGTGCACACCGGTGACACCGCCGAACAGATCGCCCAGACCATGGTCGAGAAGGGGGTCGTGCGCAGCAGCGGGGCCTTCTATCAAGCGGCCATGCGCAATTCGGGCATCACGTCGGTGCAGCCGGGCTATTACGCGGTGCCGACGCACAGCAAGGGCGTCGACGCGGTCGCGGCTCTGCTGAAGAAGACTTCCCGGGTGGGCAACGTGGTGGTCTCCGAAGGGCGGCGGCTGCACGACTCCACCGATGTGAACACCGGCGCCCGCAACGAGGGCATCTACCGCAAGATCGCCGACGCCAGTTGCGTCGGGACCGGTGCGGACAAGAAGTGCGTGACCTACGAACAACTCGATGCCGCCGGGGCCACCGCCGACGCGACCGCGCTGGGCGTTCCGGCCTGGGCCGTCGACGCCGTGCGCAAGGTGCCCGATCGCACCCGCCAGCTCGAGGGGATGATCGCCGCGGGCGCCTGGGATTTCGATCCGTCCGGCACGCCCGAGCAGATTCTGGCGCAGCTGGTGAGCGAGAGTGCCGCAGGCTATGAGACGACCGGACTGCTGCAGTCGGGGGCGACGAACAAACTGAATCCGTATCAGACGCTGATCGCGGCCTCGCTGGTCGAACGGGAAGCGTTGCCGCAGGACATGACGAAGGTGGCGCGGGTGATCGTGAACCGGCTCGCGGTCGATCAGCCGCTGCAGCTCGATTCCACGGTCAACTACACCCTCGACCGCACCGAGGTCGCCACGACGGACGCCGACCGCGCCCGCAAGACCCCGTGGAACACCTACGCCATGCCGGGGCTGCCGGCCACACCGATCTCCTCACCGTCGCTGGATGCCCTGCGCGCGGTGGAGAGTCCGGCGCCGGGACCGTGGCTGTACTTCGTCACCGTCGACAAACAGGGGACCACGATGTTCACCGAGAGCTACAGCGAACATCTGCGCAATATCCAGCGCGCCCAGCAGAGCGGAATTCTCGACAGTGGCCGATAACGGAACGGGGTCGCCGGCATCGGGACGCAAGGCCGCGGTGCTGGGCAGCCCGATCGCGCATTCGCGGTCACCGCAACTGCATCTGGCCGCCTATCGGGCGCTGGGTCTGGACTGGACCTACGAGCGCATCGAATGCACCGGCGAGCAACTACCCGGCCTCGTCGACGGGCTGGATTCGGACTGGGTCGGGCTGTCGGTGACGATGCCGGGCAAGGTCGCGGCACTGAACTACGCCGGCGATCGGACCGAGCGTGCCGTTCTGGTCGGCTCCGCCAACACCTTGGTGCGCACGGCGAGCGGGTGGCGAGCCGATTGCACCGATGTGGACGGCGTGCGCGGCGCGCTGCAGGGCGGAGGCGTGGAATCGGTGCGCCGCTCGGTCGTGCTCGGAGCGGGCGGCACCGCGCGACCGGCACTGCTGGCGCTGTCGGAACTCGGCGCCGAGACGGTCACCGTGGTCGCGCGCGACGCCGAGCGGGCCGAGCCGACCCTCGCCCTGGCCCGGCAGCTCGGGATGGCGACGGCGTTCTCCGATTTCGACGCCGATCGGGTGCGCACGGCGTGTGCGCGGGCCGACGCGGTGGTCAGCTCGGTACCGGCCGCCGGTGCGGCGGTGGTGGCCGACGCGGTCGCGGCGGCGCCGATGGTGCTGGACGCGATCTACGACCCGTGGCCGACGCCGCTGGCTACGGCCGTGCGGCGCGCGGGACATACCGTCATCAGCGGCTTGCAGATGCTGTTGAATCAGGCTTACGGCCAGGTCGAACAGTTCACCGGCCGGCCCGCGCCGCGGGCGGCGATGGCAGCGGCTCTGGATCGTCGCGACTTCTAGAACGGGTTCCAATTCGATGACGTCACAACACAGGCTAAGGTGATCGACATGAATTCGTGGGTGTTGCGCGCCATAGTCCTCGGTGCGCTGACCGTCGTACTGCGAACCCTGCTGGGTTTCGGCATGATCTACTCGCCGACCAACGGCTCGTGGATGCGCATCCTGTGCTTGATCGTGCTGGTCGTCGCGGGCGTGGCCTGGGGGCTGATCGACGGTCGCAGTGATCGGCGGGCCAATCCCGATCCGGAGCGCGGCGGTGCCGACCTGACCATGCGCTGGCTGAAGGCCGGCGTGGTCGGTGGTGTGGGCAGCGGGCTGGTGGCGTGGCTGCTGGATTTCGTGCCGAAGTTCGACCTCGGCGACAACGGTCTGCTGTTCGAGTTGACGGCCGGTGCCTCGTTCATCGTGCTGATGATCTTCATCCCGGCGATGGTCGGCGTGGCGATCGGCCGCTTCCTGGTGGGCCGGGATCGACGCAAAAGCGAATCCTCGGTGCCGCCGGCGGCGGCCTCCCCGGCCTGAGCGCCGACTGATCGGCTCATCCGGGCCGCGGATCGTCTCCGCGGCCCGGATTTTCGTGTCCTAGAGCAGAATTCCGCCGGCGGGGCTGTCCTCGCGGGCGATGGTCGCGTAGGCCGCGGCCAGCAGCGACGGGTCGGGACCCTCCAGGCGTCCGGGTTTGGCCAGACCGTCGAGAACGACGAATCGAAGAATGCCCGAGCGGGTCTTCTTGTCGGTCTGCATACTTTCCAGCAGCTGCGGCAGTGCGTCGGCGTCGTAGGTGATCGGCAGGCCGACGCTCTCCAGGATCGCGCGATGGCGATCGGCGGTGGCGTCGTCGAGGCGCCCGGCCAGCCGGCCGAGTTCGGCCGCGAAGACCAGACCCACCGACACCGCCGCGCCGTGGCGCCACCGGTAGCGTTCCCGGCGTTCGATCGCGTGGCCGAGGGTGTGCCCGTAGTTGAGGATCTCGCGCAGGCTCGCCTCCTTGAGGTCGGCGGCCACCACATCGGCCTTCACCTGGATCGCGCGGCGGACCAACTCCGGCAGCACATCGCCCTTCGGGTCCAGGGCGGCGGCGGGGTCGCGTTCGATCAGATCGAGAATGACCGGATCGGCGATGAATCCGGCCTTGATGATCTCGGCCATTCCCGCGACGATCTCGTTGGGCGGCACCGTTTCGAGGGTGACCAGATCCACCAGTACGGCCGACGGCTCGTGGAAGCAGCCGACCAGGTTCTTGCCGGCCTCGGTGTTGATTCCGGTCTTGCCGCCGACCGCCGCATCGACCATCGCGAGCAGTGTGGTCGGCACGTGGACGACCTTCACCCCACGCATCCAGGTCGCGGCGACGAAGCCGGCCAGATCGGTGGCCGCACCTCCGCCGAGGCTGATCACGACGTCCTGCCGGGTCAGGCCGATGCGGCCGAGCACCTCCCAGCAGAAGCCCGCGACCGGGAGATCCTTACCTGCCTCGGCGTCCGGAATTTCGATGCGATGCGCGTCGAGGGGGTCACCGTGCGGGCCGACGGCCTGCTCGGCCAGCGCCTGCCGCACCACCTCCGCGGTCTCGGTCAGCGGCGGCTGATGGAAGATCGCCACCGTCCGCACTCCCGGATGGCGGGCGACCTGCTCGACCAGTTCGCCCAGCAGCCCCCGGCCGATGATCACCGGATACGGATCGGCGGTACGGACCTCGATGCGGGTGGGCTCGCTCATGTGTGCTGCTCCGATTCCTCTAGTGCTCGTCGTGTGCGTGCCCGGCGGGCGCGGGCGCGCCGGGACCGACCGGCCCCGGCTGTCGCATCGTGCGCGGTCTGCGCGGCGTCACCCGCGAGACGTGCGGCGGGCGAAGGTGTTTCGTCGGCTGCGTGCGCCGGCCGTGCCTCCGTGCCGGAGCGGACCGGGCGCGCCGGTTCCGGATGCGGTGCCGCGGTCGCGCCGGGATTGTGGCTCGTGCCGGGAGGGCCGGCGGCGCGGGTGGCGGTGCGGCGCACTCGTCCGGGCCGTGCATTCGGCTGTGCGGCAGGAGGTTTCGCGTCCGCACTGCCCGGCGCCCGTTCGGAGGTGACGGTGGGGCGGTCCGGGGCCGGCCCGATGGGCGCCGTCTCGGGCGGGGTGCCGGTCCGGTTGCGGGAGTGCCGGCGGCCGCCGCGGCGGGAACGCCGTGCTCGGCGCCGCGGCTGAGTGCGGTCGGTCTCGGGCGAATCCGTTTGTGCGGCTTCGGTTTCGCCGGATGTGGTGGTGGGCTGGGTGGCGTCGGCCGCGGCGCGCGTGCGGCGACGGCGCCCCCGGGAACGGGAGCGGCGAGTGCCGGTGGGTTCGGTACTCGTCGAATCCGGTTGCGGCGCCAGGGTTTCGGTCGGTTCGACGCCGAGTTTGGCCAGAATGGCACGGACGACGCGGCCGGGGCTGCGGCCGTCGGTGCGAATCCGGATGGAGGCCACCTCGCGGTAGAGCGGGCGCCGCACGCGCATCAGTTCGCGATATTTCGCGCTCGGATCGTCGCCGTTGAGCAGCGGCCGATTCGTCGACGCCCCGGTGCGGCGCAGTCCCTCGGACACGCTGATCTCCAGGTACACCACCGTGCGCCCGCGCAACAACTCTCGCGTGGCCGTGGACAGGATCGCGCCGCCGCCGAGGGAGACGACGCCGTGTTCGGCGAGGATCGCGCGGCGTACGACGCGCTCCTCGATGCGCCGGAATTCCGGTTCGCCGTCGGTGGCGAAGATGTCGGGGATGCTACGACCGGTGTCCTGTTCGATCCCGGCGTCGGTGTCGTAGAGCGAGACGCCGAGTTCGCGGGCGAGTTTGCGCCCGATCGTGGACTTACCGGCACCGGGCGGGCCGATGAGGATCACGCTGGGCCGGCTGGGGTCGCTGCGAACGATCACGACGGCTGTCCCGGGCGCCGGACCCGGGCGGTGCCGCGCGCGGGATCAGCCATTCATGCCTCCGACGCCACGACGCCCGGGATGTGCGGGCGGGTCTGGACACGCTTCTGGTACGTCGTGAGGTTGTCGACGGTCTCGGCGAGGGAATCGCCGCCGAACTTCTCCAGCACGGCCTGCGCGACCACGAGCGCCACCATGGCCTCGGCGACGACGCCGGCGGCGGGCACGGCACAGACGTCGGAGCGCTGATGGATGGCCACGGCCTCGTCACCGGTGGCCATGTCCACGGTGGACAGCGCGCGCGGAACGGTGGAGATGGGCTTCATCGCCGCGCGCACGCGCAGGGCTTCGCCGTTGGTCATACCGCCCTCGAGGCCACCGGCGCGGTTGGTGGAGCGCAGCACCCCGTCGGGGCCGGGACGCATTTCGTCGTGGGCGGCGCTGCCGCGACGACGTGCGGTCTCGAATCCGTCGCCGACCTCGACACCCTTGATGGCCTGAATGCCCATCAGGGCCGCGGCCAGCCGCGAATCCAGGCGCTGTTCGCCGCTGACGAACGACCCCAATCCGACCGGCAGTCCGGTGACCACGACCTCGACGACGCCACCGAGGGTGTCGCCGTCCTTCTTGGCCGCCTCGATCTCGGCGATCATCGCGGATTCGGCCTCGGGATCGAATGCGCGGACCGGGCTGGCGTCGACGGCCTCGAGATCGGCGGCGGTGGGCACGAAACCCGGGCGGGCCGCCGCGGTGCCGATCGAGACCACATGGGAGACGACGTCGACGCCGAGGGCCTGGCGCAGGAACTGCCGGGCCACCGTGCCGGCGGCGACCCGGGCGGCCGTTTCGCGGGCGCTGGCGCGTTCGAGCACGTTGCGGGCGTCGTCGAAGCCGTACTTGAGCATCCCCGAGTAGTCGGCGTGGCCGGGGCGCGGGCGCGTCAGCGGAGCGTTGCGGGCCAGTTCGGCCAGTTCGGCCTCGTCGACGGGGTCGGCGGCCATGACCTCGGTCCACTTGGGCCATTCGGAATTGGCGATCTCGATCGCGACCGGGCCGCCCATGGTTCTGCCGTGGCGGATACCGCCGATCACGGTGACCTTGTCGGCCTCGAACTTCATCCGCGCGCCGCGTCCGTAGCCCAGTCGCCGCCGCGCCAGTTGCGCGGCGATATCGGCCGAGGTCACCTCGACACCGGCCACCATCCCCTCGACGATGGCGACAAGAGCGGGACCATGAGACTCACCAGCAGTAATCCAGCGCAACACGACCTCCATCTTTCCACGTCACAACGGTTCCCCGGACATCGGTGTCCGCGCGGCTACACCGTGGGCCACAGTGCCGCAACGGTAGCCAGGCACATCGCGGGCCCGTGTGGCACGGTGATCGAGGCGCCGAACACACCGCGACGACGGTTCGAATCGCGGGGCGCGGCAGGGTGGTCGCCGGAAGGCGCGGGCCCGATCGCGGTGCCGTCCCGGACACGCGCGAACAGCCTGCCGCCGCCGGCGTCGCCGGCGGCGGCGCGAGCGGCCACACCTGCCGCGACCAGCACGCCGATCCCGGCCGAGGCGGTCAGCAGGGGCGCTCCGATCGCGGCCCACACCCAGCAGGACGGTCCTCCGCACGCCGCGGCCGCACCGGTGCCGAGCGCCAATTTCACATCTCCGGCCCCGCACGCCGCCGGAGCGATCAGATGCGTCAGCAGATACGGCACGGCGAGCAGCAGCGCACCGGCGATCGCGGCGGTGGCACGGCCGGTCGAGGCCGCGAACATCGGCACGGCCGCCGCACCCGGCAGGGTGAGCGCATCGGGCAGGCGCTCGCTCCGGATATCGATCACGCTGAGCGCAACGCACCAGACGATCAGGGTGAGGTAGGCGGCGGTGGTCATGGCAGCCATCGTCTCTCGTCGGCGAGAGCCCACCCCTGCCCGCGAACCTGAAATGTGGACAACCGCAACAGTTGTGAACACCCGACGGGTAACACCGGCTCGCCGCCGGTCGCGGCCGTGGGTGCGGGAGACGGCGTGACGGCCTCGCAACACGACAGCGGTAGCGTGGCAGCCATGTCTGCTGATGACGGTGCCCGGCGTCCCGACCACGCTGCGCGTCGGGCCGGGTTGCGAGACCTGTTGGTGGAGAACGGGGTCGATGCCCTGCTGGTGACCGATCTGGTGAATATCCGGTACCTGACCGGCTTCACCGGCTCCAACGCCGCCCTGCTGGTGCACTCCTGGGACGGCAGCCAGGTGGGCGAGGACGGGGAGCGGACCGTCATCTGCACCGACGGCCGCTACCTCACCCAGGTCGGCGAACAGGTGCCCGACGTGCGCGCCGAGATCGCTCGCGCCAGTGCGCGGCGGTTGGTCGAACTGGCCGGGGAATGGCAGATCGGCCGGGTCGGCTTCGAAAGCCACGTCGTGACGGTGGACCAGCACCGCGGCTTCGTCGAACAGGGCAGCGGGCTCCAATTCGTTCCCGCGCCCGGTCTGGTCGAACAACTGCGCACGGTCAAGGACGACTACGAGGTCGAGCAGCTGCGGACGGCCTGCGCGGCCGCCGACGCCGCGCTGGCCACTCTGCTCGAACGAGGGGGGCTGCGCCCGGGCCGTGCCGAGCGCCAGGTCGCGCGTGAGCTGGAATGGCTGATGTTCGAGCACGGCGCCGACGCGATCGCCTTCGAGACCATCGTGGCCGCCGGTGCCAATTCCGCAGTGCCGCATCATCGCCCGACCGGCGCGATCCTGGCCGCCGGTGATTTCGTGAAGCTCGATTTCGGCGCGGTGGTCGGCGGCTACCACTCGGATATGACGCGCACTCTGGTCCTCGGCGAGCCGACCGATTGGCAGCGCGAGATCTATCAGCTCGTGTACGAGGCACAACAGGCCGGCCGCGAGGCGCTGAAGCCCGGTGTGTCGTGCGCGGCGGTCGATGCCGCGGCCCGCTCGGTGATCGAGTCGGCCGGGCACGGGGACCTGTTCGTGCACGGCCTCGGGCACGGCGTCGGACTGCAGATCCACGAAGCGCCTCCGGTCGCCAAAACCGCGACCGGTACACTTCTGGATGGCGTGGCGGTGACCGTCGAGCCAGGTGTGTATTTCCCCGGCCGCGGCGGAGTTCGCATCGAGGACACGCTCGTGGTTCGTGCGGGGGGCCCGGAATTGCTCACCCACACCACCAAAGACCTCACCGTGGTCGACTGACCCCGGCTGCCCCACCGGGCCGGGCCCTACGGCCCGGCCTACAGAACGTCGAACAGTACTAACAAGGAGATCCGAGGACAGTGGCGGACACCAGCGACTTCAAGAACGGCCTCGTGCTGAAGATCGACGGTCAGCTCCAGCAGATCATCGAGTTCCAGCACGTCAAGCCGGGTAAAGGTCCCGCGTTCGTGCGGACCAAGCTGAAGAACGTGCTGTCCGGCAAGGTCGTCGACAAGACGTTCAACGCGGGCGTGAAGGTGGAGACCGCCACCGTGGACCGCCGGGACATGACCTACCTGTACCACGATGGGTCGGACTACATCTTCATGGACGGCGAGACCTTCGACCAGATCGGCATCGACGAGCGGACCATCGGTAAGGGCGCCGGCTTCCTGCTGGAGAACATGACCGTGCAGGTCGCCACCCACGAGGGCGCGCCGCTGTACGTCGAGCTCCCGGTCACGGTCGAACTCGAGGTCACCCACACCGAGCCCGGCCTGCAGGGCGACCGCTCCAGCGCCGGCACCAAGCCCGCGACCCTGGAGACCGGTGCCGAGGTGCAGGTGCCGCTGTTCATCAACGTCGGCGACAAGCTGAAGATCGACTCGCGCGACGGCGGCTACCTGGGCCGGGTCAACGCCTGATCCTCCGGATCCACCGGCCCGGCGCCGGAACCATGGGCGGCGCGCGCGTACCGGCTTTCCGGTATCGCACGCGCCGCCGTCGACACTGCGAACGGGATAATGGTGATCGTGGCTGATCAGCCCGTGGACAAGAAGTCCACCCACAAGAAACTCGGAGCCCGGCACAAGGCCCGCCGCCGGGCCGTGGATCTGCTCTTCGAGGCCGAGGCGCGTGACGTCGACCCGGCCGATCTGGTCGTGGAGCGTCTGGACCTGGCCGGCCGCGACGAACAGGTCGCCCCGGTGAATCCCTACACCCGCACCCTCGTCGAAGGCGTCGCCGACGATCTGGACCGCGTCGACGGCACCATCGAGTCCTATCTGCAGGACTGGACCCTGGGCCGGTTGCCCGCCGTGGACCGCGCCATTCTGCGGGTGGCGGTGTGGGAGTTGTTCCACGCCAACGACGTTCCGCCCGTGGTGGCGGTCGACGAGGCCGTCGAGCTGGCGAAGGAACTGTCGACCGACGATTCGCCCGCGTTCGTCAACGGCGTGCTCGGCCGCATCGTGTCGCTGGCCGACCAGGTACGCGCCGCCGCGGCCGCGACCCGCCGCGACGGCGGGGAGTGATGATCAAATATCTCGTTCTCGCGATGCGCACCTCGGCCTGGTCCGACGCGGTCATCGAACCGCACCGCGAATGGCTGGCCGACGTGCGCGCGCGAGGTCAGCTGGATTGCACCGGCCGCTTCACCGACGGCAGCGGCGGGGCATACCTGGTGCTGGCCGAAGATCTTTCGGCAGCACGGGAATTGGTGTTCACCGATCCCATCCACACCACCGGTGCCTCCGAGCTGACGATCCACGAATGGGAGATCACGGGCTGAGTCGCGCTCGCGGCTCCCGCTCCCGAATCGGACAAACCCGCTAAATTTCCTGGAGCCCCGCCGGGGCCGCATACTGTTCCGGTCACTTGACCTAGAAAAGGTGGAACGGATGCGGTTCAATTCGGCGACAGCGCGTGCGGCGCTGCGTCTCGCCCCGGCGATCGTCGCGGCGGTAACCCTGGCCACGACCGGTTGCTCGGCGGTGGAAAAGGGTGTCGACAAGGGGGTTCAGGTCGCGAAGGATCACAACAAATCCGATACCGCCCGCGCCAAGGTCGGTGACTGCATCAACGTGATCAACGCCTCGGCCGTCGATTCCGATACCGAACCGGTCGCCTGCACCTCCGACAAGGCCGTCTACAAGGTCGCGCAGGTGCACAACGACAAGGTCGACTGTGGCGCCGATTTCACCTCGTACGAGGAAACCCTCAACGGCGGCACGCTGGCATATCTGTGCCTGGCGCCGAATTTCAAAGCGGGGCTGTGCTACGCGGATTCGCCGCTCAGCGGCTACAAGTACGCCGACTGCACATCCCCGGAGGCGAGTTTCCGTGTCGCCCAGCGCATCGACGGACAATCCGACGACACGCTGTGCGGCCCGGAGTCCGACAGTGTGATCACACTGTCGGATCCGCAGACGACATTCTGTCTGGCGCAACCGAAGTGAGCGCGGTCCTGCGCTCAGGCGGTCTCGGGACGCAGCACGATCGTGCCGAAGGTCGCACGCTCGTCGACCCGCCGATGGGCCTCGGCCGCATCCGCCAGCGGTAGGACGCTGTCGATCAGCACGGTGAGATCGCCGGCGGCGGCGAGTTCGAATGCCGCCGCCCGCTTCGCCGCCACCCCGGCCAGCCACTGCGGTCCGGAGCAGCCGGTGAAGGTGAGTCCGCGCATGATCAGATCCATGGTCGTGACTTGGGCGGGGGCGCCGGACAGCCAGCCGTAGCCGAGCATCCGGCCCCGCAGCGGAGTCATGAGATCGAGGACGGCCGCGGCGCTCTCGCCACCGATCGAGTCGAAAACCACGTCCACAGTGGTGTTGTCGAGGCGTTCGCCGAGATGCCGCGGCCAGTCCGGATCGCGGTGGTCGACGACCGTGTGCGCGCCGAGTTCGCGGGCGCGCTCGGTTTTGGCCGCCCCGCCGGCGGTGGCGATGATGTGCGCGGCGCCGGATCGGGCCGCCAACTGGGTGAGGTAACCGCCGATGCCGGTGGCCGCGGCCTCGATCAGGACGGTTTCGGTTCCGGTGAGTGCCGCGGCCTCCAGCAGGGCGAGGGACACCGATCCGCTCATCGCGACCGCCGCGGCGGCCTCACTCGACAATCCGTCCGGGATGCGGACCGCGGATTCGGCAGGGGCGCACATCCACTCGGCGTAGCTGCCGAAGTCGTTGCGCGCCACCAGGACTCGCTGTCCTTTCCATTCCGGGTCGACGTCGTCGGCGACAGCGGTGACGACGCCGACCGCCTGGGTCCCGAACACCGTGGGCGTCGGCTTCGGCGTCGGATACATGCCCGAACGCAACATCGTCTCCGGGTACAGCACGGGCACCGCCTCCACTCGGATCAGCACCTCGCCGGGCCGAGGGCTGGGCTCGTCCACGTCGCGCGCGACGAGGACCTCCGGTCCGCCGACCCCGGTCATTACGATTGCCTGCATATCGACCTCATAACTTGACTAACGGTCCAGATATTCCGTCGGGAAGAATATGGACCGTCGGTCAAGTTTGTCAACGGGACTGGAGTGCACAGTGGCGCAGCAGCGCAGAGAACGAGCCGATGCGGTGCGCAATCGCCGTGCGATCCTCGACGCGACTCGGGCGCTGCTGGCCGAGGGTGGGGCCGAGGCCGTGACCATGGACCGAGTGGCGGCCACGGCGGGAGTCGGCAAAGGTACGGTGTTTCATCGCTTCGGCTCGCGCGCCGGGCTGCTGCACGCGATGGTCGCCGAGCCTGCCGAAACGCTGCGGGCGGCGATCACCGACGGCCCGCCGCCGCTGGGTCCGGGCGCGCCGGCGGGGGAGCGGCTGCTCGCCTTCTTCGACGCGATGGCCACGATGGTCGCCGACAACGTCGAACTGATGGTCGCCGCCTACCGCAGCGTGCCCCCGCATCCGCGCACCTCCGAATTCCACGCCACCTGGGCGGAGCACATCACGAAGCTGCTGACCGAGGCTCGTCCGGACCTCGACGCCGAGGCGGTCGGCCACCTGCTGTTCGGCATGCTGGGCAGCGACTACGCCCTCGCCGCGGTGCGCGAGGGCGAGAGCGAGAGACTACGAGCGGCCGTGCGGCAGGTGGTGCTCGCCGTGGTCAGCTCGTGAGCAGAACACCGCCCACCGCACCCGCGGTCGCGACCACCGCCAGCGCCAGCCCGGTGCAGACGAACCGCACCGGCGGCACCCGGACCGCATGGGAACGGCAGAACTCCAGGCACAGCAGCGTCGCCAGCGAGGCCCACGGGGTGGCGATCGCGCCGACGTTCGTCCCGATCAGCAAGGACAGCAACTGGTTTCGGTGCTCGGGCGGTATCACCGCCTCACCCGCGGTGTAGGCGGGCAGGTTGTTGACGATATTCGACAGCCCGAGGCCCGCCCCGGCCGCGCGGTAGGCCCCGGCCGCACCGGAATCCGTGCCGATCAGCGCGGCCATCAGATCCGAGAGTCCGTAGCGGCCCAGAGTCGGGATGACCAGGAACAACCCGATCACGAAGATCAGCAGTTGCCACGGGATCAACGACGGCCGCAGCGCATCGCGATCGAACACGGCGAATCCGGCGATGGCGAGGACCGCCGCGGCGAGTGCGGCGTAGCCGATGTGGTCCCCGACGAACGGAATCGCCAGGACGAACAGCGCGCAGGCGCCGCCGGCCGTCGCGAACAGCGCCCGTTCCCGCGCATTTTCCAGCCGGATCGGGGGCGGTGCCACGTAGCGATCGGAGCCGCGCCGGCCGCGCCGCCAGTACCAGATCCACAGCGCCGCCATGGTCGCGGCGAGCGAGATCAGCTGGGGCAGCCACATTCTGGCCGCGAACCCGGTGGCATCGAGCCCGATGCGGTCGGCGGCGAGCAGATTGGTGAGGTTGGACACCGGCAGCAGCAGGCTCGCGGTATTCGCCAGCCACAACGTCGTCATGGCCAGCGGCAACGGGGGAATCCGCGCGGGCCGGGCCAAGGCCAGCATGACCGGTGTCAGCAGGACCGCGGTGGTGTCGAGGTTGAGCACCATCGTCGTCACGGACGCGAAGCCGACGCAGAGCACGAACAGCGCCGGATAGCGCCCCCGCCCGGCGATCGCGATACGATGGGCGATCACGTCGAAAACCTGTGCGCGCCGGGCCAGATGGGCCAGCACGATGACGCTGCCGAGGAACAGCAGCAGCGGTCCGATCCGGCGCATATTCGCCTCGGCGTCGGCGCGCGGCAGCCATCCGGTCAGCACGCACAGGACACCGGCCGCGAGGACGGCGATGCGGATCCAGTCCAGCACACGCGGTGCGGAGGCTTCCTCCGGCTCCGGGTCCCGCGCGTTGCGCTCGGGCGCCACCGGTTCGGACATCCGGCCATCATCGCACCACGGCGCACGCCGGCGCGTGCCGGTCCGCTCGCCTCCTGCGGGGCGGTTCACGACGCGGGAGTGGCGATCCAGCCGGCCACGATCGCCAGTCCGGTGGGACGGTGGACGCCGAGGAAGGCGAAGGGACGGTCGAAGTTCACCGCGATCATCAGCGCGGCGGCCGGCGCCGGTGGCATGCCGGTCGGTTCCATGAGGACCGCGGTGACGGCCGCGGCCGCGAAACCGTCGGCGGTGAACCGGGCGCAGACGTCCTGGGCGGCCGCCGTCACCCGCAGCGCGACCGGCGAGAGGCCGGGGAACGGATTGTCCGCGGCGGTGGTCGCCGAGGTCAGACCGAACAGCTCCGGCTCGCGCAGCAGATCGTGGGTGGATCGAACGGCGAAGGGCGGCACCTGGATTCGCAGGGTGTCCGATACCGCGGTCACCTGCCGGACCTCGACGCCGGGAGCTGCGGTGCCGAGTCCGGGCCGGCGCGTCTCCACCGAACCGTCGAGTGCCCCCAGCCCGGCCGCCAGCACCGCCGGGGCGGCGGCTCCGTCCGCGCCGAGCAGCAGATGCACATCCAGATCGGACGCGCCGCGCACCACCACGCGCGAGACGGGTGTGCCGGCCAGCAGCACGGCGGCGTCGCCGAGGTCGGTGCTGTAGCGGGCGAGAGCGGGCCCGCGGTGTCCCTGCCACGGACCGCTCGACGGTTCCAGCACGTCGGCGTGGAAGCTCTGCCGCCACGCGGTGCGGGCGACGACGGCGGTGGCCAGCGCGCATGCGGTCGCCGCGCCGATCCGGGCGGGGAAACGGTCGATCAGGCCGTCGGTATGGCGACGCGCCCAGTCGTCGAGCCCGTCCGGACCGCGCAGCGCGGCGATCGTCCCCGGCGGCAGGGTGCGAATCCACTCGTCGCGTAGCGCGATATCGTCGCGCACCCACACCCCGAGTGCCGCGCGCACCGATTCGGCGGCCTCGATCCGGCGCAGCAGGGCGATCGCGGCGTCGTGGGCGGATCCCGCGGGAATGCCTGCCGCCGCGGTGAGTTCGCCGCGGGCGGGCTCGCCGGCCGTCGCGGCCAGGAGTGCGAGCAGCGGCCAGATCCCACAGCCGGACAGGACGAAATCGTCGGAACCCGCTGCGGCGCACCACTTTCCGGTGAGATCGTTGGCGGCGGCCACATCGGGTGCGAGGCTCGGCTGCATGGGCGAAAGCCTACCGACGGGCGCTGACAGCAGTGCGCCCCTGCCGGGGTGTACGTGGGCGGCAGGGGCGCGTCCGGAGCCTGATGGTCCGGACGATCGGCCGGAACCGATCTGTCCACGAGTCTGGTTCCTCAACCGCACTCGAGGTCCAGCCCTCCGGTGCGTGGTCTGCGTCACGCCCGCGGAAACAGTGGCCGAAACTAGGTCTTCGTGGCCGAACGTGTTGAGGTGTCCCGGCCGGTGTGTGTCATCCTTCCGAGGCGGAACGGTCCGCGAGAGGTCCAGGAGGTAGGGATGGCTGGTGCCGGTACGGCCCGTCTGGCGGAACTTCGCGCGGGTCGCACGACCCCGGAGCAGGCGTGGCAGCTGTACGACAGCCTGCCGGAGGTCGCGGTCACCGAGATCACCACCGGCCGCTGGACCGGCGACGAACTGGACACCGGACATCCGTGGGCGGGTGTGCTCGTCGAATCCGGCTGGTACGGAAAGCAGTTCGACTCTCCCGACGAGGTGCAGCCGCTGTTGTTCGCCGGGCCGGACGGCCGGATCTTTCCGGTCGATCCCCGCCGGGTGCCGCTGGGGCTGGCCGGAACCCTGCCGGCGGCGGGATTCCGGGCAGCGCGGCGCATACTGCCGGCCGTGCGCCCGCTGCTGCGGACCCGCGCTTATCGTGCGCGCCTGCGCGAGATCGAATTCCGCGGCAAGGTCAGCGCTGCCATGATCTACGACCACCTGCCCATCGTCGACATCTTCCGTCGCGTCGACGAGGACACCCTGCTCGGTGTGATGGATATGCGCGGGCTGGACGACCCGTACTTCTTCATCCTGCGCCGCGACCGCTCCTGACCGCTCAGTCGTCGCCGGCGGCGAGGATCACGTCGAAGCGGGCGTCGGCGGTGTCGAGCTGTTCGAGAATGTGCTGCTTGACATGCGGCGCCAGTGGCGTGTCCGGGCGGGTGATCAGTTCGCGGTACACCGCGGTGAGCGGCCGGTATTTGGTGGCCAGTTTCGACATGACAGCCTGCTCGTCGGCGTAGAGAATGCCGACACCGTTGTCGGTGAAGTCGGAGATCTTCACCACCCGGGCCCACGGATCGCGGTCCAGGCTCGCGGCGACGTGGTCGCGATATCGGATATGCCGGTCCTCGTCCGAGTCGTGAGCCGGATTGGTCACCGCCGCAACGAGATTCGATACGCGTTCGCCGAAGCGCCGGGTCAGCACCGCGAGTGCCGCCGCGGCGGAGTCCTCGTCCGGATCCTGCTCACTGCGGAGCGCGACCAGGTCGGCGGCGTGATCCTCGACCGCATCGTGCAGGAGTCCGGCGAGCACCAGATCGGTGTCGTGCACCTCGTAGTGGCTCACGATGCGGATCGCCACTCGCAGTAGATGATTCAGATACGGCTCGCGGCCGTAGTTGTCGTCGCGGTGCAGGTCGGCCACGAATTGCAGTGCCGCGTCGACCCGTTCGGGATCGGCCAGTTTGCGCTGCGACTCGAGCAGCAGCCGCTGCCGCAGCCCTTCCTCGCCGTGCACATCGCTGAGTGTGTGCAACGGCATGGCCGCCAGAATTCCCGCCCCGATGGACTCCATCCGCCCAATCTAGCGGGCGACGGTGACAATCCGCGTCGTCGCAGTTGTCAGCGAACCCCGCGCGGGCGGAATTGGATGCTGATCCGGGGCCCCACGGGTCGGCGCGTCTTCGGCACCGCATGTTCCCAGGTGCGCTGGCAGGAGCCGCCCATCACGAGAAGATCGCCGTGCCCCACGTGGAAGCGGATGCTCGCACCGCCGCCGCGCGGACGCAGCAGCAGGGCCCGCGGCGCACCGATCGACAGGATCGCGACCATGGTGTCGTGAGTGGAACCACGGCCGATAGTGTCACCGTGCCAAGCCACGCTGTCCTCACCGTCGCGGTAGTAACACAGGCCGGCCGTGCGGAAGGGTTCGCCGAGTTCCGGGCCGTAATGGCCGCTGAGCGCGGCGCGGGCGTCCTCCAGGATCGGATCCGGCCAGGGCTCGTTCTCGCCGTAATATCGCAGCAGTCGCGGCACGTCCACCACGCGGTCGTACATCGGGCGGCGGTCGGCTCGCCACGGCACACGAGTGGCCAGCCGTTCGAACAGTTCGTCGGCTCCGCGCAACCATCCCGGCAGCAGGTCGACCCACGCACCCTCGGTCAGCTGGGTGCGGCGCACGCCGTCCAACGGTCCCAGCTCGATATCGCCGAAGCCGTCGAACAGCGATCTCTGCAGCGGTGTCGACATGTGTTCGAATCTACGTTCTATCGAACATATGTTCAAGCATCGGGGAGTGCCGGTGTCCGGCGCCGATCCGGGCGGCCCGGATCAGCTCAGGTGCGCACGCACGAAATCGACCACCGCATCGGAGAATTCGTCGTTGACGTCGCTGGCGGCGGTATGCGCGGCGCCGGTGATCTCGACATACTCCATCTGCGGCACCAGCGCGCGGAAGTCGGCGACGCCCTGTTCGCTGACCACGTCCGAGAGTCGTCCGCGCACCAGCAGCACCGGGATCTCGAGCGCGCGGGCGGCGTCCTCGAGGTCGCTGGTCTGCAGTTCGATGTCCTCGGGCCGGCTCGACATCATCGCCGGATCCCAGTGCCAATACCAGCGCCCGTCCTCGCGCAGCCGCAGATTGCGCCGTAGGCCCTCCGGGTTGCGGGGCCGGCGGCGGTGGGGCAGGTATTCGGCCACCGCATCGGCGGCTTCCTCCAGGGAGGCGAAGCCCTCGGGATGGCCGCCGAGGAAGTTCATGACCCGTTCCACGCCCTTGTGCTCCGGGCGCGGCACGACATCGACCAGAACGAGTCCGGCGATGCGCTCCCGGCCGGGGCGGGCGGTCGCCAGCAGGGCGGTCAATCCGCCCATGCTCGCGCCGACCACGATCGCGGGCCGGTCGAGTTCGGCGAGGATGTCCAGGAGGTCGGCGGTCATCGCCGTGCGCGAGTAGTCGCCGTCCGGAGCCCAGTCGCTCTCGCCGTGACCGCGGGCGTCCAGCAGGACGGCGTGCATTCCCACCTTCGCCAGCGCGGCGCCCGATTCCTTCCACGAGTGCCGGGTCTGGCCGCCGCCGTGCAGGAAGACCGCCAGCGGGCCGTCGGCCGGCCCCCAGCTCTCCCCGGCCAGGGCGATGCCGCCGTGGCCGCGGAAGGTGATCCGGCGGGGCTCGGTGAAGTCGGCTTCGTTGCTCACCCTCCGAGCATCCCACATCCGGTTTACGCTGTATGAAACAGTCCCGGCCAACGGTTGTGCCGCCTGCGTGATGCGCCGGCATAGCCGCAGGTGGCGGGGCTCACAGCGGGACCCCCGCCGACGGGAGGCCGGGGCGGCGCTGCTACGCTCAGGCATCGAAAAGACATCCTTTAACGGACCGTCCGGTGAGGCGGGGAAGGAGGTCGGCATGGCCGTGCCCGAAGAGCGCGGCGGCCGCGTCGCGCCCGAAGACCGGGCCGCCAGGTCGAGCGCTGCCGAATATTCGCAGCGGCACGACCCCGAGTGGGTCCGCGCCGGGCGTGAACTGCTGTCCGCCCCCGATGTCGGCCGGACCATCGCGCGCATGGCGCATCAGATCATCGAGAAGACCGCGCTGGATTCGTCGGATCCGGAGGCGCCCAGGGTGGTGCTGATCGGCATCCCCACCCGCGGCACCACCCTCGCCGCGCGGCTGACCGATCGCATCGAGGAATTCTCCGGCGTGCGTCCCGCACTCGGATCCCTCGACATCACGCTGTATCGCGACGATCTGCGCAACCGCCCGCATCGCCCGCTGGAACGGACCTCGGTCCCCGAGGGCGGCATCGACGACGCCCTGGTCGTTCTCGTCGACGACGTGCTGTTCTCCGGTCGCAGCGTGCGCTCGGCGCTGGACGGTCTGCGCGATCTGGGCCGCCCGCGTGCGGTGCAGCTGGCGGTGCTGGTCGATCGCGGCCACCGGGAACTGCCGATCCGCGCCGACTACGTCGGCAAGAACGTGCCCACCTCGCGCAGTGAGGACGTGTCCGTCCTGCTCAGCGAACACGACGGTCACGACGGCGTCTATCTGCATCAGGGGGATGAGCGGTGAGGCATCTGCTCTCGGTCACCGATCTCGACCGCACCACCGCTACCGAACTCCTCGACGACGCCCAGCGCTTCGAACAGGCGCTGCTCGGCCGTGAGGTCCGCAAACTGCCCACCCTGCGCGGCCGCACGGTGATGACCGTGTTCTTCGAGAACTCCACCCGCACCCGGGTCTCGTTCGAGGTCGCGGGCAAATGGATGAGCGCCGACGTCATCAACGTCAGCGCCTCGAGCTCCTCGGTGTCGAAGGGCGAGTCGCTGCGCGACACCGCGCTGACCCTGCACGCCGCGGGCGCCGACGCGCTGATCGTGCGGCATCCGGCCTCCGGGGCGGCCCACCAGATCGCCCGCTGGTTCGGCGAATTGGACGCCGGTTCGGGCGGCTACACCGGAACCGGTCCCGCGATCGTCAACGCCGGCGACGGCACGCACGAACATCCCACCCAGGCCCTGCTGGACGCGCTGACGCTGCGGCAGCGACTGGGTGATCTGGCGGGCAAGCGCATCGTGATCGTCGGCGACATCCTGCACAGCCGCGTCGCGCGGTCCAATGCCTTCCTGCTCGACACCCTCGGCGCCGAGGTGGTGCTGGTCGCGCCGCGCACCCTGCTGCCGGTCGGGGTCGAGCAGTGGCCGGTGCAGGTCTCGCATTCGCTCGACGCGGCGCTGCCCGGCGCGGACGCGGTGATGATGCTGCGGGTGCAGGCCGAGCGGATGAACGGCGGCTTCTTCCCGTCGGCCCGCGAATATTCCATCGCCTACGGACTGAACGAGCGGCGCATGGCCCTGCTCGACAACGACGCGGTCGTCCTGCATCCGGGTCCGATGCTGCGCGGTATGGAAATCGCCTCGGCGGTCGCCGATTCACCCAGAGCCGCAGTGCTGCAACAGGTCACCAACGGTGTGCACATGCGCATGGCGGTGCTGTTCCGCCTGCTGGTCGGCGCGGGGGAGGCCGTCGCATGAGTGGAACAGGGCCGGAGGCGGCAGCCTGCGTAACCCCGCAGGCCCCCACTCATGCGCATCGACACCCCGTGAGCATGAGCTTCGACGTGGAAGGTGAGGGCGCGTGAGCGATCTGGTTATCCGGGGCGTGCGGCCCTACGGCGAGGGCGAGCCGGTCGACGTGCTGGTGCGCGACGGTGTGATCGTCGCGCTCGGCGCGCGATCCGGTGCGGCCGTCGACGGCGTCGAGGTCGCCGCCGATGCCGAGGTGCTGGAGGCGGACGGCCGGATCCTGCTCCCCGGCTTCGTCGACCTGCACACCCACCTGCGCGAACCCGGCCGCGAGGACACCGAGACCATCGAAAGCGGTTCGGCCGCAGCGGCATTGGGTGGCTACACCGCCGTGTTCGCGATGGCCAACACCTATCCCGTGGCCGACACCTCGGTCGTCACCGATCACGTGTGGCGGCGCGGGCAGGAGGTCGGGCTGGTCGATGTGCATCCGGTCGGCGCGGTGACCGTCGGCCTGGCCGGCAAGCAACTGGCCGAGATGGGCACCATGGCCGCCGGTGAGGGCCGGGTGCGGATCTTCTCCGACGACGGGCACTGCGTCTACGACCCGCTGATCATGCGCCGAGCGCTCGAGTACGCGAAATCGCTCGGCGTGCTGATCGCCCAGCATGCCGAGGAGCCGCGGCTCACCCAGGGCGCCGTCGCGCACGAGGGCCCGAACGCCGCCCGGCTGGGCCTGGCCGGCTGGCCGCGGGCAGCCGAGGAGTCGATCGTGGCCCGCGACGCGCTGCTGGCCCGCGACGCCGGAGCCCGGGTGCACATCTGCCACGCCTCCACCGCCGGCACCGTCGAACTGGTGAAATGGGCCAAGGCCCAAGGGATTTCGATCACCGCAGAGGTCACCCCGCATCATCTGCTGCTCGATGATTCGCGGCTGGAGACCTACGACGCGGTGAACAAGGTCAATCCGCCGCTGCGGGAGGCCTCCGACGCCCAGGCGCTGCGCAAGGCCCTGGCCGACGGGGTGATCGACTGCGTGGCCACCGACCACGCCCCGCACGCCGAACAGGAGAAGTGCTGCGAGTTCGCCGCCGCCCGTCCCGGCATGCTGGGGCTGGAGACCGCGCTGTCGATCATCGTCGAGACTCTGGTCACTCCGGGCCTGCTCGACTGGCGCGGGGTGGCGAAGGTGATGAGCGAGAACCCGGCCCGCATCGCCGGGCTCGACGATCAGGGCCGCCCGATCGCGGTCGGTGAACCGGCCAACCTGACCCTCATCGACCCGGATGCCTCGTGGACCGTGCGCGCGCGGGAGCTGGCGAGCATTTCCGACAACACGCCGTACGAGGCGATGACCCTGCCCGCCAAGGTCGCCGCCACGATGCTGCGCGGGCGGATCACCGCCCGCGACGGAGTGGTGACGACCGCCCTGGCGGGGAGAGTGGGGCAATAATGGAGCGAACACTGTGGGTGATCGGGCTGGCTGTCCTGTTCGTCCTGTTCCTGTGGTTGATGTATCGCTCCTGGCTCGTGCGGGCCCGGAAGCAGGCCTCCTCGGTCGGGGAACTGCCGACGGTGCCGGCGGATCTGGGCGCGCAGGTGCTCGAGCCGACGACCGGTCTGTACACCGGTACCACGTTGGCTCCGAGCTGGCAGAACCGCATCGTGGTGGGAGATCTGGGCTTCCGCGCCACGGCGGAGCTGACTCGCTTCGAACGCGGGATCCTGCTGGAACGCGACGGCGCGGAGGTGATCTGGATTCCGCAGGAGTCCATCACCGCGGTCCGCACCGAACGCGGCCACGCAGGCAAGGTGATGACCGACAATGGTGTGCTGGTTATTCGCTGGAAACTGCCGACGGGAACCGAGGTCGATACCGGGTTCCGCGGCGACGACAAGACGGTGTATCCGGCCTGGACGGCCATATCCGCGACGGGACAGACCGGCGCGGCGACGGGAGACGAATAAACGTGAAGGCTGGATTTCTGGTGAACGAGGTGAGCGAATGAGCGACCGCGCCGCGGTGATGGTGCTCGAGGACGGACGGGTGTTCCGGGGCCGGCGGTTCGGCGCCGAGGGCGAGACGCTGGGCGAGGCGGTGTTCTGCACCGCGATGACCGGCTATCAGGAAACCCTGACCGACCCCAGCTACCACCGCCAGATCGTGGTGGCCACCGCCCCGCAGATCGGCAACACCGGCTGGAACGACGAGGACGACGAGTCGAATCGCATCTGGGTGGCCGGGTACGCGGTCCGCGACCCCGCGAAGCGGGCCTCGAACTGGCGCGCGACCACGACCCTGCAGGACGAGCTGGAGCGTCAGCAGATCGTCGGCATCGCCGGGATCGACACCCGCGCGCTGGTGCGCCACCTGCGCACCCGCGGTTCGATGAAGGCGGGCATCTTCAGCGGTGACGCCGCCGCGGCCTCGACCGAGGAGTTGCTGAGCCGGGTCACCGGTCAGGCCTCGATGCTCGGCGCCGATCTGGCCGGGGAGGTCTCCACCGACGGCGTGTACACCATCGAGCCCGCCGGTGAGCACCGGTTCACCGTGGTCGCGGTCGATCTGGGTATCAAGACCAACACCCCGCGCATGTTCGCCGAGCGCGGCATCCGGGTGCACGTGGTGCCCTCCGGGGTCACGCTGGACCAGATCAAGGAGCTGAAGCCCGACGGCGTCTTCCTCTCCAACGGCCCCGGCGACCCGGCCACCCAGGACGATGCGGTCGAGCTGACCAAATCCGTTCTGGGCGAAGGACTTCCGCTGTTCGGAATCTGCTTCGGCAACCAGATCCTGGGCCGCGCGCTGGGCCTGAGCACCTACAAGATGAAGTTCGGCCACCGCGGCATCAACGTCCCGGTCATCGATCACACCACCGGCGCGGTCTCGATCACCGCGCAGAACCACGGCTTCGCGCTCGAAGGGGAGGCCGGGCAGCGCTTCGACACCCCGTTCGGGACCGCCGAGGTCAGCCACACCTGCGCCAACGACGGCACCGTCGAGGGGGTGCGCCTGGTGGACGGTCGCGCGTTCTCGGTGCAGTACCACCCGGAGGCCGCCGCGGGGCCGCACGATGCCGCCTACCTGTTCGACCGCTTCGCGGGTTTGATGGAGGAAGCCTGATGCCACGCCGCACCGACCTGAACCACATCCTGGTCATCGGCTCCGGGCCGATCGTCATCGGCCAGGCCTGCGAATTCGACTACTCCGGCACCCAGGCGTGCCGGGTGCTGCGGTCCGAGGGCCTGCGGGTGTCGCTGGTGAACTCCAACCCGGCGACGATCATGACCGACCCGGAATTCGCCGACTCCACCTACGTCGAGCCGATCACCGCGGAATTCGTCGAGAAGGTCATCGCCAAGGAGCGTCCCGACGCCATCCTCGCGACCCTGGGCGGTCAGACCGCGCTCAACACCGCGGTGGCGCTGCACGAGAACGGGGTGCTGGAGAAGTACAACGTCGAGCTGATCGGCGCCGACTTCGAGGCCATCCAGCGCGGTGAGGACCGCCAGAAGTTCAAGGACATCGTCGCCAAGGTCGGCGGCGAGTCGGCGCGCTCCAAGGTGTGCTACACCATGGACGAGGTGCGCGAAACCGTTGCGGAACTGGGCTTCCCGGTCGTCGTGCGGCCGTCGTTCACCATGGGCGGCCTGGGCTCGGGTATGGCCTACAACGACGAGGATCTCGACCGCATCGCCGGCGGCGGCCTGGCCGCCTCGCCCACCGCGAACGTCCTCATCGAGGAATCGATTCTCGGCTGGAAGGAATACGAACTCGAGCTGATGCGCGACGGCCGCGACAACGTGGTCATCGTCTGCTCGATCGAGAACGTGGACCCGATGGGCGTGCACACCGGCGACTCGGTGACCGTCGCCCCGGCCATGACCCTCACCGACCGCGAATATCAGAAGATGCGCGATCTCGGTATCGCGATTCTGCGCGAGGTCGGCGTCGACACCGGCGGTTGCAACATCCAGTTCGCGGTGGATCCGCGCGACGGGCGCCTGATCGTCATCGAGATGAATCCGCGCGTCTCGCGCTCGTCCGCGCTGGCGTCCAAGGCGACCGGTTTCCCGATCGCCAAGATCGCGGCGAAACTGGCCATCGGCTACACGCTCGACGAGATCGTCAACGACATCACCAAGGAAACCCCGGCCTGTTTCGAGCCCACGCTCGACTACGTGGTCGTGAAGGCGCCGCGGTTCGCCTTCGAGAAGTTCCCGGGCGCCGACCCGACGCTGACCACCACCATGAAGTCGGTCGGTGAGGCGATGAGCCTGGGCCGTAACTTCTCCGAGGCGCTCGGCAAGGTGCTGCGCTCGCTGGAGACCAAGGCGGCCGGGTTCTGGACCCAGCCCGACGGCCGCTGGACCGATGTCGCCGAGATCCTCGACGATCTGCGCGTGCCGACCGAGGGCCGGCTCTACCAGGTGGAGCGGGCGCTGCGGCTGGGCGCGAGCATCGAAGACGTCGCGCAGGCCTCGGGCATCGACCCGTGGTTCGTCGCCGAAATCGCCGGACTGGTCGAGCTGCGCGCCGAGATCGCCCAGGCGCCGGTGCTCGACGAGCCGCTGCTGCGCTACGCGAAGCACAACGGCCTGTCCGATCGCCAGATCTCCGCGCTGCGACCGGAACTGGCCGGTGAGAACGGAGTGCGGGAACTGCGTCACCGCCTCGGCATCCGGCCGGTCTACAAGACGGTCGACACCTGCGCCGCCGAATTCGAGGCCAAGACGCCGTACCACTACTCGAGCTACGAACTCGATCCGGCCGCCGAGACGGAGGTGGCGCCGCAGCTCGAACGGGAGAAGGTGATCATCCTCGGTTCCGGGCCCAACCGCATCGGCCAGGGCATCGAATTCGACTACTCCTGCGTGCATGCCGCGCAGACGCTGTCGCAGGCCGGGTATGAGACGGTCATGGTCAACTGCAACCCGGAGACCGTCTCCACCGACTACGACACCGCCGACCGCCTCTACTTCGAGCCGCTGACCTTCGAGGACGTGCTCGAGGTGTACCACTCCGAATCGGAGTCGGGCCGGGTCGCCGGGGTGATCGTGCAGCTCGGCGGGCAGACGCCGCTGGGTCTGGCGCAGCGGCTCACCGACGCCGGGGTGCCGGTGGTCGGCACCTCCGCGGCGGCGATCGACCTGGCCGAGGATCGCGGCGAGTTCGGCGACGTCCTGGTCGCCGCCGGTCTGCCCGCGCCGAAGTACGGCACCGCCACCACGTTCGAGCAGGCCAAGCAGATCGCGGCCGAGATCGGTTATCCGGTGCTGGTCCGCCCGTCGTACGTGCTGGGCGGGCGCGGTATGGAGATCGTCTACGACGAGAATTCGCTCGAGGGCTACATCTCCCGCGCGACCGAACTGAGCCCGGAACATCCGGTGTTGGTCGACCGCTTCCTGGAAGACGCCATCGAGATCGACGTCGACGCGCTCTGCGACGGCGAGGAGGTCTACCTCGGCGGCGTGATGGAGCACATCGAGGAGGCCGGTATCCACTCCGGCGACTCGGCGTGCGCGCTGCCGCCGATCACCCTGGGGCGCAGCGATATCGAGGCGGTCCGCCGCTCGACCGCCGCACTGGCCAAGGGCATCGGCGTCAAGGGCCTGCTCAATGTCCAGTACGCACTCAAGGACGACGTGCTCTACGTGCTCGAGGCCAATCCGCGCGCCAGCCGGACCGTGCCGTTCGTCTCCAAGGCGACCGGCGTGCAGCTGGCCAAGGCCGCCGCGCGGGTGATGCTGGGCACGACCATCGCCGAATTGCGCAAGGAGGGCATCCTGCCCGCCGAGGGCGATGGTGGTCACGCGCCGATGGATGCCCCGGTCGCGGTGAAGGAAGCGGTGCTGCCCTTCCACCGGTTCCGCCGTCCCGACGGCACCGGCATCGACTCGCTGCTGTCACCGGAGATGAAGTCCACCGGTGAGGTGATGGGTATCGACGCCGATTTCGGTACCGCCTTCGCCAAGAGCCAGTCCGCGGCCTACGGGTCACTGCCGGTCGCCGGCACGGTGTTCGTCTCGATCGCCAATCGCGACAAGCGGGCCATGGTGTTCCCGGTCAAGCGGCTGCACGATCTGGGCTTCCGGATCCTCGCCACCGAGGGCACCGCGGAGATGTTGCGGCGCAACGGGATTCCGTGTGAGCGGGTGCGCAAGCAGTCCGATCCGGTGCCCGCGTCCGGCAACGGCGAGCCGATCGAACCGTCGATCGTCGATCAGATCAAGGACGGTGAGATCGACATCGTGTTCAACACGCCTTACGGTAACTCCGGGCCCCGCGTGGACGGTTACGAGATTCGTACCGCCGCGGTGGGCGCCAACATTCCGTGCATCACGACGGTTCAGGGTGCGGCTGCAGCCGTACAGGGCATCGAAGCAACCATCAACGGCGGTATCGGGGTGCGCTCGCTGCAGGAGCTGCACGCCGTATTGCGCGGCTAAGAGGAGAGATAACGGTGGGAGCCATCGGTTTCGGCGCGGGAGTGCGGCCCCCGGGGGCCGGTCGGGCGACGACTCGGCGAATTCGGGGATTCGGCGCGGCGGAGGCGGCGCCGCCGGGAGGCGGTGACATCCGCCGGATGCGCAACGTCGGCGGCTACAGCACGGTCGGTTTCCGGGCGATCCCGCCGATCGGGCGCAAGCCGGCGCCCGACGCCGACGCCGAGGCGGACGCGCTCACCGACGCGGTGCTGGCCCGCGCGGACGAGGTTCTCGCCCAGGCCGACGAACTGCTCGCCTACGGCGGTGAGGACGCCTACGCCGATTCCGGGGCCGCCGGTGCGCAGACACCGACCGCTCATGCCGGGGACGAGCTGGCGGGCGCCGGGGCGAGCCGGTGACGCCGTTCGGCCTGCGGCTGGCCGACGCGATGGGCCGGCTGGGCCCGCTGTGCGCCGGTATCGATCCCCATCCGCAGTTGCTGCGTGCCTGGGGACTCGGCGAGGACGTCGAGGGCCTGAAACGGTTCTCCGACATCTGCGTCGAGGTCTTCGCGGGCCGGGTGGCGCTGGTGAAACCCCAGGTGGCGTTCTTCGAGGAGTATGGCTCCGGCGGGATCGTGGTGCTCGAGGACACCATCGCCGCGCTGCGCGAGGCGGGCACGCTGGTGCTGGCCGACGCCAAGCGCGGCGATATCGGCTCGACCATGGCCGCCTATGCGCGGGCCTGGCTGGGCGACGGTCCGCTGGCCAGTGATGCGGTGACGGTATCGCCGTACCTGGGCTTCGGTGCGCTCTCACCCGCGCTGGACGCCGCCCGGTCGGCCGGGCGCGGGGTCTTCGTCCTGGCGGCCACCTCGAATCCGGAGGCCGCCCAGGTGCAGCGCGTCAGCGCGGCCGACGGTCGCAGTGTCGCGCAGATCATGATCGACGAGGCGGCCGGCTGCAACGCCGGGGAAGAATTCGGATCGGTCGGCGTCGTGGTCGGCGCGACCCTCACCGAGCCGGTCGACGTGAGCAAGCTCAACGGTCCCGTGCTGATGCCCGGCGTCGGCGCCCAGGGCGGGGGAGCGGAGTCGATCCGCGCGCTGATCCCGTCCGACCGGTTCGCGGCCGTGGTCCCGAACGTCTCCCGGGAATTGCTCGGCGCCGGGCCGTCGGTCGCGGCGATGCGCACCAAGATGCACAAGCTCGCCGACGAATTCGCCTTCCTGCAGTCCTGATCCGTTCCGCCCGGGTTCGACGCGAGCCGTCGCGCACCCGGGCGCAACGCATCCGCGACTCGCCGCCGTGCCGGGGGACGAATTACCCCTTCGAAAGGCGACCGGTCTGTTTGCGTTTGCGGCTCGTTCGCGCGCGTACGTGCCCGTTCCCGGGTGGAAGTTACACATACGTGTTTTTCCGGCTCAGCGGCCCTTCCGGAGTGTCTTACGGCCCTGTTCCGCGTGTCGCCGACCGGTGCCGAGCGCGTCTCCGCTGCCGCGCCACACCGCGACACGCTGGGGCAAAAATCCGCGACACGCGGAGAATTTTCAGAAAGTTCCAGGTCGCGCGATTACGGGTCGGTTACGGCCGCGTCCAACCGGCCTCGAATCCACCGGCGAACCCGTCGAAAGCAAGATAACCCCAGGTCATCGGCATGTTGACGAAATACTGCGGACCGTCGCCGCGACCGGGCGCATTCGGTCGCGTGACCTGCCCGGTAACGGGCCCGATACCGCGAATCGGGCGCTGACCTGGGGGGTGGGTTCGCAATCGGAGCGCCGCGTGGGTACGGTCGCTGAGACCACCGGGTTACCGGAGGTAGATCTAGCAATGAACGATGAGACGGAGGAACCGTGGCCCTTCCCCAGCTGACTGACGAGCAGCGCGCCGCTGCTTTGGAGAAGGCGGCTGCCGCTCGCCGCGCTCGGGCAGAGCTCAAGGAGCGCTTGAAGCGTGGCGGCACTGACCTGAAGACGGTCCTGAAGGACGCCGAGACCGACGAGGTCCTCGGCAAGATGAAGGTATCCGCGCTGCTGGAGGCCCTGCCCAAGGTCGGCAAGGTCAAGGCGGCCGAGATCATGAGCGAGCTGGAGATCGCGCCGACCCGCCGCCTGCGGGGCCTGGGCGACCGGCAGCGCAAGGCGCTGCTGGCGAAGTTCGACTTCGAAGCCTGATCCGAGGGTGGTCGAACACACACAGAAGGGTCGGCTGGTAGTACTGGTCGGCCCCTCGGCCGTCGGCAAGTCCACCGTGGTCCGTTGCGTCCGGGAACGGCTGCCGGAACTGGTGTTCAGTGTGTCGGCCACCACCCGGGCCCCCCGGCCCGGAGAGGTCGACGGCCGCGACTACCGGTTCGTGACCCGTGCCGACTTCGACACCATGATCGAAGAAGGCGAACTACTCGAATGGGCCGACATTCACGGCGGCCTGCAACGGTCGGGTACCCCGGCCGCCCCGGTGAAGGCGGCCCTGGCCGCCGGGAAACCGGTCCTGGTGGAGGTGGACCTCGCCGGCGCCCGCTCGGTCCGAGCGGCGATGCCCGAGGCGCTGCTGGTCTTTCTGGCCCCGCCCAGCTGGGAGGAACTCGTGGCCCGGCTGACCGGCCGCGGTACCGAATCACCCGAGGTGATCGAGCGCCGGCTCGCCACCGCGAAGACCGAACTCGCCGCCTGTGACGAGTTCGACATCGTGATCGTGAACGACGACGTGACCACGGCCTGTGAGCAGTTGGTATCGTTGTTCGTTAGCACAAATTCGAGATGACCGCGGGCGATCCGCGAACTCGTCTCGACCGCAACTCCCCATCGACCCGCAGGAGCCTCCCTAGTGAGCGACACCAAGACCGTGCCCGCCTACGACACCCCGGTCGGCCTCACCAACCCGCCGATCGACGAGTTGCTCGAGCGCACGTCGTCCAAGTACGCGCTGGTCATCTACGCGGCCAAGCGGGCGCGTCAGATCAACGACTACTACAACCAGCTCGGTGACGGCATCCTCGAGTACGTGGGTCCGCTGGTGGAGCCGGGCCTGCAGGAGAAGCCGCTCTCGGTCGCCATGCGCGAGATCCACTCCGACCTGCTCGAACACACCGAGGGCGAGTGACCCTGCGGTCGTAACCCGCTGTCTCTCCACCGGACCGAAGAGGCTTGATTCAGATGCGAATCGTTGTCGGCGTGGGCGGCGGGATCGCCGCCTACAAGGCGTGCTCGCTGGTGCGCAAGTTCACCGAGACCGGGCACGACGTCCGAGTCATTCCCACCGAGTCCGCACTGCAGTTCGTCGGTAAGGCCACCTTCGAGGCACTGTCGGGCAATCCGGTGCACACCGGGGTTTTCGCGGATGTGCCCGAGGTGCCGCATGTGCGCATCGGCCAGGAGGCCGATCTGGTGGTGATCGCCCCGGCCACCGCCGATCTGATGGCGCGCGCCGCCTCCGGCCGCGCCGACGATCTGCTCACCGCCACCCTGCTCACCGCCCGATGTCCGGTGGTCTTCGCTCCCGCGATGCACACCGAGATGTGGGAGCATCCGGCCACGATCGCGAACGTCGCCACGCTGCGCGCCCACGGCTCGACCGTGATGGAACCGGCCTCCGGGCGGCTCACCGGCGCCGATACCGGCCCGGGCCGGCTGCCCGAACCGGAAGAGATCTTCGCGCTGGCCTCGCTGCTGCTCGAGCGCTCCGACGCGCTACCGCGCGATCTGGAGGGGCGCCGCGTCGTCGTCTCCGCGGGGGGGACCCGCGAACCGCTCGATCCGGTCCGGTTCCTCGGCAATCGCAGCTCCGGGAAGCAGGGCTATGCCATGGCCCGGGTAGCCGCTCAGCGGGGCGCCCAGGTCACCCTGATCGCCGGCAACACCATCGGCCTGGAGCCGCCCGCCGCGGTCGAGGTCGTGCACGTGACGACCGCCGAGCAGATGGGCACCGCCGTCGACAAGCACTCCGTGGGCGCGGACGCGGTCATCATGGCCGCCGCGGTCGCCGATTTCCGGCCGGTCAACGTGGCCGCCGCGAAAATCAAAAAGGGTGCGCACGAACCGAATTCGATCGAGCTGACCAAGAATCGCGACATTCTGGCCGGACTGGTGCAGGCGCGGCGCGACGGGCAGCTCGGCGGCCTGGCGATCGTCGGTTTCGCCGCCGAAACCGGCGACGAACACGGCGATGTGCTGACCCACGCGCGGGCGAAACTGGCTCGCAAGGGGTGTGACCTGTTGGTGGTCAATGCCGTCGGCGAGGGTAAGGCGTTCGAGGTCGACAACAACGACGGCTGGCTGCTCGGCGCCGACGGCACCGAACAGTCGCTCGATCACGGCTCCAAGGCGCTGCTCGCCAGCCGGGTACTCGATGCGCTGGGCCCGCTCTTGCGTTGAGCCGCAAGCTGTTCGACCGCGCCGCCGCCGTGGCGACGCGGTCGGGATACCCGCGGCGGCCGATGCGAGGGCCCGGACGCCGCCGCTTCGCCCGGCCGTGGCAAGTTTGGAATAGTCTGAGGTAAAGGGTTGTGCGGTGACGCGAGGCCGCTACTGTCGCATCCCGACATGAGAAACCCGTTGAGGGAGAGGGAACAACTGTGCGCACGTCCGGTAGCCGGCTATTCACGAGTGAGTCCGTCACAGAGGGTCACCCGGACAAGATCTGTGACGCGATCAGCGATTCCATCCTCGACGCGCTGCTCACCGAGGACCCGCACAGCCGGGTGGCGGTCGAAACCCTGGTAACCACCGGTCAGGTCCATGTCGCCGGTGAGGTCACCACCGAGGCCTATGCCGATATTCCGACCATCGTGCGCGAGAAGGTGCTCGAGATCGGCTACGACTCGTCGGCGAAGGGCTTCGACGGCGCCTCCTGCGGCGTGAACGTCGCCATCGGCGCGCAGTCGCCCGATATCGCGCAGGGTGTCGACCACTCGCACGAGGCGCGCGTCGGCGGGTCCGACGACGAGATCGAACGCCAGGGCGCCGGTGACCAGGGCCTGATGTTCGGATACGCCACCAAGGAGACCCCCGAGCTGATGCCGCTGCCGATCGCGCTGGCGCACCGGCTCTCGCGGCGGCTGACCGAGGTCCGCAAGTCCGGTGTGCTGCCCTACCTGCGCCCGGACGGCAAAACCCAGGTCACCATCGAATACGAGGGCGATCGTCCGGTCCGGCTGGACACGGTGGTGCTCTCGACCCAGCATGCGGCCGATATCGACCTGGACAACCTGCTGGCGCCCGATATCCGCGAGAAGGTCGTCGACGCGGTCCTGGCCGATCTGGAACTGCCCAACCCGCTCGACACCTCCGATATCCGGCTGCTGGTCAACCCCACCGGCAAGTTCGTCCTCGGCGGTCCGATGGGCGATGCCGGCCTGACCGGCCGCAAGATCATCGTCGACACCTACGGCGGTATGGCCCGTCACGGCGGTGGCGCCTTCTCCGGTAAGGATCCGTCGAAGGTGGACCGCTCGGCCGCCTACGCCATGCGCTGGGTGGCCAAGAACGTGGTCGCCGCCGGACTCTCCGACCGCGTCGAGGTCCAGGTGGCCTACGCGATCGGCAAGGCCGCCCCGGTGGGCCTGTTCGTCGAGACCTTCGGCACCGAGCAGGTCGATCCGTCGCAGATCTCGAAGGCGATCGGCGAGGTCTTCGACCTGCGCCCGGGTGCGATCATCCGCGACCTGGACCTGCTGCGGCCGATCTACGCGCCGACCGCCGCCTACGGTCACTTCGGCCGCACCGATATCGACCTGCCGTGGGAGCGCACCGACCGCGCCGACAAGCTGCGCGCGGCCGCCGGTCTCTGATCGGGTCCGCGCCTGCCGTGGCGGAAGCGGTAGAACCGACGGCGCCCTCCGTTCCGACGGAGGGCGCCGTTTGCGTGCCGTCCACCGATGAGGCGGCCGATCCGGAAGCCGGGGACGAGAACGGCTCCGCGGCGGCCCGCGGCGCGGTGTCGACGTCCGATGTCGAGAAGGCTCGCGACATTCCGCTCGACAAGCCGATCGCGCGGGTGCTGCCGTTGCTCGAACCCGCCCATCTGGACCGCGATTTCGATTATTCGGTGCCGCGGGAGATGGACGAGCTCGCCCAGCCGGGGGTGCGCGTGCGGGTGCGCTTCTCCGGCCGCCTGGTCGACGGCTACATTCTCGAACGGCTCACGCGCACAGAGCATTCCGGCAAGATTCAGCCGTTGCAGCGGGTGGTGTCGGGTGAGCGCGTGCTGACGCCGGAGATCGTTCGCCTCGTCTCCGCGGTGGCCGCGCGGTACGCCGGAACCCGCGCCGACGTGTTGCGGCTGGCGATTCCGCCGCGGCATGCGCGCACCGAAGCGGCCGAACCGAAACCGGTTGAGCTGCCGGAGATTCCAGCCGACTTCCCGGGCTGGTCGCGTTATGTGCACGGCGACTCCTATCTGACCGCGCTGCGGCGCGGAAGCGGACCTCGCGCGGCCTGGCAGGCGATGCCGGGGGAGCAGTGGCCGCGCCGGCTCGCGGAACTTGCCGCCACGACGGTCGCCGGAGGCCGCAGTGCGATCATCATGGTTCCGGACCAGCGCGACCTCGACCGGGTCGTGGCGGAATGTGCTGCGTTGGTGGGTGATTCGGTTGCCGGATTGTCGGCCGGGCTGGGGCCCGCCGCTCGGTACAGGCGCTGGCTCGCGGTGTTGCGCGGCGCGGCCCGGATCGTGGTCGGAACCCGCAGTGCGGTCTTCGCACCGGCTCACGACCTGGGTCTGCTGGTCGTATGGGACGACGGCGACGACACCTACGCCGAACCGCGCGCACCCTATCCGCACGCCCGTGAGGTGGCGATGCTGCGGGCGCACGAAACCGGCGCGGCATTCCTGGTCGGTGGCTTCGCGCGGACCGTCGAGGCGCAGGCCATCGTCGAATCCGGATGGGCGCACAATCTGATCGCCGACCGGAAGACGTTGCGCGCCAACACACCTCGAATCCATGCGCCGGGTGACAGCGACATCGCCCTGGAGCGCGACCCGATGGCGCGGGCTATCCGCATCCCGGGCACCGCCTTCGCCGCGGCGCGCCGGGCCTTGGCCGCCGGTGACCCGGTGCTCGTGCAGGTGCCCCGACGCGGATACGTCCCGGCCCTGGCCTGCGCGAAATGCCGCACCCCGGCCCGCTGCCGGCACTGCAACGGCCCGCTGTCGTTGCCGGAGAGCGGAACCTGGGGCAGGCGAGACGCCCGGCCCAACAATAGATCCCGAGGCGACGCTTCCCGGGGTACGGCGCGGTCGGCAGGTGATGCGCCCGCCGCCGGCCGGGTCGGCCAGACGCTCGCCGGTGATCATCGCGTGGGACATGCCGGCGCACAGCGTCCGGACCTCTCCCGCCCGGACACGGCCCCGGACGAGCGCCGGCCATCGGTAGTTCCGTTGGGCAGCAAGGGTTCCGGGGATCTCGCTCAGAGCCCGAGCTGTCGCTGGTGCGGCAAGGTGGAACCGGCCTTCCGGTGTGGCACGTGCGGTTCACGGGCGCTGCGGGCGGTGGTGATCGGCGCCCAGCGCACCGCGGAGGAACTGGGCCGTGCCTTTCCCGGTGTGCCGATCCGCGGTTCGGGGGGTACCGCGGTGCTCGATGCGGTGCCGGACGGCCCGCAGGTGGTGGTGGCGACCATCGGTGCGGAGCCCCCGGTGCCGGGCGGCTACGCGGTGGCGCTGCTGCTCGACGGCTGGGCGCTGCTCGGCCGAGCGGACCTGCGGGCCGCCGAGGATGCGCTGCGGCGCTGGATGTCCGCGGCCGCCCTGGTCCGCCCCACCGGCGAAGTGCTCGTGATGGCCGAACCGGCGTTGCCGACCGTGCAGGCGCTGGTGCGCTGGGATCCGATCGGCCACGCCCGCCACGAACTGGCCGCTCGCAGCGAGGTCCGCTTCCCGCCCGCGGTGCGCTTGGCCGCGGTGGACGGTACGACCGCCACCATCGGTGAGCTCCTCGGTGAGACGGCACTTCCCGACAGCGTCGAAGTGCTCGGCCCGGTGCCACTGCCGCCCGGCGCCCGGACGCCGTTCTCCGGCGACGCCGCGCCCGCCGAGGTCGAACGGATGATTCTCCGGGTCGACCGGCGGGCGGGCTCGGCGCTGTCGCGCGCACTGGCCGCCGCCCTCGCGGTGCGCAGCAGTCATCGCTCGGACGGTCCGTTGCGGGTGCAGATCGATCCGGTCGACATCGGCTGACGCGCAAGCGAATTCGTCGTGCCGGGCCAGGCCGCGGTGATGTTCAACGGAACATGTCGATATTACGCCGCGCCCACGCCGAGAAGGGCCGCGGTGCCCGGCCGAGGACCGCCTCGACATCGCCGCTGACCCGCAGTTCCTCGGCGGTCGGCGCACCGATGATCGCCAAGGTGGTGTCGGCGGCGTCGGCGGGCATCACGGTGAGCAACTGCGCGTACGCCTGCTCGGCCGTCTGCTCGACGAAACGCACCGGCTCGCCGAGGGTTTCGGCCAGGTCACGCACCCGGTCACGCGGTGATTCGGGCGCGGGGCCGGTCAACACGTAGGTCCGGCCGGCGTGACCGGGTTCGCGCAGGGCGGCGGCGGCCACGGCGGCGATATCGTCGGGGTCCACGAAGGGGATCGCGACATCACCGAACGGGGCGGTGACCGTTCGCTGCGTGCGCACGGCGTCCGCCCACATCGCGACGTTCGATTGAAAACCGCTCGGCCGCAATATGGTCCATTCCAGCCCCGAGTTCTGGACGGCAATCTCGACCTGCTTTCCGAACTGTCCGTGCGAGGCGCTGTCGGGCCGGGTAACGACCCCCTGGGACGACAACAGGACGATGCGCCGCACTCCCGCGTCCCGTGCCGCGGCCAGCACGCCCGGCACATCTGCCGCCAGCGATCCCGGCGCGAGCAGCAGGAACAGCTGTTCCGCGCCGTCGAGGGCTGCCGTGACCTCGCCCGTATTCGTCAGATCGGCCGCGATGTGCCGCACGCCGTGGGGGAGGTCGTCGGGACGGCGGCGGGATACTGCGGTCACCTTCTCACCGGCTTCGGCGAGCATCCGCACCAACGGCCGTCCGACGTTGCCGGTCGCTCCGGTTACCACGATCATCTTCACTCCTAAGTTAGTTGACTGACTAATATGACCGTACGGCATCGTCGGCGAGGTGTCTATAGTTAGTTGTATGACTAACTCAGTCGACAGCAAGCGGGCCGGCGGTAAGCGCGAACGGCTCGCCGCCGCGGCCGCCGAGGTCTTCCATCGGCAAGGAGTGGAGAAGACGACGATCGCCGACATCGCCCGGGCCGCCGAGGTGCCGGTCGGCAACGTGTACTACTACTTCAAGACCAAGGATCAGCTGATCCAGGCGGCCATCGGCGCTCACGCCCACACTCTGGACGGCTTCCTCGCCGAACTCGACCGGCAACCCCGGCCGGTCGATCGGGTGCGGGCGCTGATCCGGTCCTGGGTCGATCAGCGCGATCTCGCGGCCCGATACGGTTGCCCGTCCGGAACCCTGGCCACCGAACTCGACAAACGCTCCGACGGAATGGAGCAGCAGCTCGCCGAGGTGATGGGCGTTCTGCTGGCCTGGGTGCAGCGGCAATTCGAGGAGATGGGCCGCCCCGACGCGCGCGAACTTGCCGTCGCGCTGATTGCCTCTTACCAGGGAATTTCCTTGCTCACCAACACCTTTCGCGACCCGGAACTGATGCGAACGGAAGGCGACCGGCTGGAACGCTGGATCGATTCGCTCGCGGCCTGAACCGCGGCTCCTGCTGTGGCGCGTTCCATACTTGTCAAAGATGCATTGCCGATATATCGTTGATTGCGTCAACGTAAGACAATGCCCGAGGAGGCAATCATGGAACGCATGGAGAACATGGACAGGTTCGGTCGCGGCCGCCGTCGCGGACCCCGGCCGGACCCACAGGAACGCGGCGGACACGAACAGTTCCGTCGCCACCCGCGCGGACACGGCTTCGGACCCTTCGGCCCGGATTTCGGGCCCGGATTCGGTCCGGGCGGTCATGTCGGCCGCGGGCGCGGTCGCGGCGGGCGCGGACGGCGCGGAGATGTCCGCGCGGCGATCCTGCTGCTCGTGCAGGAACGGCCGATGCACGGCTACGAGCTGATCCAGCAGATCCGCGAACGTAGCGACGACATCTGGCGGCCCAGCCCCGGTTCGATCTACCCGGCGCTGTCCCAGCTCGAGGACGAGGGCCTGGTGATCATCGAGAAGGTGGCCGGTCGCAAAACCGCGAAACTGACCGACGCGGGCGCCGAGTACGTCACCGAACATCGCGACGAACTGGGCGATCCCTGGCAGGACGTCCGCGAGGGTGTCGGCGATCAGGCGCTGGACCTGCGCGAACTGGTCGGCCAGCTGATGGGTGCGGTCGGGCAGGTCGCCCGCGCCGGCACGCCCGAACAGGCCGGTAAGGCCGCCGAGGTCCTCACTGAGGCCCGGCGTTCGATCTACCGGATCCTCGCCGACGACGACACCACCGCGGCCGAGTGAGGCCGATCCGGTGGCCCGTCACACGTACCGGTCCACGCGGCGCAGAATCGAAGGATGGGACGAGGTCGGAACCGCCGAGACGGGGGCCTCGCGTGGCGTAGGGCACTCGCGACGGTGGCGGCGTGCGGGGCGGCGTTCGGCGGCAGCGCGAACGCCTCGGCCGAACCGCCCCCGGCCTCGCCGCCGGACACTCGCCCGGCGGTGGTCCCCACCGACTGGGGGCCACCGCAGGGCGACCATCTCGCCGCCTCGCGCTATCTGAAAGCGCACCCCGGCACCACGCCGTGGGGCACCAACGATTTCACCTGCCGGCCGAGCGCGCGGCATCCGCGCCCGATCATCCTGGCCCACGGGACCGACGCCACCGCCTACACCGACTGGGGCGGCATCGGCCCGCAGCTCGTCGCCGCGGGCTTCTGCGTTTTCGCCCCGAACTACGGCGGCAAACCGGATGCCACGAGCTACGGCACCGAGGATCTGTGGGCGTCCTCGCGACAGTTCGGCGACTTCGTCGACCGCGTCCTGACCGCCACCGGCGCCGGCAAGGTGGACCTGGTCGGATTTTCCCAGGGCGCCAACATCACTCGCTACTACATCGACAAACTCGGTGGCGCTCCCCACGTCGATCAGTGGATCGGACTCGCCTCGCCCAGCTACGGCGCCCAGATGTACGGGCTGGTTCCGCTCGCCGACGCCGTGCCCGGACTCTGGAACGTCTATCAGCAGGTCACGTCGCTGGCCGCTGTGCAGCAGGCGCAGGGTTCGCCGTTCGTACGCGAACTCGACGCCGGCGGCGACACCGTGCCCGGTGTGCTATACACCACCGTCGGCAGCCGCGTCGACGAGATCATCCAGCCCGCTACCAACATCGCCCTGACCGGCCCGGGCGCGCGCAACATCGTGTTGCAGGATCTGTGCCCCATCGATCTGACCGGGCATTTCCACATGGTGTACGACCCGTACGTGCAGCAGCTGCTGCTCACCCTGCTCGACCCCGAGCACGCGCCGCTGCCGCAGTGCGCCTACGTGCCGCTGGGCACCGAAATCGGTGAGGTGATCCTGGGCGCGCATTCCTGACGAAACGGATTTCCGGCCGCCCGTAAACTGGGGCGACCGCAATGTCGTCTCGCCCGGGAGTGTGCCTGTGACAATCCAGCCCGTTCGCCTGTTCGGCGATCCCGTCCTGCGCGCCCGCGCGGACGAGGTCGACGCCTTCGACAGGGACCTCGAGCAGCTGGTCACCGACCTCACCGACACCATGCACGCCAGCGGCGGCGTCGGCATGGCCGCGCCGCAGATCGGTGTCGGCATGCGGGTGTTCGTCTACGACACCGGTGATGCCGCCGGGCACGTCGTGAATCCGGTGTTCGAAGTCCTCGGCACCGACGAGCAGACCGGCCCGGAGGGTTGCCTGTCGATTCCGGGGCTGCGCTACGACGTGACCCGGGCCCACCGCGTGGTCGCACGCGGAGTCGATATGCACGGTGAGCCGGTGAAATTCGAGGCCGAGGGGCTGCTGTCCCGCTGCGTGCAGCACGAAACCGATCATCTCGACGGCGTGCTGTATCTGCAGCGGCTGGAACCGGCCACCCGCAAGCAGGCCATGCGCGCGGTACGGGAGTCGGAGTGGTTCGTCGCCGGTAAGACGGTGATGTCGGCGGCCGAGGTCGCCGGCAGCCGCCCCGAGTCCGGGCGGGGCGAGTAGATGCGCCTGGTCTTCGCGGGGACTCCCGAACCGGCCGTGCCGTCCCTGCGGCGGCTGCTGGAATCCGAGCGCCACGAGGTGGTGGCGGTGGTCACTCGGCCGGATGCGGTGGCCGGTCGCGGTCGCAAGGTGACACGCTCGCCGATCGGGCGGCTGGCCGACGAATACGGCATTCCGGTGCTGACCCCGCGCAAACCCTCGGAGCCGGAATTCGTTGCGGCACTGACGGATTTGAAACCCGACTGCTGTCCGGTGGTGGCCTATGGCGCGCTGCTGCCGCGGGTGGTGCTCGACATCCCGCCCCACGGCTGGGTCAACCTGCACTTCTCGCTGCTGCCCGCCTGGCGGGGCGCGGCACCGGTGCAGGCGGCGGTCCTGGCCGGCGATGAGATCACCGGCGCCTCGACCTTCCGCATCGAGGAAGGTCTGGACACGGGGCCGGTCTACGGCGTGGTCACCGAACGCATCGGCATCACCGATACCGCGGGCGCCCTGCTGGAGCGGTTGTCGGTCTCCGGTGCGCAACTGCTCGAATCCACCCTCGACGGAATCGAGGACGGCACCGTCCAGGCCGTGCCGCAATCCGGTGAGGGTGTCTCCTATGCGCCCAAGGTGGAGGCAGACGAGGGGCACATCCGCTGGGATCAACCGGCGCTGGCGGTCGGCCGCCGGATTCGCGCCGTCACTCCCGCGCCGGGCGCATGGACCGAAATCGACGGTAAGCGACTGAAACTCGGCCCGGTCGAACTGGTCGAGGACCAACTGCCCGAGCGGGTGATCGAGGTCCGGAAGTCCGGTGTCTACATCGGCACCGCCACCACCGCCGTGCGCTTGGACCAGGTGCAGCCCCAGGGCAAACGGATGATGCCGGCTCTGGACTGGGCCCGCGGCGCACGCCTGGAGCCCGGCGCGGTGGTCGAGTGACCGGCCCACGCGCAGAAGACGACCGGGACCGTGACGGGCGGCGAGCCGACGATGCGCGCCGCGGAAAAGGCCGGGCGGACAACGATTCTCGGCGTCGCGGCGACGCGGGGAGAGGTTCGGGCGGCCGGGGTGGTGACGCTGCTCGGGCTCGCCGGGGCGAGGGGCGCGATTCGTCGGACGAGCGTGGACGACGCTCCGGCGCGAGTGGTGCTCGCGGTGCCGGGGGCGCCGGAAAAACGTCGCGGGGCGCCGACCCGAGGCGGGGCACGCGTCAGGATTCGTCTCGCGGCGACAATTCCGCTCAGGGCGCGGACTCTCGTCGTGCGGACCGTGATGTGCGGCGGACCGGTCGCCCCGCGGCCCGGCCCCAGGGACGACGCGGTGTGGTGGGTGACGCTCCCAGGCTGGTCGCCCGGGATGTGCTGCGAGCGGTGCGTGAGCGCGACGCGTACGCCAATCTCGTTCTGCCCGTCCTGTTGCGCGAATACGGATTGTCCGGGCGCGACGCGGCTTTCGCGACCGAACTCGCCTACGGCTCCTGCCGCGCGACGGGCGTCCTCGATGCGGTGATCGCCGAATGCGCGGGACGTCCGATCGCGGAGATCGACGGCCCGCTGCTCGACGTCCTGCGTCTGGGCGTATATCAGCTGCTGCGGACCCGGGTGGGATCGCACGCGGCGGTGGATACGTCGGTCGATCTGGTGCGCACCGAATCCGGAAGCGGCAAAGCCGGTTTCGTCAACGCGGTACTCCGCCGGGCGGCCGCGCGGACACCGGAGCAGTGGGTGGAGGATCTGGCGCCGCGCGATCCGATCGGCCGCGCGGCATTCGAATTCGGGCATCCGGTCTGGATCGCGCAGGCCTTCGCCGACGCACTCGGTGCGCGGGCGGGAGAGCTGCGCGATCTGCTCGCCGCCGACGACGAACGGCCGATCGTGCACCTGGTGGCGCGGCCCGGCGATATCACCGCCGAGGAATTGGCGCTGGTCAGTGGTGGCGAGGAGGGCCGCTGGTCACCGTATGCGGTGTACCTGGACAGCGGCGACCCGGGACAGCTGGAAGCGGTGCGCGAGGGTATGGCCGCGGTCCAGGACGAGGGCAGCCAGCTCGTCGCGTTGTCGCTGACCCGGGCGCCGCTGCTCGGTGCGGACGGCGGGCGCTGGCTCGATCTGTGTGCCGGCCCCGGCGGTAAGACCGCCCTGCTGGGCGCTCTGGCCGATATCGACAGGTATCGGGTCGACGCCGTCGAACCCGCCGAACACCGAGCCGAGCTGGTGCGCAAGGCCACTCGCGGCCTTCCGGTCAGCGTGCATGTGGTCGACGGCCGCGACTCCGGGCTGGAACCCGGCTACGACCGCATCCTGGTCGACGCGCCGTGTACCGGACTGGGCGCGCTGCGCAGGCGCCCGGAGGCGAGGTGGCGGCGCACCCCGGCCGATGTGCGCGACCTGACCACCCTGCAGAGCCAATTGCTCACCGCCGCATGGGATCTGCTGCGCCCGGGCGGTGTGGTGGTGTATTCCACCTGTTCCCCGCACCTGGCCGAAACCGTCTCGGTCGTCTCCGATTTCGTCCGCCGATCCGACGCCGAACAACTCGACACTCGCACGCTGCTGCCCGGAGTCGCCGACACCGGCGACGGTCCCGCCGCTCAGCTGTGGCCCCACCGGCACGGCACCGACGCCATGTTCATGGCCGCTCTGCGCAAACCGCTCTGACACCACGGTTCGCTCAGCCGGCCAGAACCGCGCCGGTGAGCGCGATGCCGGCCACCCACACGGTCGACAGGAGCGCCAGGATCAGCGGGCGCGGCCCGACGCGGCGCAGGGCGGCCAGGCGTACACCCGCGCCCAGGGCGAACATGGCGGCGGTGAGCAGCGCGGTCTGGAGCAGTTTGGCCATGCCGAGTACCGATTCGGGCAGGAGCCCGGTGGTGCGCAGTGCGGCGCAGGCCAGGAAGGCGACGACGAACAGCGGAATCAGGGGCGGCCTGCGGGTGCCGGGCGCGGTGTCCTCGCGGCGCCGGACCTGCCAGCCGATCACCGCCAGCACGGGTGCCAGCAGGACCACCCGCGCCAGTTTGACCACGACCGCGACGGTCAGCGCGGCGCCGCCGATCGCGCCGCCGGTCGCCACGACCTGCGCCACTTCGTGCACGGACCCACCGGCCCAGATCCCGGCGGTGCGATCGTCGAGGCCCAGAGCGCTCGACAGCAGGGGCAGCGCGCCGATCATGATCGTGCCGAAGACGACCACGAGCGCGATCGCGGTCAGCACTTCCTCGTCTTCGGCGTCGACCACGCCGTCCACCGCCGCCGCGGCGGCCGCACCGCAGATGGAGAATCCGCACGCGATCAGCAGTCGCTGCGTCCAGCTCAATCCCAGCAGCCGGCCCATGAACATCGTGCCGCCGATGCCGAGGGCGACGATCGCGACGACCACCGCGATCACGGCGGGCCCGAGCCCGAGAATGTCGGCGAATGTCAGCTGCAGGCCGAGCAGCGCGACGCCGACGCGCAGCAGCCGCTTCGCCGAGAACTGCAGTCCCGGCTGCACCCGGTGCGGCAACGGCACGCAATTGGCGAGCACCGCCCCGACGACGATCGCCAGCAGGAGCGGGCTGACCGTGGGCGTGAACTGGGCGATACCCAGCACGAGCGCGGTCATCGCGACCGTCAGGGTCAATCCGGGGACGATATCCGCCCCGCCGGCCGCGTCCGAGCGCCCGGCAGCGACTCCGCGTCGCCCGAGCCGGGCTCGCCACCGCCGTCGTAGCGTGCGGACGGAGGTCTGCGGGGAGGATTCGATACCGCGCTGCGAACCGACCGCGAGCTTGTCGGTATCAACGGTGTGGTCGGCCGTGCCCGGCTCGGTGGCGCCGGGCACGTCGTCGGCGGCCTCGGCCGCTCGCGAGGAATCCAGACTTGTCATGACGACAACGGTCTCGTGAATCGGTGGGGGCCGGTAGCGGCCGAAACGGCATCGCACTCATATCCTGGTGATATGGGTTGTGCTCAACGCATATGATTGCGGTATGGCCGACGTACGCCCCGACCTGGGTTTCCTCGAGCTGCTGGTCGCCATCGACGACCACGGCAGTCTCGGTGCGGCCGCACGCTCGATCGATATGGCGCAGCCGAACGCCAGCCGTGCGGTGCGCCAGTGGGAGCATCGGCTGGGCCTGGCCCTGTTGCGCCGCTCACCGCGCGGCTCCACGCTGACCCCCGCGGGAACCGTCGTCGTGCACTGGGCGCGCGAGGTACTGGCGGACCTGGACCGGCTACTCGACGCCGCCGCCGCACTGCGCACCGACCAGGAGGCCGAACTCACCGTCGCCGCCAGCATGACGGTCGCGGAATGTCTGCTACCGGGGTGGCTCGGCGCGTTCCGCCGCGGTCATCCGGATGTGAAAGTCCATCTGCAGGTCCACAATTCGCGCCAGGTGTGTGACCGGCTCGTGGCCGGGGAATGCGATCTGGGATTCGTCGAATCGCCGGCGGTGCCCGACGGGTTGCCGCATGTGACCGTCGCGCACGATCGACTGCTCGTCGTGGTGGACCCCGGGCATCCCTGGGCGCGCCGCCGCACACCGCTCACCGTCGCCGAGCTGGCCGCGACACCGCTGGTGGTGCGCGAACCCGGATCCGGGACTCGCAGTACCCTCGACGTCGCGCTGGCCGAATATCCGCGCGCCGAACCACTGCTGGAACTCGGCAGCGCCGCGGCCATCCGCACCAGCGTGCTCGGCGGCGTGGGGCCCGCGGTACTGAGCACGCTGGCGGTCGGCGACCAGCTCGAGCGTGGCGAACTGCGCGCGGTCACCGTCGCGGGCCTGGATCTACGGCGCACCCTGCGCGCGGTGTGGCGTCCACCGCGCAAACTCGGCGGTCCGGCCGGACAACTGGTGTCCGCCATCGTGCACGCCCAGCGGGCCGCTACACCGGATCCGGTGTAGCGTCGGCGTCACTCGCGGGCGCTCTGCTCCCGGAGCCGCGCAAGGGTTTTCGCGAGAATCCGGGAGACGTGCATCTGCGATATCCCCATCCGCTGCGCGATCTGGGTCTGCGTCATCGATTCGAAGAAGCGCATGGTGAGGATGCGTCGTTCCCGTTCGGGCAGGCCCGCGAGCAGCGGCCGGATCGCCACGTACTCCTCGACCCGGTCGAACTGCGACTCCTCTTCGCCGAGGGTGTCCAGCAGCGAGGCCTCGGTATCGCGGCCCACCGACACCGCGTCGATGGAACTGGGCTGATACGCGTTGCCCGCGATGACGGCTTGGGTCACCTCGTCGGGATGGATGTCGAGTTCGGCGGCGATCTCCTTGGCGGTCGGGGAGCGGCCCAGCGACTGCGAGAGCGTATCGATCGCCGAACCGATGCGCAGATGGGTTTCCTTGACCCGCCGGGGAACTCGCATCGCCCAGGTGTTGTCGCGGAAGTAGCGCCGGACCTCGCCCATGATGGTGGGCACCGCGAAGGACAGGAAGTTCGAGCCGCGCGAGACGTCGAAACGGTCGACGGCGTGGACCAACCCGACCCGAGCCACCTGCGTCAGGTCGTCGAACGGTTCGCCGCGGCCGCTGAATTTGCGGGCGATGTGGTCCGCCAACGGAATACAGCGATTGATCAACTCGTCGCGCAGTTCGGCGCGGCGGCCGTCACCGGCCTCCGACAGTGCCTGGAACAGCAGGTTCACATCGTCGTATCCGGAAACCGAACCGGTGACCTCGGCGACCTCGTCACCGTCCTCCTCGTCGTCCGGGGTTGCCTCACCGCCGTCCGTGCGGCCCTCGCCGTCCTCGGCGCCGGTGTCGGGGGATCCGCTCGCGGCCGTACCCGCGGTGTTCTCGGCGTCCTCGGCCTCGAACACGTTGTTCTCGTCGGCCACTACGCCTTCCCCCGGACCCGGCGAAATTCGACCACCGTCGGGTATCCGGAAATCGCCGAATCGAAGGGCTCCTGCGCGACGTCGATGCCGTCGGTGAGCGTCCGCAGTACATGCCAGCCGAAGCTGCGCTGGTCGGGCAGCTTCGAGGTGGCCGCGATGCCGGCCACCCGGACGAGCAGATCGTTGTCGCCGACGGTGAAGCGGCACTGCAGGGTGCTGCCGGGAACGGCGAGTTCGATCAGCGTCGAGCACGCCTCGTCGACGGCCAGCCGGATATCGGCGACCTCGTCGAGCGTGAAATCGCTGAGCAGGACCAGTGTTTCGGCCAATCCGCGCACGATGGGCAGTTGCGACACGGTGGCCGCCACTCCGATTTCGACGGGTGTGCTGCGCAGTCCCTCTTCAGCCGACATGTTGATCACCCTACGAAGGCTACCCAACTTCGCGTCGCGCAATCGCCGACAGTGCCGAAAACCGGTGTGATCGACCCAGTACACTCACGCGCTGTGTCCCTCTCGAATTCCCACTTTCACCGGCCGTCGCCGATGATCGCGCCGTCCATCCTGTCCGCTGATTTCGCTCGTCTGGCGGAGGAGGTACGCGCCGTCGAGGGAGCGGACTGGCTGCACGTCGATGTGATGGACAACCACTTCGTACCGAACCTGACCCTCGGCCTGCCGGTGGTGCAGAGTCTGCTGAAGACCACCGACATCCCGCTGGACTGCCATCTGATGATCGAGGATCCGGCCCGCTGGGCGCCCCCGTACGCGGAGGCCGGTGCCTACAATGTGACCTTCCACGCGGAAGCGACCGACGATCCGGTCGCGGTGGCCCGGGATATCCGCGCCGCCGGCGCCAAGGCCGGATTGTCGGTGAAACCGAATACGCCCATCGAGCCGTACCTGGAAATTCTGCGCAATTTCGACACGCTGCTGGTGATGAGTGTCGAGCCCGGATTCGGCGGTCAGTCGTTCATTCCGCACGTGCTGGAGAAGGCGCGCGCGGTCCGCCGGCTCGTCGACAGCGGTGAATTGCGTCTGGTCGTCGAAATCGACGGCGGCATCAATATGGACACCATCGAAGCCGCCGCCGAGGCCGGTGTGGACTGCTTCGTCGCCGGGTCCGCGGTGTACGGCACGGACGATCCGGCCGCGACCGTGGAAGCCTTGCGCGAGAAGGTCATCGAGGAGCAGGCGGCGCGGCGCTGAGCCGAGCGGCCTCCACGACCGCGGCCATGGGGACGACCGCCTCGAGATGGTCGGGCGTCTGCACCCAGATCCGATAGCCGGTTCGTTCGTCCTCGGCCGAGGGCAGCACCACGTGACTACCCGTGCACGCGACCGTCGTGTACAGCCGGAACAGTTCGGCCGCAACGGATGTGCTGACGCTGGCGGAGCACGACGGGCCGGTGATGAAGGTCCAGCGCCGCGCCCGCGGATGGTGCACGACGGGAGTGACCAGTCCGGACTGGGTGAGCTGGCGCAGGACCCGCTCACCCACATCGGCCGGCATTGTGACCGCGCCGAATTGCTGCCCGATCTCGAGCACGATGTGCCGCGATGCGTCGTCCACCGACGCGGGCAGATGAAAGACGCGGCGATACCGCTCGCAACGATCCGTGAGAGACGTATCGATCACCGTGGTCACGCCGCACCCCCATGAGGTTGTTGTCCAATGAACGGTTGGAATCAACTGCATAACAATATTGCTACCGAATACGCCCTGGTGCAAGCGTTGGGGTTGAATTCGCAGTCACGTGGGTAACAAATTGAATTCGGCTGCGATCCGGGCCGGTAGAAGCCGGATATTCGACCGGTGAAAACCAAAAATTCGATTTCCTTTTCCTGAAATTGTTCGCTATTCCTTTTCGGCATTCGGCGATGTGGCCGTCGCGCGGGGGAGCCGATCAGCCCGCTCGGCGCGTCGCCGATACGGCGCCCGGTTCGGTGCGCTTTTCCGGTCCGAAAGTCTTGAATGTCCGGCCATGACCGGTCGGTAGGACGGCCGGATGTGCTCTGCTACAGCGCGTCGTTACGCTGATGACACCGCGACCCGCGGGGGAATACCCCGGGCCGCCGGCACCGTTTGCGCTAGCGGACGCCCCGACGCGGTGGGCGCCGGGCTGACAGGAGATACGGATGTTCACAGGCATCGTCGAGGAGCTGGGGGAGATCGTCGCCGCCGAGCGGTCCGCGGACGCGGCCAGGCTCACGATTCGCGGCGCGACCGTAACCTCCGATGCCCGCCACGGCGACTCCATCGCGGTCAACGGCGTCTGCCTGACCGTGGTCGACGTGGTCGACGGCGACAGCTTCACCACCGACGTGATGGGGGAGACGCTCAACCGCTCCGGCATCGGCAAACTCGACATCGGCTCGAAGGTGAACCTGGAGCGCGCCGCGGCGGTGAACAGCCGGCTCGGTGGCCACATCGTGCAGGGCCATGTGGACGGCACCGGGGTCATCGTGTCGCGCATCCCCTCCGACAACTGGGAGGTCGTGCGAATCTCGTTGCCCGACAATCTGGCTCGCTATGTGGTCGAGAAGGGGTCGATCACCGTGGACGGCATCTCGCTCACCGTCTCGGCCCTCGGCGTCGACGAGGGCGGCGAACCCGGGCACCGCGACTGGTTCGAGGTCTCGTTGATCCCCACCACCCGCGAGCTCACCACCCTCGGCGCCGCGCCCGCCGGCACCACGGTGAACCTGGAGGTCGACGTCATCGCCAAATATGTCGAGCGGCTCCAGCAGCGTGGCTGACCGGGGCAACCGCGACGTCGTACCGGCGACCCGACCCAGTAGGCTCGAGTCGCACCTATTCCGAAGTGGAGCACAGCAGACGTGACCAGGTTCGACACCATCGAGCGCGCAGTCGCCGATATCGCCGCCGGTAAGGCGGTCGTCGTCGTCGACGACGAGGGCCGGGAGAACGAGGGCGACCTCATCTTCGCCGCGGAGAAGGCGACCCCCGAGCTGGTGGCTTTCATGATCCGATACACCTCCGGCTACATCTGTGTGCCGCTGACCGGTGCGGACTGCGATCGGCTGGGCCTGCCGCCGATGTATTCGATGAACCAGGACAAGCACGGCACCGCCTACACGGTGTCGGTGGACGCGCGAGAGGGCATCAGCACCGGCATCTCGGCCGCCGACCGCGCGACGACCATGCGCCTGCTCGCCGATCCGGCCTCGCGTGCCGACGAGTTCACCCGGCCCGGCCACGTCGTGCCGTTGCGCGCCAAGGACGGCGGGGTGCTGCGGCGGCCCGGCCACACCGAGGCGGCCGTGGATCTGTCCCGGATGGCCGGTCTGAGCCCGGCCGGTGTGATCTGCGAGATCGTCAGCCAGAAGAACGAGGGCGATATGGCCCGCACCGAAGAGTTGCGGATCTTCGCCGACGAGCACGAACTCGCGCTGATCTCGATCGCCGACATGATCGCGTGGCGCCGCAAGCACGAGAAGCAGGTGGAGCGGATCGCCGAGGCGCGCATCCCCACCAAGTACGGCGAATTCAAGGCCGTCGGCTACAAGAGCATCTATGACGACGTCGAACATGTGGCGCTGGTGCGCGGCGATCTGAGCGTCGACTCCGGTGACGATGTCCTGGTGCGCGTGCACTCGGAGTGCCTGACCGGCGACGTGTTCGGCTCGCTGCGCTGCGATTGCGGCCCGCAACTGGATGCCGCGATGGAGATGGTCGCCGCCGAGGGGCGCGGTGTGGTGCTCTACATGCGCGGGCACGAGGGCCGCGGCATCGGCCTGATGCACAAGCTGCAGGCCTATCAGCTGCAGGATTCCGGGCACGACACCGTGGACGCGAATATCGAACTCGGCCTGCCCGCCGATGCCCGCGACTACGGCACCGGGGCGCAGATCCTGGTCGATCTCGGGATCAAGTCGATGCGGCTGCTCACCAACAATCCGGCCAAGCGGGTCGGCCTGGACGGCTACGGCCTGAGCATCACCGAACGGGTGCCGATGCCGGTGCGGGCCAATGCCGAGAATCTGCGGTATCTGCGCACCAAGCGCGACCGGATGGGCCACGACCTGGTCGGCCTGGACGACCTGGACCTCGGCGAGACCGCGCAGTAGTCAGAATTCGTGAGAAGGGGTATCGGTCGATGAGCGGTACGGGTGTACCGGAGTTCGCGCTGGCGGACGCGAAGGACCTGAGGGTCGGCATCGTCGCCTCGCGGTGGCACACCACCATCTGCGATACGTTGCTCGCCAATGCCGAGCGGGTGGCCCGGGAAGCGGGCGTCGAGCAGATCACGGTGGTGCGCTGTGCCGGGGCGATGGAGTTGCCGGTGGTCGCGCAGGCGCTGGCCCGCACCCACGACGCGGTCGTGGCGCTGGGCGTCGTGATCCGCGGGGGGACACCGCATTTCGAATACGTCTGCGATGCGGTGACCGCCGGGCTGACGCGGGTGTCGCTGGACGAGGGCACGCCGGTCACCAACGGGGTGCTCACGGTGAATACCGAGGAGCAGGCCCTCGACCGCGCGGGCCTGCCGGATTCGGCCGAGAACAAAGGCGAGCAGGCGAGTGCCGCGGCCCTGGATGCCGCGCTGACCCTGCGCGCGCTGCGCCGAGAAGCCTGAGCCGATGCCGCCGGTCGTGCATCTGTTCAAACGCGGTCCGCAGCCCCCGGGCGCGGACGGACAGCAGTGGGATCTCGAGGTGCGTCCGCGCCGGGCGGTGCGGACCGCGCGCATCGTGGCGGCCGTGATCGCGGTGTTGTTCATCCTGGCCGGGGTGTTGTCGAGCAATTCGACGACCGGGGTGAACTTCCGCGGCGCCGACCAGGTGGCGATCATCTGCTTCGGATTGCTGCTGGCCGGTGCCGTGCTGCTGCTGACCCGGCCGCGGGTGCGCGTCGGACCGCAGGGCGTCGTCGTGCGCAACATCTTGGGCGACAACGAGTTCCGCTGGGCCGATATCCGCGGCGTCGCGATTCCGGACAAGAAGTCCTGGGCGCGACTGGAATTGGCCGGGGACGAGTACGTTCCGATGCTGGCGATCCGCGTCAACGACAAGGATCACGCCGCCCGCGCGATGGATCGCTTCCGCGAACTCGGCGCGAAATACACCGCCGCACAGCAGGACTGACCGGTCAGCGGGCGTCGCCGAGGACTATGCCCTCCCGACGGGGATCCGCTCCGCCGATCCAGCCGCCGCTCTCGCGCTGCAGGGCGCTGAGCCCGCTGGACTGCGGGTCGACCGAGACCTGATGCCCCATTTCGCGCAGCTTCTGCACCAGCGGATCATGGGCGCCGTTGTCGGTGGCGTCGATCGCCGGATGTTCCCCGCCCACCCCGGTCACCGGTGTGTTCGCCGCGCCGAAGGCCACCTGCGAGACCGCCTGCTGCGGATCCAGATGCCAATCCAGCAGGCCCACCAGCGCTTTCACCACGAACTGGATGATCACCGAACCGCCGGGGGACCCGGCGACATCGACCAGTTGACCGCGGGACCCATCCGGCGTCCGATCGAAGACCAGGGTGGGGCTCATCGAACTGCGCGGCCGCTTCCCGGGCTGCACCCGGTTGGCCAGCGGCACACCCGCCGCATCGGCCGGCTGGGCACTGAAATCGGTGAGCTGGTTGTTCAGGACGAATCCGTCGACCAGATGGAACGAGCCGAACGCCGATTCGACGGTGGTGGTCATGGTCGCGGCGTTGCCGTACCGGTCCACCACGGAGATGTGGCTGGTGCCGTGTTCGGGTTGCTGCACGCCGGTGCCCAGCGGGACCGGGCCGAAGTCACCCGGCTGCGCGGTACCCATGGAATGGTTCGGATCGATGAGCGCGGCCCGCTGCTTCAGATAGTCCTCGTTCACCAGCGCGGCGGGTGAGCCGCCGGGCAGCGGAACGAAATCGGGATCGGCGATGTACTTGTCGCGGTCGGCGTAGGCCAGCCGTTCGGCCTCCGAGATCAGATGCACCGCTTCGGCTTTCGGGACGCCGCCGTTGCGGTCGAGACGGTCTGGGGACAGACCGGCGAGGTCGAAGTTCTCCAGAATCCCGAGGGTCGCGGCGACGGTGATACCCCCCGAGGACGGATTGGGCATCCCGCAGATCCGGTGGGTGCGGTAGTCGGTGCACAGGGCGGTGCGTTTCTTCGCCTGATACCGCGCGAGATCGTCGAGCGAGATCTGACCCGGGGTACGGCCACCACTGGTGGTCGCGGTGGCGTCGACGATGTCGCGGGCGACCGCTCCGGTGTAGAAGGCGTCGGGACCGTCGGAGGCGACGGCGCTCAACGTCTTCGCCATGGCCGGATTGGCGAGGTGGAAGCCTCGCGGTTTGGGGGAGCCGTCCGGTTGCAGGAAGTACTGCCTGGCATTCGCGTCCCGGGCCAGATCCGGGGCCGACTGCGCGATCTGGCTCGCCATCCGGGCGCTGATGTCGAAACCGTTGTCCGCCAGCGAGATCGCGGGACCGAACAGGTCGCGCCAGGACTGCTTGCCGTGGTCGCGATGGGCCGCCTCGAGCAGTCGCAGCACGCCCGGTACGCCGATCGACCGTCCGCTGGCGCGGGTATTCGGTTGCGGCATCGACTGATCGGTGTCGCTGATCCAGCGCAGATAGTTCTCGGTCGCGGCGGCGGGGGCGACCTCGCGACCGTCGTAGGCGTCGACCGATCCGGCCGCGGCGTCGTAATAGAGCAGGAATGCGCCGCCGCCGATGCCGGAGGCCTGCGGTTCGACCAGGCCCAGTACCGTCTGCGCGGCGATCAGCGCGTCGGCCGCGGTGCCGCCGTCGGCCAGAACCTCGCAGGCGGCGTGGGTGGCCAGAGAGTTCGCGGTGGAGACCGCGAAGGTGTGGGTTCGGACCGGGGTCATACCGCTGCGGTAGCCGGTGGCGATCTCGGGATTGGTGGCCAGATTCGTCGCACTCGCCGCCGGTCCCGCCGCGGCCGTGATCGGGGTGCCGTCCGGACCTTCGACGCAGCTTCGGCCGGCCTCGGAGGTGGTGGGCGAGCAGCCCGTGAGCAGCCCGGTGGTCAGCAGCAGGGCGGCGCTCGCGCCGGCCAGAATCGCTCGCGTGCGCCTCATGCAGGCACTTTAACGCGCACCTGCCCCACCACGCCGGGCATCATTCCCACACCGGGTAACGTCGAGCCGCCCCGACCTCGACCAAGGGATCACCCCACCGATGAGCGAGATACCAGCACAGACGCACCTGTCCGCGGAGGACAGCGGCTACCACAAGAGCCTCAAGCCGCGGCAGTTGCAGATGATCGCGATCGGCGGCGCCATCGGCACCGGCCTGTTCCTCGGCGCCGGCGGGAGGCTGGCGCACGCGGGACCGGGACTGTTCCTGGTGTACGCGGTCTGCGGTGTATTCGTCTTCTTCATCCTGCGGGCGCTGGGCGAATTGGTGCTGCACCGGCCTTCGTCGGGGTCGTTCGTCTCCTATGCGCGCGAGTTCTACGGGGAGAAGGCGGCTTTCATCGCCGGCTGGACCTATTTCCTGAACTGGTCCATGACGGGCATCGTCGACACCACCGCGATCGCCACCTATCTTCACTACTGGGGCGCGTTCGGTGCGATCCCGCAGTGGGTGCTGGCGCTGATCGCGCTGTGCCTGGTGCTGAGCGTGAATCTGATCTCGGTCAAATGGTTCGGTGAACTCGAGTTCTGGGCGGCGCTGATCAAGGTCGTCGCGTTGGTGTCGTTCCTGATCATCGGCATCGTCTTCCTCGGCGGGCGATTCCGGGTCGACGGGGCCGCAACGGGTTTCGGGTTGGTCGCGCAGTCCGGTGGCTGGTTCCCGACCGGGGTGCTGCCGCTGGTCACGGTCGCCTCGGGAGTGGTGTTCGCCTACGCCGCGGTGGAGATGGTCGGCACCGCCGCGGGCGAGACCGAGAATCCGCAGCAGATCATGCCGCGCGCCATCAACTCGGTGATCCTGCGTATCGCCGTGTTCTATGTCGGCTCCCTGATCCTGCTGGCCCTGCTGCTGCCCTACACCGCCTACCATGCCGACGAGAGCCCGTTCGTCACCTTCTTCACGAAGTTGGGTGTCCCGCATGCCGGTTCGGTGATGAATCTGGTCGTGCTCACCGCGGCGTTCTCGAGTCTCAACGCCGGTCTGTACTCGACCGGCCGCATTCTGCGCTCGATGGCGGTCAACGGCAGCGCACCGCGATTCACCGCGCGGATGAACAGCCGCGGTGTGCCCTACGGCGGCATCGTGCTGACGAGTGTGATCGCTCTGGTCGGCATCTGGCTCAACTACATCGTGCCGGCGCGCGCCTTCGAGATCGTGCTCAACATCGCGTCGCTGGGCATCCTGTCCTCCTGGGCGACGATCGTGCTGTGCCAGCTGGCGCTGTGGCGGCGCTGGCGGCGTGGTGAGCTGGAACGTCCCGCGTTCCGCATGTTCGGCGCCCCGTATACCGGCATCGCGACCCTGGTCTTCCTGGCCGCGATGCTGGTGCTGATGGCCTTCGATCACCCGGTCGGCACCTGGACGGTCGCGAGTCTGGTGATTCTGATCCCGGCGCTGATCGTCGGCTGGTTCGCGGCCCGCTCGCGGGTACTGGAGGTGGCGCGGCTGCGGGAACCGCCCGAGGACGAGCAGCCGGCCAGGCTGTCGGAATCGGTCCCGGTCGACGACTGAGCCGGCCGGGCGCGGCGGCGGGTCGTCTCAGAGAGTGGCTGTGCTGCTTCGCTTCTCGCGTTCCTCGGCGATGCGACGGCGAGCCTCGGACCAGTCGATCGGCAGGTCGGCGGCGGGGACGGACCAGAACACGAACGTCGATTCGCGCATCACCGCGCGGGCGCGCACGATGGCCGAGGCGTGCGGATCGGTGCGGGCGTAGGCGCCGATCGCCTCCTGATCGGTCCAGGCCGACAGGGTCCAGAACGTGCGGCGGGCGAGGTCGGCCTGCAGAGCGATGCCGAGGGCGCCGGGGGAGCGGCGGGCCTGGCGCCGCAGCACGATCGAGGTCGCGAGGAATCTTGGCACGTGCCGCAGTGACCGGACTTCCAGCCGCGAGGCCATGACGTGGACGGTATCGGTGGTGGGCCGCTCGACGGTGACCCAGGGCAGTGTGGGCATGGCGAAGAACTTTCGACGAGGCGAGTGAATGCTGACGCCTGCCCAACATCGCATGTCGCACGAATCTTGTCAATGACAAGATTCGTGCTCAGGCGTGCACGCTGCGCTCCGCCCGCACATGCCAGCGTCCGTCGTCGGTGCGGGTCAGCCGGATCGGATGGTCGAAACAGGTGCTGATATTGCCGCTCGTCAGCACCTCGTCCACGGGTCCGCTCGCGACGCAACGTCCCGCGCGCAGCAGGAGCGCGTGGGTGGTTCCCGGAGGTAATTCCTCGAGGTGATGGGTGACCAGGACCGACGCCAGTTCCGGATGAGTGGCCTGCAGCAGATCGATCCGGTCGATGAGCTGTTCCCTGCCGCCCACGTCGAGGCCGGTGGCCGGTTCGTCGAGCAGGAGCAGTCGCGGCTCGGCGATCAGCGCCCGGGCGATGAGGGCGCGCCCGCGCTCACCTTGAGACAGAGTGGGCCAGCGGGCGTCGCGGCGAGGGGACAGTCCCATGAGTTCGATCAGCCGATCCGCCTCGGCATCCTCTTCGGGCGTCGGTGACCAGCGCTGCTTGGTATCGGCGGTACCGGTCAGTCCGGTCAGGACCACCTCGTGCGCGGTGAGGGGGTAGGGCGGTGTGTGCCGCGGGTCGACATGCCCGATGGCCGTGCGCAATTCGCGCATATCCACCCGGCCCAGCCGATGGCCGAGGACGTGCACACTGCCGTGGGTGGGATGTTCGAACGCGCCGAGCATCTTCAGCAGTGTGGTCTTGCCGGCGCCGTTGGGGCCCAGTAGCGTCCAATGCTCGCCGGCGCGCACGGTCAGCGACACCGCGGACAGGATCGGATTGCGGTTGCGCACGAAATCTACGGCGTCCACCTGCAGGATGGGGGAGTCGACCATGGGCTCCACGGTAGCAAACTCCTCAGACAAGCTGATAGGTCGCGGGTTGCGCGAACAGCGCTGCGAATACTCGGCAACCGTCGACCGGTCGGTATGTGCCCCGCAATCGGAGCGGTCGGTTCGATCGAGTTGCCGGAAAAGTGATGTGGATCACGATCGGCCGCTACCCTTTTCCCACCCGGTGCTCGTGCGGAATCACAAGAGATTCGTCCCGCGACGAGATGCCGTGGTCAGAAAGGCATCTCGACCATGAGCTCGACCTCGACAGCAGCCGCTCCCACCCTGCTCACCGGATTGTGGCGGCGAAAACTACCGCACTATCCCGATACCCCCGCCCGCTCCTGGTACCTGACGCTCGTGGTGATCACCTCGATCGTGCTGTACTACCAGCTCTTCGTCGCGGGCGCGGTCGGAAATCAGCTGATCGCCTACTTCCACCTCTCCTTCGCCTATTTCGTGTGGATCTTCATCATCGGCGCGGCCTTCGGCGCCGCGGCCTCGGTGGCGGCGGGGCTGCTCGATCGCTGGGGGCGCGCCAATATCGTGGCCTACGGGGTGGTGATCTGTTCGCTGCTCACCCTGTTCGCGCTGCCGGCGACGACCACGAAGATGGCCTATCTCCTCGTCTACTGCGTGGTGAGCGTGGTCGAGGGTGCGGTGCTGGTGGCCACCCCGGCGTTGATCCGGGACTTCTCGCCGCAGCTGGGCCGCGCCTCGGCGATGGGATTCTGGACCCTGGGACCGGTGATCGGCGCACTGGTCACCAGCGAGATCACCGCCCGCACCCTCGACAGCCACCCGGACTGGCAGTTCCACTACCGGCTGTGCGGGGTGATCAGCTGTGCGGTCGCCGTCGTCGCGGTGATCGGATTGCGCGAACTGAGTCCGCGCCTGCGTGATCAGGTGATGGTGAGCCTGCGGGATCGGGCTTTGGTCGAGGCACGGGCCAAGGGGCTGGACGTCGAGGCGCTCGAGCGCGGGCAGTGGCGTCAGATGATGCGCGTCGACGTGGTCGGCTCGGCCCTGGCCATCAGCATCTTCCTGGCATTCTTCTACACCATCGTGTCGTTCCTGCCGGTCTATCTGGCGACGAACTTCGGTTTCACACCGGCGCAGGCCAATGCTCTGGGCAACTGGTACTGGATCGCGAACGCGGTGGCGCTGGTGGTGACCGGCATCGTGTCCGACATCCTCAAGGTGCGCAAACCGTTCATGATCCTGGGCGCCCTGATCAGCATCGTCGGGCTGTACGTCTTCCTCGGCTACACCGATCATCCCGACACCGGCTATTACTCGTTCGCGGTGGTGATGATGGTCATCGCGGTCGGTGGCGGCATCGCCTACGCCACCTGGATGGCGAGCTTCACCGAAACCGTGGAGCGCCACAACCCGGCCGCGACCGCGGTCGGGCTGGCCGTGTGGGGTGGTGTGCTGCGCACGGTGGTGACCTTCACGCTGTTCGGTCTGCTGATGGTGGTCGACGCCGCCGGGCCGCTGGTCAACAACGGTCCGCGACTGCAGGAGATCCAGGCGCAGTACGGACCGCAGCTGGCGACCATCCAGACCGTCGGCGCCGAGACCATGACGCAACTCGGCCGCAATCCCGCCGATCCGGCCGCTCAGATGGCCGCGCTGACGAAGCTGACCGGCGCGGCGCCCGCCGACATCCAGGCCACGATCGCGTTGAACGCCCGCTACCCGCAGGAATTGGCGACCCTGCAGGCGGTGGATCCGGCGACGCTCGGCGCCCTGGCGGCGAATCCGAACGATGCGCGGGCCGCGGGCGCCGCGGTCGGTCAGGTGGCGGCGAAGTTCGGCGTCAGCCCGGCCGAAGCGGCGGGGCGGCTGGCCGCGACCCAGCAGGTGCCGCGTGAGCAGCTCGCGGTCGCGAGTACGGTCGGCCCGAAACTCGTTACCGCGCAATCGCAATTGCAGGCGGTGGCCACCGTGCCGGCCGATGATCTGGCCTATGTCGCCGCGCACGGCCCCGAGGTGAAACAGGCGGCCGCCGATTCGCCGGTGCAGTGGCGGCAGTGGTGGTGGATCTGCCTGATCGCCCAGGTGCTGTTCCTGCCGTTCGTGTTCCTGATGGCCGGGCGCTGGAGTCCGAAGCGGGCCGCCGCCGATGCCGCCGAACACGACCTGCGCGTACGTCAGGAACTCGTGGCGCTGGCGGAAACCGATGGTGCGGCGCAGACCGCGGCAGAGCCGGTCGCGGTCGCCGAAAGTGCGTCCGGCGCAGGTGAATCGGCGGAGGGTGAAGCCGCGCCGCCTGCCGAGCCGGCGCCCGCGGGGTAGTTCCGCGACGCGCATCGAGGTCCGGAACGGGCGGCGCGTACGTTCCGGACCTCGATGGCGGCGATCGTCATGGCGGCGATCGTCGAATGCCGGCGTACGCGCTCGCCGATGCGGTTCAACACCCCAGTTGCTCGGCCAGATCCTCGAAATCGGTGACGTTGAGGTCGAATTCGTCGCTGAATGCGGTGTCCGCCAGGGCCGGATCGCCGAATTCGAGCGGCCGTGCGACGAAGGCGGTGCGGAAGCCGAGGGCGGCCGCGGCCCGGATGTCGTACTTGTGGCTCGCGACCATCATGATCTCGCCCGGCTGGGCGCCGAGGTAGTGCGCGGCCATGCGGTAGGTGCGGGGATCAGGTTTGTGCGCGCCCGCCATCTCTGCGGTGAACACGGCGTGCCACGGGAAATCGCAGTGCCGGGTGATGCTGACGACCGCGTCGACGTCGGCATTCGACAACGTCGCCAGGGTGTAGCGGCGTCGCAGGCGCGTCAGGCCCGGCACCGCGTCCGTCCACGGATCCAGGCGCTTCCACGCGGAATTCAGTTCGGCGCGGGCCTGCGAGGGCGCATCCATCCCGCGCTCGGTGAGGAGTTCGTCGAGTGCCGCGCGATAGATCGAATCGACACTGACCCAGTGGTCACTGACCGCGGCGGTGCCACGGAAATACGCTGCGCGCCAATCGTTCACGAATGCGGACCAGTCCCGGCCGGGATATCGCTGCCCGAGGGTCGCCGCGGCCGCCGCCACGACCGTGGAATGAAAATCGGTGGCGGTGCCCTGGACGTCGAACAGTAGAGCCTTGGGCCGGTCGTTCATGATCGCGATCGTATCGGCGGCCGGGCGGCGAGCCGCGCGGCCGGCACTATCGACCGCCGTGTGATCTGGATAACATCTGACTCGGGGGTCGACTCGGAGACAGCGGGTCCGCGCCGCCGTAGGTGATCGCCCGGCGCGCGAGGCCCGGATGGGAGCGAGACCATGCAGACCCGTACCGATGAGATAGCCGACCGGATCTACCGGATATCCACCTTCGTGCCCGAGGTCGGTCCGACCGGATTCAGCTTCAACCAATTTCTCGTGGTCGATGAGGAGCCACTGCTGTTCCACTGCGGCATGCGCGCGTTGTACCCGCTGGTGAGCGAGCAGATCAACGCTATCGTGCCGGTCGAACGGCTGCGCTGGATCACCTTCGGCCACGTCGAGGCCGACGAATGCGGGGCGATGAACCTGTTCCTCGCCGCCGCGCCGCACGCGCAGGTGGCACACGGAATCCTCGGTTGTCAGGTCTCCCTCGACGATCTCGCCGACCGGCCGCCACGCCCGCTGGCCGACGGGGAGGTCATCGAACTCGGCGAGCGGCGCGTCCGTCATATCGATACTCCGCACGCACCACACAACTGGGAGTCGCGGGTGCTCTACGAGGAGACCACGGGTGTGCTGTTCTGCGGTGATCTCATGACCCAGGTCGGCGACGGGCCCGCACTGACGGAATCCGACGTGGTCGGTCCGGCCGTCCTCGCCGAGGACGTCTTCCGGGCGACGTCACTGGGGCCCGCGGTACCGGCCGCCCTGTACGGATTGGCGGAGTTGAATCCGGCGACCCTCGCGGTGATGCACGGCTCCAGCTTCGCCGGGGACGGCGCCGCCGCGCTGCGGGCACTGGCGGCCGACTACGAGAGACGCTTGCTTCCGGCATGATCGGTTGCGCGCCGGATCGGGGCGCCTCGATCCCGCGCGCAACGGCGGGGTGGGTGTATGCCGACGCGACACCGGGTATGCCGTAGGCGCGCCCGGGCGGCGGGTACGGCCCTACACTCGGCACACACATTCGACGGAGGTGATCGGCGGTGCATCCCCAGGATCCGCGTGAGCAGCACACCACGCGGTACGAAAGCGGTTATCAGCCGGGCGGGTATCAGGAACCCGCCTACCAGCAGGATCCCGCTTACCAGCCCTACCGGACGCCGGGCGGAGCGCCGCCGGCACCCCGGCGGCCCGAGGTGAACGTGGGCATGTTCGCGGGCGGGGTGCTCGCCACCGCGGTCGTCACCGCGCTGGCGGCGTGGCTGTGCGCGTGGATCATCGACGTCGTCGCCACCCGTGCCACCGAGAGCGGCAAATTCGGCGTCTGGAACCCGATGGCCGAGCAGGGCTACTGGTTCGCCGTGGTCGCGTTCCTGTGCGCCCTGCTCGCCGGCGTGCTCTGGTACCTGCTGCATCTGGGCACGCCGTCGCCGGACATGTTCTTCGCCTGGATCGTCGGGATCCTCATCGCGGCGGCGGTGGTCATTCCGCTGACGCTGTCCAGCGATATCTGGGTGGGAGTGTCCACCGCCATCGAACATCTGGTGATCGGCCTGCCGATCTTCAGCCTGACCCGCACCGTCGGCGCGAAGAGCCTGGAGCGCCCCTAACGCGGCTGCCGGGCCAACGCGAGCCCGGCCGCGCGACCGGAGAAGATGCACCCGCCGAGGAAGGTGCCTTCCAGCGCGTTGTAGCCGTGGACGCCACCGCCGCCGAAGCCGGCGACCTCACCCGCGGCGTACAGGCCGGGGAAGGGGGCGCCGTCGGAGCGGATCACCTGCGAGTCGAGGTTGGTCTGCAGACCGCCCAGCGTTTTGCGGGTCAGCACGTTCAGGCGTACCGCGATCAGCGGACCGTGCGCGGGATCGAGAATGCGGTGCGGTGCCGCGACCCGGCCCAGTTTGTCGCCGAGTGAGCGTCGCGCGTTGGCGACCGCCATCAACTGCGCGTCCTTGCTGTATTTGTTGTCCAGTTCGCGATCCCGGGCGACGATCTGGTGTTCCAGCGCGGCCAGGTCCAGCTGCGGGCCGCGTGCGATCTCGTTCATGCCGCGCACCAGTTCCGGCAGGGTGTCGGCGACGACGAAGTCCACGCCGTGCCGTTTGAACGCCTCGACCGGGCCGGGAGCACCTTTGGCCGCGCGGCTCTTGAGCGTGAGTTTGAGGTCCTTGCCGGTGATGTCGGGATTCTGCTCGGAACCCGAGAGCGCGAACTCCTTCTCGATGATCGACTGGGTGAGCACGAACCACGAGTAGTCGTAGCCGGTGTCGAGGATCGCCTTCATCGTGGTATTCGTGTCGAAACCAGGGAAACACGGTGCGGGCAAACGCTTTCCGTTCGCGTCGAACCACAGCGACGACGGTCCCGGGATGATGCGGATGGCGTGATCGGGCCAGATCGGATCCCAGTTGTGAATGCCCTCGGTGTAGTGCCACATCCGGTCGCGGTTCACGATGCGCCCGCCGGCCGATTCGGAGATCGCGAGCATGCGGCCGTCGACATGGGCGGGCACGCCGGAAATCATGGTCTGCGGGCAAGGGCCGAGCCGTTCGGTGGGCCAGTTCTTCCGGATCAGGTCGTGGTTGTGGCCGATGCCGCCGGAGGACACCAGCACCGCCGGAGCGCGGAATTCGAACTCGCCCACCGTCGTTCGCGACGAGGCCACGCCTCGATCCAGGTCGCTCGGTTCCAGCACGCTGCCCCGGACGCCGACCACCGCGTCGTCCTCGACGATCAGATCGTCGACCCGGTGCCGGAACGCGAATTCGACCAGTCCGCGCTGCTCCGCGGCCAGGACCGGTTCCAGGAAGACGCGCAGCACCTCCGGCCCGGTGCCCCAGGTGAGGTGGAAGCGTGGCACCGAATTGCCGTGCCCGTCGGCGGTGGCGCCGCCGCGTTCGGCCCAGCCGACCAGGGGAGTCACCCGCAAGCCGAGATCGTGCAGGTACTGCCGCTTCTCCCCGGCGGCGAACTCGACGTAGGCGCGCGCCCACTGGCGAGCCCAGTGGTCCTCGTCGTCGCGATCGAATCCCGCCGAACCCAGCCAGTCCTGCCAGGCCAGCGCGAAGGAGTCCTTGATGCCGAGGCGCCGCTGTTCCGGGCTGTCGACGAGGAACAATCCGCCCAGCGACCAGAACGCCTGCCCACCGAGATTGTTGCGATTCTCCTGGTCGAGTACCAGCACCCGCCGTCCGGCGCGCGTCAGCTCGTAGGTGGCCACCAGTCCGGCCAGCCCGGCTCCGACGACGATGACATCCGGCTGTTGTGACGGTGCCACGGGCACTCCTCCGCATTCGGGGCGATTTGGATACATTCGTGTATCGAACGTGTTCAAGGTAGCAGATTCGAGCCGTCGTGAGCCCGGCTCCGGCATATCTGTCGGTGGCCCATGGCAGATTCGGTGCGTGCGCACCATCACCTCCGCCGCGGCCCGCCGGGCCGCACTCGCCGCCCAGGGATTCGCCACCGCCGCCCGCGACCGCGCGGACGGGTCTGGTGGCGCGAGCCGCCGCACCGTGCTCGGCGTCGTCCGTAATACCAAACTGCTGCAACTGGATTCGGTCGCGGCGGTGGTCCGGGCACAGTACGCGCCGGTGTTCGCCCGGATCGGCGCCTACGATCGCACGCTGCTCGACGAGGCGATATGGGAACACAGCGCGCGGCGGCCGCGCCGGCTCGTGGAGTACTGGGCACACGAGGCGGCGCTGATTCCGGTCGAGGATTGGCCGCTGCTGCGGTGGCGGATGGCCGGTTACGCGCACGGCCGCTGGGGCGGGGCGCGCGGGGTACTCGACGAGAATCCCGATCTGCCCGGCCGTGTACTGAACGTGATCGACCAGGTCGGTGCGTGTACCGCGGCGGAGGTGGAACGGCAGCTCGAGCTGAATCGCCCGCGGCGCAAGGATCATTGGGGCTGGAACCACAGCGATACCAAGGTGGTGTGCGAGATGTTGTTCGCCACCGGGGAGCTCTCGGTGGACAAGCGGGTCGGCTTCCAGCGGCACTACGACCTCACCGAGCGCGTGCTGCCGGCCGAGGTCGTGAGCCGCCGCGTCGACGAAGCGGACGCCGTGCGTGCGCTGGTCCTGCGGGCCGCCGACGCGTTGGGGGTGGCCACCGAGACCGACCTGCGCGACTACTACCGGCTGCATCGGCGGCAGTGTGAACCGGCGCTGGCCGAGCTGGTCGACGCCGGAGAACTCGAGCCGGTGCGGGTGGACGGCTGGGACAAGCCGGCCTACCTGCGTACCGGGGCCCGGCTCCCGCGGCGGGTCGACGGCGCCGCCCTGCTGTGCCCGTTCGACCCGCTGATCTTCTTCCGGCCTCGGACCGAGCGGCTGTTCGATTTCCACTACCGGATCGAGATCTACACCCCGGAACACAAACGGGTGCACGGCTATTACGTCTTTCCGTTCCTGCTCGACGGTGAACTCGTCGGCCGGGTGGACCTGCGCGCGGATCGTGCGACCGGCCGGCTGCACGTGCTCGGGGCCTTCGCCGAACCCGATCGGCCCCACGCGCGCGTCGCTTACGAACTGGCCGGGCAATTGGAGGCGATGGCCGGGTGGCTCGAGCTCGAGACCGTGGTGGTCGGCGAACGCGGGGATCTGGCGGCGGCGCTGGCCGTCGAAGTGGCTGCCCGCGAACGGCTTTCGGCGCCGGCCGGGGTCAGCTTCGCGGAACCGGGGTGATACCCGGGACCGCCGCGTCGGGAGATGTGACCGCGGTCCGGGCTGCCTCGGCCTCCTCCGCGGCGCGACCCCATCGCCCGGCCAGTGCGGCACAGGTGATCAGCTGGATCTGGTGGAAGATCATGAGCGGCAACACGATCAGGCCCACCGGATGGCCGGCGAACAGGACCGTCGCCATCGGCAGGCCGGTGGCCAGACTCTTCTTGGATCCGCAGAAGATCACCACGATGCGGTCGGCCCGGTCGAATCCGAGCAGCCGGGCCGCTCCCGCCGTCACGCCCAGCACCACCGCCAGCAGGACGATCGCCACGCCTGCGACCGCCAGCAGGCGACCCACGGCCAGTCCCTGCCAGACGTGCTCGACCATGCCCGCGCTGAAGGCCGCGTAGACGACGAGATACACCGAACCGCGATCGACGACCTTGGTGAGGGTGGTGTGCGCCAATAGCCGATGCAGCTTCGGTCGCAGCAGCTGACCGGCGATGAAGGGCAGCAGCAACTGCACCACGATCTCCACGATCGACATCGGCGAGACGGTGGCGTCACCGGTGGTCTGCATCAGCAGCATCACGAGCAGGGGTGTCAGGAAGACGCCCAGCAGGTTCGACACCGACGCGCTGACCACCGCGGCCGCGACATTGCCCCGCGCGATGGCGGTGAAGGCGATCGAGGACTGCACCGTCGAGGGCAGCAGGCACAGGTACAGCATTCCGGTGTAGAGCTCGTCGCTGAGCACCGAGGGGACCAGCAGTCGCATCGCCAGGCCGAGCAGCGGGAACAGGACGTAGGTCGCGGTGAGCACCGTGGTGTGCAGCCGCCAGTGCCGCAGGCCCGCGAGCGCCTCGCGCGGTTCGAGCCGGGTGCCGTACAGCAGGAACAACACCGCGATCGCTACCTTGGTGACCCACGCCAGGACGTCGGCCGCGCCGCCGCGAGCGGGCAGGATCAGGCCGATGGCCATCGCCGCGAACAAGCCCAGCAGGAAGCCGTCGATACGGAGTTTGGCCAGCAACGTCACCTCGCCACGGTACGGCGCGACCCACTGATCGCCAAAGCCGATGGAAGCGATATCTATGAACGAGTAACGTGATGAGTGTGTTCGATCCGGAATTGCTGCGCACCTTCCTGGCGGTCGAACGCGCCGGCGGGTTCACCGCGGCGGGCCGCATCCTCGGCCTGCGCCAGTCCACGGTCAGCGGGCATATCGCGCGGCTCGAGCAGGCCGCGGGCCGCGAACTGATCCGCCGTGACACCCGCAATCTGGCGTTGACCGCTGACGGGGCCGCGATGGTCGGCTTCGCGCGCAGCATCCTCGACGCACAGGCTCAGGCCGACCGGTACTTCTCCGATTCCCGCCTCACCGGACTGATCCGGCTGGGCGCTTCCGACGACCTGGTGGCCCGTGAACTGCCCGACGTCCTGCTGGAATTTCAGCGTTCGCATCCGGGCGTGGATCTGGAACTGATCGTCGGGCTCAGCGAGAACCTCAAGACGAGGATGGCGGCGGGCGAGCTGGACCTGATGGTGGCCAAGCGGCTGCCCGGCGAGCGGCACGGGGAACTGCTGTGGCGCGACCGGCTGGTGTGGGCCGGGCGCTCGGGCATCGGCGACATCGTCGATCCGGTGCCCGTCGTGACCTATCCGCCGCCGAGCCTGACCCGGCACGTGGCACTGCGCGCACTCGAACGGGAGGGCCGGACCTGGCGGATCGCCTGCGTCAGTGACAGTCAGCTCGGGCTGCGGGCCGCCGTGCTGGCCGGCCTGGGAGTCGTGGCGCACGCCGAAACCCTTCTTCCGCCAGGGCTTTTCGCGGTCGAGGACGAGAAGCTGCCGGAATTGGGTGAGCTGGAGTTCGTGCTGCTGCGCCGGCACAGCCGGCTCTCCGAACCCGAACAGGCACTCTGCGACGCGATCCTCGCCGGCGCCCATCGGATGCACCGATGACGAGGGCGGTCCGCGCGTCAACCGCTGTCGGTGCCGGTCGTTAACCTGGTGGCGTGGCAGATCCCGCGACCTATCGCCCCGCACCGGGCACCATTCCCGTCGAACCCGGCGTCTACAAATTCCGGGATTCCTACGGGCAGGTGATCTATGTCGGCAAGGCCAAGAGTCTGCGCAGCCGCCTGAATTCCTACTTCGCCGATGTGTCCTCGCTGCATCCGCGCACCCGGCAGATGGTGACCACCGCCGCGAGCGTCGAGTGGACGGTGGTTTCCACCGAGGTCGAGGCGCTGCAGCTGGAGTACAACTGGATCAAGGAATTCGATCCGCGCTTCAACGTGCGCTACCGCGACGACAAGACCTACCCCATGCTCGCGGTGAGTATGAACGAGGAATATCCGCGGGTGTTCGTCTATCGGGGTGCTCGCAAGAAGGGCGTGCGGTATTTCGGGCCGTACGCCCACGCCTGGGCCATTCGCGAGACGGTGGATCTGCTGTTGCGGGTGTTCCCGGTGCGGACGTGTTCGGCCGGAGTGTTCAAGCGCCACAGGCAGATCGGGCGTCCGTGCCTGCTCGGTTACATCGACAAATGTTCGGCGCCCTGCATCGGCCGGGTCGACGCCGACGAACACCGCCGCATCGCCGAGGACTTCTGCGACTTCCTGTCCGGCCGCACCGATCGCATGGTGCGGGAGCTGGAACGCCGAATGCAGTCCGCCGCAGCGGATCTGGACTTCGAGACCGCCGCCCGGCTGCGCGACGATGTCGCCGCCCTCAAGCGCGCGCTGGAAAAGCAGGCGGTCGTGCTCGGCACCGGCACCGACGCGGATGTGATCGCCTTCGCCGCCGACGAACTCGAGGTCGCGGTTCAGATCTTCCACGTGCGCGATGGACGGGTGCGCGGCCAGCGCGGCTGGGTCGTCGACAAATCGGGTGACGCGGTGGACCTGAACTGGGCCGGTACCGAAGACGCCGCGGGCGCCGCGCCGATCGACGAGGGCGACCGGGGGCCGAGCGAGCTGGCCGCCCTGGTGGAACAGTTCGTCACCCAGTTCTACGGCGAGCAGGCCGCCTTCGCCGAGCACACCGATACCGAAACCCCCGCTACCGCGGTCCCGCGCGAGGTCCTGGTGCCGGAACTGCCCGGCGATCCGGAGCAGGTGCAGGGCTGGCTGTCCGGGCTGCGCGGTTCGGCGGTGGCGCTGCGGGTGCCGCAGCGCGGTGACAAGAAGGCGCTGATGGAGACCGTGCAGCGCAATGCGCAGGAGGCGCTGGCTCAGCACAAACTCAAGCGCGCCGGCGATCTGACCGCGAGATCGGCCGCGCTGCAAGGCATTCAGGACGCGCTCGATCTCGACAGCGCGCCGCTGCGCATCGAATGTGTCGACATCAGCCACGTGCAGGGCACCGATGTCGTCGCCTCGCTGGTGGTGTTCGAGGACGGGCTGCCGCGTAAATCGGAATACCGCCACTACACCATCAAGGAGGCCGCGGGCGAGGGCCGCTCCGACGACGTGGCCAGCATCGCCGAGGTCACCCGGCGCCGGTTCTATCGGTTGCGCAAGGAACTGGACGAGATGAGTGCGGCGGCGAAGGCCGACGCCGGCACGGCGCATTACGAGGGCGGAACCGATGCTTCGCAGCACCGGGCCGGCGCCGCGGCGATCGCCACCGCCGAGGCGGAGCCCGCGGATCTGCCGCCCGGGATCGATCCGGCCACCGGGCGTCCGCGCAAATTCTCCTATCCGCCGAACCTGTACGTCGTCGACGGCGGCGCGCCGCAGGTGGCGGCCGCGGCCGAGGTGCTCGACGAACTCGGCATCACCGACGTCGCGGTGATCGGGCTGGCCAAGCGCCTGGAGGAGGTGTGGGTGCCGGGCGAGTCCGACCCCGTGATCATGCCGCGCACCAGCGAATCGCTGTTCCTGCTGCAGCGCGTGCGCGACGAGGCGCACCGGTTCGCCATCACCTTCCATCGCAGTAAGCGTTCGCGCCGGATGACCGCCTCGGCCCTGGATTCGGTGCGGGGGCTGGGTGAGGCGCGGCGTACCGCACTGGTGACGCACTTCGGTTCGGTGGCCAAACTCAAGCAGGCTACGGTGGAGGAAATCACGGAGGTGCCCGGTATCGGGGTGGCGACGGCCAAGGCCGTGCTCGCGGCACTCAACTCCGAATGACGTCTCGGTCACGGCTCGGTTTCGCCGGCGCTGCGCGCACGGCCGCGGCCGGTGGGGGCGGGCAGGATGATCGAATGGCAGCCACGGACGGAACCCGATAGGACATGACGAGCGTCGAATCGAACCCCAACGCGAGTACCGGCATTCGGCCGCGGCCCGAGGCGCATCCGGTCGAGGTGGTCATCGTCACCGGCCTGTCCGGTGCCGGCCGCGGTACCGCGGCCCGAGTCCTCGAGGATCTCGGCTGGTACGTCGCGGACAATCTGCCGCCAGAACTGATCGGCCGGCTCATCGAGCTCGGTGCCGCCGCCGATCCGCCGATCACGAAACTGGCGCTGGTCATGGATGTGCGCAGCCGCTTCTTCACCGGCGATCTGTCCGGGGTGACCGATCAACTGCGAGCCAACGGTGTCGGCACCCGCCTGCTGTTTCTCGAGGCCTCCGACGATGTGCTGATCCGGCGCTTCGGCTTCGCCCGCCGCCGCCACCCGCTACAGAGCGAAAGTGCCGACGGCACCCTCTCGGCCGGGATCGCCGCGGAACGCCGGGCCCTGTCGAAGGTCAAGACCGCCGCCGATCTGGTGATCGACACCACCGCGCTGTCGGTCCACCAGTTGCACCGCAAACTGGAGGAGGCCTACGGCGGCGGCGCGCCCGCGGCCCTGCAGGTGACGATCCAATCGTTCGGATTCAAATACGGCGTTCCGCTGGATGCGGACATGGTTTTCGATGTGCGATTTCTGCCGAATCCGCATTGGATTCCGGAATTGCGGGAACATACCGGGCAGGACGCCGTGGTCAGCGAGTACGTGTTGTCACGGCCCGGCGCCGACGACTATGTGAATACCTGCCGCCATCTGGTCGACCTGACCACCAGCGGCTACCGCCAGGAGGGTAAGCGATATATGACCGTGGCAGTGGGGTGTACCGGTGGTAAGCACCGCAGCGTGGCGATCGCCGAGGAGCTGGGTGAACTGCTGGGCCGGCCCGACAGTGCCTCGACCGATGTCGTCCGCGTGGTCCACCGGGATCTGGGGCGCGAATGACCGACGCGGACCATCGTGACGACACCACTCCCTCCGAACCCACGCTGGTCGCCCTGGGCGGCGGACACGGCCTCTACGCCACGCTGACCGCCGCGCGCCGGATCACCGAGCGCATCACCGCGGTCGTCACCGTCGCCGACGACGGCGGATCGTCCGGACGCCTGCGTTCCGAACTGGGCATGCTGCCGCCGGGCGACCTGCGGATGGCGCTGGCCGCCCTGGCCGAGGACCCCGACGGGATCTGGGCGCGCACGGCGCAGCATCGCTTCGGCGGCACGGGAGCGCTGGCCGGGCATTCGGTGGGCAACCTCGTATTGGCCGGGCTGGCCGAGGTGCTCGGCGACCCGGTCGCGGCGCTCGACGAGATGGCCGCGATCCTGCGCTGCACCGGCCGCGTGCTGCCGATGTCGCCGACCGCGCTGACCATCGAGGCCGACGTCTCCGGGCTGGAGGCCGACCCGCGGGTGAGCAGGTGTATCCGCGGTCAGGTCGCGGTGGCCACCACGCCGGGCAAGGTGCGCCGGGTCCGGCTGATCCCGTCCGACCCGCCGGCCAGCCCGGAGGCCACCTCGGCGATCGAGCACGCCGATGTGGTGGTCCTGGGCCCCGGCTCCTGGTTCACCAGCGTCATTCCACACATGCTCGTGCCGGATCTGCGGGCGGCGCTGATGCATACCCGCGCGGTAAAAGTGCTGGTCCTGAACCTGGCGGCGGAGCCCGGAGAGACCGCGGGATTCTCCGCCGAACGGCATCTGCATGTATTGTCCCAGCACGCACCGGATTTCGCTGTCGATGATGTGCTGGTGGACTCCGGCTCCGTACCCGAGGGTAGGGAGCGCGAACATGTGGCAAGAGCTGCCGAACAGCTGCGTGCACGAGTAACCTTCGCTGATGTCGCCGAGGCGGGGACGGACCGGCACCACCCTGGAAAGCTAGCCGCCGCACTGGATCAGGTGATCCGCCAACCTCGGCCGGAATTGGCAGGGCTTCGAGTCGAAGGACGGCATCCGGTCCAGCAGGTGCGGTCCGTGTTGGGTGGAAAGGAGCGGGTCTCGTGGCGATGACAGCCGAGGTGAAAGACGAGTTGAGCCGTCTGTCCGTCTCGCAGGTGAGTGCACGCAAGGCGGAACTGTCGGCCCTACTCCGGTTCGCCGGTGGCCTGCACATCGTCGGCGGTCGGGTGATCGTCGAGGCCGAGGTCGATATGGGCTCGATCGCGCGGCGACTACGGCGCGAGATCTTCGAGCTCTACGGCTACGGATCGGATGTGCACGTGCTGGGCGCGGGTGGTCTGCGCAAGACCTCCCGATATGTCGTGCGCGTGTCCAAGGAGGGCGAGGCGCTGGCCCGCCAGACCGGATTGCTCGATGTGCGCGGCCGTCCGGTGCGTGGTCTGCCCGCCCAGGTGGTCGGCGGCAGCATCGGCGATTCGGAGGCGGCCTGGCGCGGCGCCTTCCTGGCCCACGGTTCGCTGACCGAGCCCGGGCGTTCCTCGGCGCTCGAGGTGAGCTGCCCCGGGCCCGAGGCGGCACTGGCCCTGGTCGGCGCGGCCCGCCGGATGGGTATCTCGGCCAAGGCCCGCGAGGTGCGCGGCACCGATCGGGTCGTGGTGCGCGACGGGGAGGCCATCGGCGCCCTGCTGACCCGGATGGGCGCCCAGGACACGCGCCTGACCTGGGAGGAGCGCCGGATGCGGCGGGAGGTCCGCGCGACGGCGAACCGCCTCGCCAACTTCGACGACGCCAACCTGCGCCGCTCGGCCCGGGCCGCGGTGGCCGCCGCGGCTCGTGTGGAGCGTGCCCTCGAGATCCTCGGCGAGGATGTGCCCGACCATCTGGCCGCCGCGGGACGGCTGCGCGTGCAGCACCGCCAGGCCTCCCTGGAGGAACTCGGCCAGCTGGCCGACCCGCCGATGACCAAGGACGCCGTCGCCGGGCGTATTCGCCGGCTGTTGTCCATGGCCGACCGCCGCGCCAAGGACTTGGGCATTCCCGATACCGAGTCGGCTGTCACGGCCGAACTGCTCGAAGACGCGTGAGCGGCGAGGGCCCGGGCCGCGGATGCCGGCCCGGGACTCTCGCCGCGAAACTCCTTGTGCCGCAGGAGCGATGGTTCGTCCACAGGTTCGTGGTTGTCCACAACCTGCGATCGTGACGCCGTCGCGAGCGAGCGCGGTGCGATAGGCTTTCGCTACCGAACCCATCGGCACCGAAACAGGTGATCCGGGGCCGGTGAAAAGCCTGGCAGATGGGTATCCCCGCCGCGAGTGGGCAGGGCCGGCGGCCGCGGTCGCGACGGTTCGGTGCGAAAGGCGCGAATACACGCTCACCGGCGGAGCGTCGGGTCGGTGAGGTCGCGGCAGGGGCGTGTCCGTGATGTTATGGCCGGGCATTAGGGTGGTCTGGCATCGGAATGAATCCGCTTGAAAGCTGAGGAGCGATAACGTGACTGTCCGGGTAGGCATCAACGGCTTCGGTCGTATCGGACGTAACTTCTTCCGGGCGGTGGAGGCGCAGAAAGCGCTCGGCACCACCGATATCGAGATCGTCGCGGTCAACGACCTCACCGACAACGCGACCCTGGCCACGCTGCTGAAGTACGACTCGATCCTCGGCCGGCTGCCGCAGGACGTCTCGCTCGACGGCGACGACACCATCGTGGTCGGCGACCAGCGGATCAAGGCACTGGCCATCAAGGAGGGCCCGTCCGCGCTGCCGTGGGGCGATCTGGGTGTCGACGTGGTCGTCGAGTCGACCGGCATCTTCACCGACGCCACCAAGGCCAAGGGACACCTGGCCGCCGGCGCCAAGAAGGTCATCATCTCCGCACCCGCCAAGGGTGAGGATCTGACCGTGGTCATGGGTGTCAACGACAGCCAGTACGACGGCAGCCAGAACATCATCTCCAACGCGTCGTGCACCACCAACTGCCTCGGCCCGCTGGCCAAGGTCCTCAACGACGAATTCGGCATCGAGCGTGGCCTGATGACCACGATCCACGCCTACACGCAGGACCAGAACCTGCAGGACGGCCCGCACAGCGACCTGCGTCGCGCCCGCGCCGCCGCCCTGAACATCGTGCCCACCGGTACCGGCGCCGCCAAGGCCATCGGCCTGGTGCTCCCGGAGCTGCAGGGCAAGCTGGACGGCTACGCGCTGCGCGTACCGGTGCCGACCGGTTCGGTCACCGACCTGACCGCGACGCTGCGCAAGTCGGCGACCGTCGACGAGATCAACGCCGCCTACAAGGCCGCCGCCGAGGGCCCGCTGAAGGGCATCCTGAAGTACAACGTCGACCCGATCGTCTCCAGCGACATCGTGACCGACCCGCACTCCTCGATCTACGACGCGCCGCTGACCAAGGTCATCGACGACCAGGTCAAGGTCGTGTCGTGGTACGACAACGAGTGGGGATACTCCAACCGCCTCGCCGACCTGATCGGCCTCGTCGGCAAGTCGCTGTAAACCCATGGCAGTCAAGACCCTTCAGGATCTCCTTGCCGAGGGCGTGGAGGGGCGGGGCGTGCTCGTGCGCTCCGACCTCAACGTTCCCCTCGACAACGGCGTGATCACCGATCCGGGCCGGATCATCGCCTCGGTGCCCACGATCAAGACGCTGGCCGAGGCCGGCGCCAAGGTCGTCGTCACCGCCCACCTGGGCCGTCCCAAGGGTGAGCCCGATCCGAAGCTCTCGCTGGCACCGGTGGCCGCGAAGCTGAGCGAGGAGCTCGGCCGCAACGTCCAGCTCGCCGGTGATGTGGTGGGCCAGGACGCGCTCGCGCGCTCCGAGGGCCTCACCGACGGTGATGTGCTGCTGCTGGAGAACATCCGTTTCGATCCGCGCGAGACCAGCAAGGACGACGCCCAGCGTCAGAAGCTGGCCCACGCGCTGGTTGAGCTGGTCGGCGACGACGGTGCGTTCGTCTCCGACGGCTTCGGGGTGGTGCACCGCAAGCAGGCCTCGGTCTACGACGTGGCCGAACTGCTGCCGCACTACGCGGGCACGCTGGTCGCCGCGGAGGTCGACGTCCTGCGCAAGCTCACCACCGACACCGAGCGCCCGTACGCGGTCGTGCTCGGCGGTTCCAAGGTGTCGGACAAGCTCGCCGTGATCGAGGCGCTGGCCCCCAAGGTCGACACCCTCGTCATCGGTGGCGGTATGTGCTTCACCTTCCTTGCCGCCCAAGGTCTTTCGGTCGGCTCCTCGCTGTTGCAGGAGGAGATGATCGATACCTGCAAGGGGCTGCTGGAGCGTTTCGCCGACGTCATCCACCTGCCGGTGGACATCGTGGCCGCGGACAAGTTCGCCGCGGACGCGGAGTCGAAGACGGTGGCCGCCAACGAGATTCCCGAGGGCTGGATGGGCCTGGACATCGGGCCCGAGTCGGCCAAGCGGTTCGCCGCGCTGCTGACCGAGGCTCGGACGGTGTTCTGGAACGGCCCGATGGGTGTGTTCGAGTTCGAGGCCTTCGCCGCGGGGACGCGCGCGGTGGCCGAGGCGCTGGTGAGCGCGACCGCTAAGGGTGCGTTCACAGTGGTCGGCGGCGGCGATTCGGCCGCGGCCGTGCGTACGCTCGGCCTGCCGGAGGACGGGTTCTCCCACATCTCCACCGGCGGCGGCGCCTCGCTGGAGTACCTGGAGGGCAAACAGCTTCCGGGTATCAGCGTGCTCGAGGACGGGGAGGGCTGATCATGGCACGCAAACCGTTGATCGCCGGCAACTGGAAGATGAACCTCAACCACCTCGAGGCCATCGCCCTGGTGCAGAAGATCGCGTTCGCCCTGCCGGACAAGTACTTCGACAAGGTCGACGTCACGGTCATCCCGCCGTTCACCGACATTCGCAGCATCCAGACCCTCATCGAGGGCGACCGCTTGCGGATCACCTTCGGTGCCCAGGACGTGTCGGTGCACGAATCCGGCGCCTACACCGGTGAGATCAGTGCGGCCATGCTGGCGAAGCTGTCGTGCAGCTACGTCGTGGTCGGCCACTCGGAGCGGCGGCAGTACCACAACGAGGACGACGCCACGGTGCTGGCGAAGGCCAAGAAGGTGCTGCAGTACGACATGACTCCGATCGTCTGCATCGGCGAGGGGCTGGGTGTGCGCGAGGCGCAGACCCACGTGCAGTACAACCTCGAGCAGCTGCGGGGTTCGCTCAAGGGGCTGACGCCGGAGCAGATCGCGAAGGTCGTCATCGCCTACGAGCCGGTCTGGGCGATCGGCACCGGTCGCGTCGCCACCCCGGCGGACGCGCAGGAGGTGTGCGGTGCGCTGCGCGCCGAACTGGCCGAGCTGGCGGGCCAGGAGGTCGCGGCGGGTGTGCGCATCCTCTACGGCGGATCGGTGAACGCCAAGAACGTCGGCGAGCTCATCGCGGCCGCCGATATCGACGGCGCGCTCGTCGGTGGTGCCTCGCTGAAGGGCGACGAGTTCGCGACCCTGTCGGCGATCGCCGCGGGCGGTCCGCTGCCCTGATCGCGGCCGGCGGGTAACCGCCTGCAGCACATGACGATTCGGCCCCGGTTCCGCACTCCGCGGAATCGGGGCCGACGTCGTCGAGGAAACCGGATCAGGGTTTGCGCGCCACCGCGCCGAGCATCGATACCGCCTCCGGCCGCGGATGTGCCCGATGAGACTCGATGGGCCAGTTGATGATCGACCCGATCCCGGGTTCGACGAGTTCGAGCCCGGTGAAGAATCGGCTGAACTCGGCGGTCGAGCGCAGCCGGAACGGGATACCGCTGCGCTTGTTGGCCTGTTCGCTGTCGGCCAGGTCCTCCTCGGACAGGTGGTCGCTGGTGGCATGCGACATCACCAGATAGCTGCCGGGCGCCAGCGCGTCGATCCATTGCCGCACCATGTCGTAGGGGCGGTCCTCGTCGGTGAAGAAATGCACCACCGCGAGCATCATCAGCGCCACCGGTTGCGACAGATCCAGCGTGGTCAGCAGGTCCGGGTGGGTGAGGATCTTTTCGGGTTCGCGCGCGTCGGCCTCCAGATACGCGGTCGCGCCCTCGGGTGCGCTGGCGAGCAGGCTGCGGGCGTGCAGGGCGACGATCGGATCGTTGTCGACGTAGACGATGCGGGATTCGGGCGCGGCGGCCTGCGCGATCTCGTGCACATTGCCGGCGGTCGGCAGGCCGGCGCCGAGATCCAGGAATTGCCGGATGCCGACCTCGGCCGACAGATAACCGACCACTCGGTGCAGGAATGCTCGATTCTCCAGCGCGGAGATCTGCACGCTCGGGAAGGCCTCGGCCACCGCTTCGGCGGAGGCTCGGTCGGCCTCGAAGTTGTCCTTGCCACCGAGCCAGTAGTCGTAGCGCCGGGCCGGATGCGGGGTGGTGACATCGATACCGGGCGGCGCCACCGGATCCGCATGCGGGCGGTGTGATCCGGTCACTGGTTCCATGACACCTCTTCCTTCCGTCGACGGCGACGAACCATTATCGACTACTGTCATCCTGTCAGGTCGGATGGCGAACCGGCGCGGCCCCTGCCGTGCGGCTGGGGAGGTCGAAGATGTCAGTGCAATTCAGTCCGTACGATTTCGGAATTCACGACGATCCGTATCCGGTCTACGCACAACTTCGGGAACAGGCGCCGGTGTTCCGCAACGGCGACGACGACTTCTGGGCACTGTCGCGCTACGCCGATGTCCTTGCCGCACTGCGTGATTCGGATCGCTTCTCGAGCGCCAACGGGCTGCGGATGGAACCGGCCTTCTGGGGACCTCAGGCCGAGCAGTTCTTCTCCTTCGTGGCGATGGATCCGCCGAAACATACGCGCCTGCGTGGTTTGGTCACGCGCGCGTTCACCGCGCGCCGGGTGCAGGCGCTGGCGCCGCGACTGCGTGAGATCGCCACCGACCTCCTGGAGCCGCTGCTCGAACGCGGCAGTTTCGACCTGATGACCGACTTCGCCGGCCCGTACCCCACCGAGGTGATTTCCGAACTGGTCGGCGTGCCGCGCGCGGACCGCGACCTGGTGCGCAAACTCGGCATGGAGATCATGTACACCGAGGAGGAGTCGACCGACCTGCGGCCGGAGGCGATGCAGGCGATCGGCGCCCTGGTCGGCTACTACACCGAGCTGACCATCGAACGCAGCAAGCACCGCACCGACGACCTGCTGTCCGGTCTACTCGACGCCGCCGACGGGGACGACCGGCTCACCCCCGAGGAAATCGTGGGCGTGCTGATCCTGCTGATCGGCGCGGGCATCGAGACGAGCATGCTCACCCTGGGCAATCTCTGGTACGCCGGGTGGGCGAATCCGGACCAGCGGGCCGCGGCGCTGGGGCGCGTCGACGACTGGATCGCCGAGGGCATGCGCTACGACCCGGCGACCCAGTCGCAGTTGCGCACCACCACCGAAGCTGTCGAACTGCACGGCGTCACGATTCCGGCGGGGGCGCGGATGCTGTTGCTGACCGGTTCGGCGAACCGTGATCCCGAGGTGTTCGACCGGCCCGACGTCTTCGATCTCGATCGAGACACCTCCGATGCGCTGGTCTTCGGCAGCGGCCGCCACTACTGCCTCGGCTCGAATCTCGGCCTGCTCGAGTTGCGGACCGCGCTCGGGGCGATCACCGCTCGCATCGCCGATTACGACGTCGACCCGGCCGGGCTGCGGCGCCTCCATTCCTCGAACAATCGCGGTTTCGCCGCGCTGCCGACGACGGTCACCCTGCGCTGAGCATTCGGTCGGGGGGCGGGTGCGGCCGGTCTTCGGCGTACCCGCCCGCGTGCGTCAGACCTGGGAGCGCGGGCCCGATTCCAGCAGCCGATGCGCCGCGGCCTCGATCGCCGCTTCGCTCAGCAGCACCAGTTCGGCGGCCGGTCCGAGCGGGACGAAACTGTCGGCGCTGGTGACGCGGGCGAGACGGCCGTCGAAACCGCTGTCGAGCAGCGCGGTGCACACCGACTCCGATACCCCGCCGCTGCGGCGGGTCTCGTCGGCGACGAGCACGGCGCCGGTGGTGCGGGCATGGTGCAGCAGATCGTCGACGGGAAGCGGCGTGAGCCAGCGCAGGTCGAGCACGCGTGCGTGAATGCCGTTGTCCGCCAAGCGGCGTGCCGCGCGCAGGCTCATCGGCACACCGTTGGCGAAGGTGACGATCGTGAGATCGGCACCGTCGCCGTGGATTCGGGCGCGGGCGAGGGATGCCGGTTCGTCGGCGGGGGTGGCGAGCCAGCCCGCGTCACCGGGGCGGTGCAGGTCGCGGGTGTGGTAGAGGGCGATCGGTTCGAGGTAGAGACATACCCTGCCCTCGCCGCGAGCGAGCTCGACGCACCGCCGCAGCATCGCGGCCGCGTCGTCGGCCCGGGCCGGCGCGGCGACGACCACTCCGGGGATATCGCGCAGCGCCGCAACGGAATTGTCGTTGTGGAAATGCCCGCCGAAGCCGCGCTGATAGCCGAACGAGGCGATCCGCACCACCATCGGATTGTGGTATTGCCCCGCGGAGAAGAACGACAGGGTCGCCGCCTCACCCCGGATCTGGTCCAGCGCATTGTGCACGTAGGCCAGATACTGGATCTCCGGAATCGGAACGAATCCGGCGAGTCCGGCGCCCAGCGCGGTGCCGAGGACGCTCTGCTCGTCGAGCAGGGTGTCGAACACACGACGCGCCCCGAACTCACGCTGCAGCCCCTTGGTCACGCCGTAGACACCACCCTTGCGGCCGACATCCTCGCCGAAGACCAGCACATCGGGCTGATCGGCGAGTAGTGATGCGAGGGTGTGGTTGATGGACTGTGCGAGCGTCACCGGCCCGGGTCGCTCGGCCGTCTGATCGAAAGCGCTTGTGCCAAGCGCACTCTCGGCCTGCGGCTGCGGCGCGGCATCTGCGGGTGGCGTGCGATCGCCGGCGTACGGGCCGAGAATGGCGCGCGGCTGTCGTTCACCTGCGAATACCACTGGCGCCCGGATCGCCTCGGCCGAGTCCAGATGCGGTTCCTCCGCCACCCGGGCCGCCGTCGCCGCCACTCGGGCACCGATCGCGTCGTAGTGGGCGAGAACCTCCTCGGCGGTCGCCGCGCCGATCTCGACGAGGAGCCGGGCCGTGGCGGCCACCGGGTCGCGGCGCCGGTCGGCCTCGATATCCTCCAGTCGCCGATACGCCGACTCCACATCGGATCCGGCATGGCCGAGCAGTCGCACCGTGCGCAGCCGCAACAGGGCGGGCCGCCGCCGCGCGCGCACGGATTCCGCGGCGGCGGAGGCCACCGACAGGGCCTGCCGCAGATCGGAGCCGTCGGCGTCGAAATACCGCAGACCCGGTCGTGACGCGAAGGCCGATTCGATCCAGTCCGGGGGAGTGGGCACGCTGATTCCGATCCCGTTGTCCTCGCAGACGAACAGCAGCGGCATCGGAATACCTTGGTGAGCCGTGTGGATCGCGGCGTTGATCGCACCTGTCGCGGTCGAGTGGTTGGCCGAGGCGTCCCCGAATGTGCACAGCACCACCGCATCTCGGGGCCACGGTGTTTCCCGGCCCAGCCGTCGCGCCCGATCGAGGGCGAACGCCAGACCCATCGCCCGAGGCAGATGGGAGGCGATGGTGGAGGTCTGCGGTATGACCGACGCGGGCGCGCTGCCGAACACCTTGTGCCGCCCGCCCGAGATCGGTTCCGTGGCCGCCGCGACGACACCCAGCAGCACGTCACGAATCGGATCCAGCCCCGGGACCTGGCGGCAGCGATGCACGAAGAAGGCGCCCGACCGGTAGTGCAGCAGCGCCGGATCGGTGCTGCGCAATGCCTGTGCCAGCACCACATTGCCCTCGTGGCCGCTGGAGCCGATGCTGTAGTACCCGCGTTTCGCCACGCCGAGCCGCCGCGCCGCGATATCCAGATGCCGGCTCGTGGCCTGGGCATCGAACAACTCCAGACATGTCCCGACGGTGATCGGACTACCGCTGCCGATCGGATCGGTGGCGGCGCGGCGCGGTCCCGGCCGCACCTCTCGCAGGGAAATACGCAACCATTCGTCGAGAAGCTCTTCGGGGCCCGTTGTCACCCCTCCATCATGTCGCCTGCGGCCGCCCGCGCACCGAATCCGGTGCGCGGGCGGCAGCAGTGAATCTGCCGAGATGTTTCCCTCGCCTGCTAAAGCGGGCGAACCGATCGTCGGCCGGGGGTGTCCTACCGCTGTTCGGCCGGGCGATGGGGATGTTGGGTATGCCCCGTGTGGCCAGCGAGCAGCTTCGCGAACGGCGTCACCTCGCCGACATGGTTGCCCGACTGCCGGGCCCGGGTCGGTTCCGGGAGGAAGCCGTCCACACCGGTCGGCACCGCGACCACGAGGGTGGCGAATTCGGCCGCGGCGCGGTGGATCCGCTCGCCGAGTCCGGCCGAACCGAAATCCTCGGTCGCGGCGAACACGCCGGTCGGAACGACGACGGCGCGCAGATAGGTGAACAGCGGCCGCATCGCATGCTCGAGCACCAGCGCGTGCCGCGCGGTTCCGGCCGTGGCGGCGACGAGCACCGGCATGGCGTTGAGCGCGTCGGTGTCGAGCACGTCGATGAACATCTTGAACAACCCGGAGTAGCTCGCGGCGAACACCGGGGTGACGGCGATGAGACCGTCCGCGGCGGAGACCTTCTCCCGCGCTGCCGCCACCGCGGGGGTCGGCAGACCGCCGGACACCATCGTGGCGGCGAGATCGCTTGCCAGATCGCGCAATTCGATGACCTCGATGTCGACGGCCTCACCGCGGGCGCCGACGGCCGAGGTCACCGCATCGGCGAGCTGATCGGCGAGCAGACGGGTGCTCGACGGCTGGGACAACCCGGCGGTGAGTACGACAACGGTATGCGACATGGGTTTTCGTCCCTCGTTCGATGCGGTGGATGAGTACGGCGGTCGGTTGATTACTGCGGGATGAATCAGGCCTGCTCGGCGGCGGCCAGCAGCCGCTCGCGCGCCGGCTCGACCAAGTGGTGCGGCGCCTCCGGACCGGCGGCCACCAGCGACGCGTGGGTCGGCGGATCACTGGGAACGTGTGCGGGACGGCGCAATTCGAATTCCTTGCGCAGCACCGGCACCACCTCGCGGCCGAGGATTTCGACCTGTTCCAGTGCGACGTCGATCGGCAGGCCGGCGTGGTCGATCAGGAACAGCTGGCGCTGGTAGTCGCCGGCGTAGTCGGCGAAGCCGAGGGTGCGCTCGATGACCTGCTCGGGAGTACCGACGGTCAGGGGCGTCATCTCGGTGAAGTCCTCCAGCGACGGACCGTGCCCGTAGACGGGCGCGTTGTCGAAGTACGGCCGGAAGAACTTCTTGGCCGCCGCCTCCGTCTCGGCCATGAAGACCTGCCCGCCCAGGCCGACGATCGCCTGGTCGGCCGAGCCGTGACCGTAGTGCTCGAACCGCTGCCGGTACAGCTGCACCATCTCCTGGGTGTGTTCCTTGTTCCAGAAGATGTTGTTGTGGAAGAAGCCGTCGCCGTAATAGGCGGCCTGCTCGGCGATCTCCGGCGACCGGATCGAGCCGTGCCACACGAACGGCGGCGTGCCGTCCAGCGGTGCGGGAGTGGCGGTGAATCCCTGCAGCGGCGTGCGGAACTGACCCTGCCAGTCGACCACCGGTTCGCGCCACAGCCGGCGCAGCAGGTGATAGTTCTCGATCGCGAGCTCGACGCCCTTGCGGATGTCCTTGCCGAACCACGGGTAGACCGGGCCGGTGTTGCCGCGGCCCATCATCAGATCGACCCGGCCGCCCGACAGATGCTGCAGCATCGCGTAGTCCTCGGCGATCTTCACCGGGTCGTTGGTGGTGATGAGGGTGGTCGAGGTCGACAACTGCAGCTTTTCGGTGCGCGCGGCGACCCAGCCGAGCATGGTGGTCGGCGAGGACGGCACGAACGGGGGATTGTGGTGCTCACCGGTGGCGAACACGTCCAGCCCGACCTCCTCGGCCTTCAGGGCCAGGCGCATCATCGCGTCGATGCGTTCGCCCTCGGTGGGCGCGATTCCGGTGGTCGGATCGACGGTGACGTCGCCGACGGTGAAGATGCCGAACTGCATGGCCGCCTCCTGGAGTCTGATCAAAAGTTCAATCACCTGAACGAGGGCGGCTGCCCCAGTATTCCTTGACATGTCCACTATCGGAAAAACCGCCGTTGCGCAGCACTTTGTCTCACTGATTCAATCAATGATTGAAACCTGTCCTGTGTCGTGGTTCACTAACCGCATGGGCGAGAAGGTGGCGGCGGGTACCCGGGCCAAACTGCTGGCGGCCGCGGAGCGGTTACTGCTGACCGAGCGCTACGAGGACGTCTCGGTGCGGGCGATCTGCGTGGCCGCGGGCGCCAACCCGGCCGCGGTGCACTACCACTTCGGCTCCAAGGAGACGCTGATCGCCGCCCTGATCGAGGATCGGCTCGGACCGCTGTGGGCCGAGGGGCTGGCGGCGGCCACGGCCACCGAACCCAGCTCCGTCCCGGCGGTGATCGATGCGGTGCTCGCGCCGTTCGTCGACCTCGCCGCCGACCCGATGGGCCGGTTGCATCTGCGGCTGCTGGCCGGATTGATCCTGCGCCGGCGGCCGATGTCCTGGCAGCACCAGTGGTTCCGGATGGAGTCGTGGTCGCAACTGCTGCCCGAGCTGACCTCCGGCGAGGCACGCCGCCGCTGGCAACTGGCCTTCGACCTGATCATCATGCGCTTCGGCAGCACCGAGGACTACGACATAGCGCCGTCCTCGGTGGCGACGCTGCGCGAATTCGTCATCGCCGGGTTGAGCGCGCCGCCGCCCGTGCCCGCCTCCACCGCTTCGCACACCGCCGTACAGGAGTAGTAGTGAACGATATTTTCGAACCCGTCGACCTGGGCCCGATCACCCTGCGCAACCGGGTGATCAAGGCCGCCACCTTCGAGGGCCGCACACCCGATGCGCTGGTCACCGACGAACTGATCGAGTTCCATCGGGAGATCGCGGCCGGCGGCGTCGGGATGAACACCATCGCCTACTGTGCCGTCGCGCCGGGCGGACGCACCGATCGTCACCAGATCTGGATGCGCCCCGAAGCGCTACCAGGTCTGCGGCGGCTCACCGACGCCATCCATGCCGAAGGCGCCAAGGTCAGCGCGCAGATCGGCCACGCGGGACCGGTGGCCAACGCCGCCTCCAACCGGGCACCGGCGCTGGCACCGACGCGGCTGTGGTCGCCGCTCAGCATGAAGATGATGCAGTCGCCATCGGTGGCCGACATCCAGGATCTCGTCGCCGCGCACGTGCGGGCGGTATTGCTGGCCGAGGAAGCCGGATTCGATGCCGTAGAACTGCATTTCGGTCACAACTATCTGGTCAGCTCGTTCCTCAGCCCGCTGCTGAACCGCCGCAAGGACGCCTACGGCGGGCCCTTGGAGCATCGCGCCCGGATGGCCCGCGAGATCGCCCTCGCGGTGCGCGAAGCCGTCGGCGGCCGGCTGGCGATTCTGGCCAAGCTGAATATGGAAGACGGTGTGCGCGGCGGTTTTTCGCTGGCCGAATCGCTCCAGGTGGCGTCCTGGCTGGAATCCGACGGCGGACTCGACGCCCTCGAACTGACCGCGGGCAGTTCGCTGCTCAACCCCATGCTGCTGTTCCACGGCGATGCGCCACGGCAGGCGTTCGCCAAGACGCTGCCCGGCCCGACCCGGCTGGGCTTCAGGCTCGTCGGCAAGGCCTTCCTGCGCGAATATCCGTATCACGGCACGTATCTGCTCGAACGGGCCCGCCAATTCCGCCGCGAGCTGTCGATGCCGCTGGTGCTGCTGGGCGGGATCACCGATATCGACGATATGCGGCGGGCGCGGCGCGAAGGCTTCGAATTCATGGCGATGGGACGCGCCCTGCTGCGCGAGCCGGATCTGTTGCAGCGCATCCGGTCCGATGCCGACACCCGCTCGGCCTGCATCCACTGCAACGAATGCATGCCCAGCATCTACACCGGGACCCGATGCGTGCTGCGGCTGGACGGCCCACCCATTCCCACCCACTGATCCGGATCGGCGAGAGAGAAGAGAGAGACGAATTCATGAGTGGACGTTTGACGGGCCGAGTCGCCCTCATCAGCGGCGGCGCTTCCGGCATGGGCGCCTCGCACGCGCGGGCCTTCGTCGCCGAGGGTGCGCGGGTGATGCTCGGTGACATCGCCGACGACGCTGGGCGGGCGCTGGCCGCGGAACTGGGTGAGCAGGCCGCCTACGTGCACCTCGACGTCACCGAGTCCGCCGACTGGCAGGCCGCCGTCGCCGCCACCGTCGAACGATTCGGCCTGTTGAACGTGCTGGTGAACAATGCGGGCGTCCTCGACGGCGGCCCGCTGGGCACCTACACCGAGAAGCAGTGGCAGCGGGTCATCGATATCAATCTGACCGGTCCCTTCCTGGGATTGAGCGCCGCGCGCGACGCCTTGGTGGCCGCCCGGCCGGCCGCGGTGATCAATATTTCCTCCGCGGCCGGTATCCAGGGCGTGGGCGGTATGCACGCCTATACCGCCTCGAAGTTCGGGGTGCGGGGACTGACCAAGTCGGCCGCGCTGGAACTCGCGCCCGAGGGCGTGCGGGTCAACTCGGTGCATCCCGGCGGCATCCTCACGCCGATGATCGGAGTCACCGAGGAGATCGCCGTCGATCGCGGCGAGAATGTGCGGGCGCGGCTCGGCCTGCCCGCCGAGGTGTCGGATCTGGTGGTTTTTCTGGCGAGCACCGAATCCAGCTATTGCACCGGTGCGGAATTCGTCGTCGACGGCGGGATGACGGCCGGTTCGGTGGTGGGCTGAGCATCCGCATAAACTGTCGGCATGCAAATGTTCCTGGATATCCTCCTGGTCATCACCAGCGTGTTGCTGGTGTTGCTGGTGTTGCTGCACCGCGCGAAGGGTGGAGGCTTGTCCAGCCTGTTCGGTGGCGGTGTGCAGTCGAGCCTGTCCGGATCCACGGTCGTCGAGAAGAACCTCGACCGCATCACCATCTTCGTGGGCCTGATCTGGTTCATCGCCATTCTCGGCATCGGCTTCGAGATCAAGTTCGCCTGATCGGCGTGGGCGCTGCGGCCGCAGGGTCGCGGCGCCGGCCCGATCCGATCGCGATCGCTGTCCCGGCTGCCACGGCCAGGATCAGCGTCGCGATCGTGAACGCGGCGCCGTAGCTGTCGCCGAGCACCGGCGCCACCACCAGTGGACCGAGCATCTGGCCGAGTCCGTATCCGGCGGTCAAGGTCGCCGCCGCACCCGGCCCGGCCAGATCGTCGCCGATCTCGAGGGCGAGCAGGGTGATCCCCATGAAGGTCGCGCCGAACAGCGCGGCCGACACCACCGCCGGCCAGACACCCGCCGACAGCGTCGGCAACAGCGCGGACAGACATTGCAGCACGAGCGCGGCCACCAGCGCGATCACCGGAGTCGCCCGCCGGGCGAGCAGACCCCACACCACCGTCGCCGGGGCGGCCGCGACTCCCACCACGATCCAGATCGCGGTGCCGGCCGTCCGATGTCCGGTGGCGCCGACCGCGGCGACCAGGAACGTGCCCAGGACGATATAGCCCAGACCCTCCAGGAAATAGGTCGTCTGCAGCAGCCGCCAGGAGCGTCTCGATCGCACCGTGGCCGCACCGGTACGGCTGCCGGCGACGACCTCCAACCGCAGCGCAGGCCACAGCAGGAGGGCGGTCAGTGCGGCCGCGGCGAGCCACAGCGCCTGCCACGACAGCACCGATTGCGCGATCAGCACCAGCGCACCGGTTGCCGCGATTCCCGTACCCACTCCGGCGAAGGCGATACCGGCTGCGCGCCTTCGGTTTTCGTGGCGCGCGGCGATCTGCGCGCAGCCGATGAACAGTACCGCGCTCGCGACACCGGCCACCGTCCGCAGGATGATCGGCAGTATCGCGGGGGCCGGAACAGCCATGGCCGCTTCACTCGTCACCAGCGCGGCAGCCGAGATCCGGAAAGCCTTGCCGCCGTTGTATTCCGGAAAGCGTGCCAGGACGACCGCGCCCAGCAGGTAACCGGCGTAGTTCGCGGCGGCCACGATCGCGCCGGTGTGTGCGCCGAAGCGTCCGGCGTCGATCATCACCGGAAGCAGCGGCGTGTAGACGAAGCGCCCGATGCCCATGGCGGCGGCCAAACCGGCCGAGGCGCGCAGGGCGGGCGCGAGGGATGCCTGGCGAGCAAGTGTGATGGTCACGTCGATCCACGCTACGGATCCGTCGCGTTCCGGTGAAATGCTTCCTGTGCACGATGTATACGCTGAGCGTATGGACCTGGAATTGCGGCATCTGCGCGCGTTCCTGGTGCTGTGCGAGGAAGCCAACTACACCCGCGCCGCGGCCCGGCTGCACACCACGCAGCCGTCGCTGACCCGCACGGTGCAGCAGGCCGAACGGATTCTGGACTGCCGGCTGGTCGAGCGCAGCGCGCGGCGCTTCGCCCTCACCGCGGAGGGGGAGTATCTGCTGGCCGCCGCGACCCGGATCGTCGCCGACGTCGATGCCGTGACCGCCGATCTGCGGCTGCGGGCCCGGGTGTCGGTGGGTTTCTCCTGGCTGCTGCCCGACGACTGGTTCACCGATGTCCGCACCCGTTTCGAGGCGCGCGGCGGGCGGGTCGGCATCCATCGCATCGACGATCCGGTGGCCGCCGTCGCGGCGGGACGTATCGATATCGCCCTGTATCGCAAGGAGATTCGGCTTCCATCCGCCATGACCGGGCGGATCATCGGCACCGAGCGGCGGGTGGCGGCGGTCTCCACCCGCTCGCCGCTGGCGAAGGCGTCGGCGCTGCGATGGCAGGATCTGGCCGCCCATCCGCTGGTGGTCAACACCGTCTCCGGCACCACCGACGAAACCAGTTGGCCCGCGGCCGAATCCGGGCGCGAGATCGTCACCTGCACGAATTTCGACGAATGGATCGAACTGATCGCCGCCGACCGGGGCATCGGGGCCGTTCCCGAATTGGCGCGCACCCGGGCGCCGCATCCCGGCGTGGCCTACCTCGACGTCCCCGATGCCCCGCCCTCGGCCCTGCGGCTGGCCTGGCGAACCCGTCCCGCGCCGGGCAGGTCGGTGCGGAGCTTCCTCGATATCGCCCTGAGCGGCCAGGGGGCCTCGAGCGGTTAGCGGACCGTCTCAGGCGGGGTGGCCGGGGGTGAGATCGGCGAGGTCGCTGTAGCGCAGTCCGGTGGTGCCCGCCGGCGGCTTCGGGCCGCCGAGCGGTTCCAGCAGCAGACCCACGTGGTCGCCGAAATCGTGGCGCTCGAGGATACGTCCGGAGAACCAGGCCGCTGCCTCGTCGAGCACCACCACTCCATCGGGTCCGTGATGCCACCGGCACCAGGTGAACTTGTCGATATCATCGCCGGTTTCCGCGCCGAAGAGCTGGGCCAGCGCTCGCGACCCGGAATCGATGAGATGAACTGCGACATGGGTGGCGGCGGCCACCACCCGGTAGGTGTGGTTGAGCTCGGAAACGCACACCAGGAATCGGCGTGGTTCGATGCCGACCTGGGATGCGAAGCCGACTACACACCCGGCGCGCTCGGACTCGGTCGCCACTGTCACCACATAGATCGGAGCGTCCGCCGCTGCTACCAACGCGTCGAAATTCGCGATCGCGTCCATCCACCCTCCTTCACCGCCGGCGCCGCGCGATGCGGCCCGCCGCCTCAGGCTAGGACAACGGCGGCCCTCACGTGCGCGGCACGCGACCGTCGATATCGGTGAACCCGTAGGCTTCGGCCAGATCGGCCACCCGCCACGCTCGGCCCGTGCGCGGACGACGGCCCGGATCCGCCGCGAGCGCGACCACCGCGCGCCCGGCGAAATGCGGAGTCTCGGCCTCGTTCAGATCGAAGGTGCCCTCACCGGGCAGTGTGATCAGCCGTCGTCCCTGTGCATCGGCCGGAACGAGTTGCAGCAGTTCGGTATTCACGATGCCCGGCCACAGCGACACCACCGTGACCTCGGTGCCGGCCAGATCGTGCGCCATATCCGCGGTCAACCGGTCGACGGCGGCCTTGCCCACGCCGTAGACGACGTTGTGGGTGAAATGTTCGGCGCCCGGCGAGGAGATGTCGACGATCAGCCCGCCCGATTCGATGAGCAGCGGCGCCGCGAAATGGGCGGCAGCGTAATGGGAGCGCACGCCGATGTCGAAGCCCTCGTCCCACGCCTTCGGCGGCACCTCCCAGAACGGTTTGCCGAGCCAGCGCGCCGAGGCGGGGGAGTTGTAGACATTGTTGACCAGCACATCCAACCGACCGTGGTCGGCGCGCACGGTCTCGAACAGTCGGGCGACCGCCTCGTCGTCGCGGTGGTCGCAGACGAACGGCACCCCGCGCCCGCCGAGCTCGTCGATCTCGCCGGCGGTCGCGGCCACGGTGCCCGGCAGCTGCCCGGGGCGTTCGGAGCGCCCGGTCACGTACACCGTGGCGCCGGCCGCGCCCAGCTCCAGCGCGATGCCCTTGCCGATGCCGCGGCTCGCGCCGGTGACGACGGCGACTCGATCGGTCAGTATTCCGTTCACGACTCCGGGACACTACCGTGAAACGAGAACGTGTTCTAGTACCTGGGAGGCGCAGTGGGGCCGACACATCGGTTCGTGGAGACCAACGGGATTCGGCTGCATATCGCCGAAGAGGGCCGCGGGTATCCGGTGATCTTCTGTCACGGATTTCCGCACGGCTGGTACGTATGGCATCGGCAGTTGTCGGCGCTGGCGGCGGCCGGATATCACGCCATCGCCCCGGATCTGCGTGGGTACGGCCGCACCGAGGCGCCCGGCGGGGTGGAGGAGACCACGAACCGGGCCGTGATCGGCGATCTGCTCGGGCTGCTCGACGAGATCGGTTCCGAGCGAGCGGTTTTCGTCGGCCTGGACTTCGGCGCCCAGCTGGTGTGGGAGCTGGCATTGCGGGCGCCGGATCGGGTCGAGGCGATCATGGTGCTGAACAATCCGTACGCGCCCCGGCCACCGAAGGCGCCGTCGGAGTTCTGGACGCGCGCCGCGCAGCGCCATTTCCTGCACCTGTCGTATTTCCAGGAGCCCGGTGTCGCCGACGCCGAACTGGCTGCGCGCCCACGCGAATTCCTGGCCCGCGTGTACTACGCGCTCAGTGGCGAGTTCCACTACCTCGACACGTGGAAGAATCCGCCCGGCATCGGTTACCTCGACGCACTGCCGCAGGCGCCCGCACTGCCTTGGTCGTGGTTGCCGGAATCCGAATTCGACACCCTCGCAGCCGAATTCGAACGAACCGGCTTCACCGGCGGGCTGACCTGGTACCGGGCGCTGGACCGCAACTGGGAACTGACCGAAGGCCTGCCCACGACGGTGACGGTGCCGACCTGCTTCCTCTACGGCGAGAACGACCCGGATATGGAAGGTTTCAGCGGCCGCGACCCGCTGGCGGTGCTGCGCGCGCACGTACCGGATCTGCGCACGGTCGAAAAGGTCCCGGGCGCAGGACATCTCGTTCAACTCGAGCGGACCGGCGCGGTGAACGACTTCCTCCTGCGTCACCTCTCCGACCTCGTCGCGAGCGACCCGGAGCGCGATTCCGCGCTGCGGTAACGGGCACGCCCGTCGACGATGCGGTCTGGCATGCTGGCCGCGTGCCCCTCATCGATGTCACCTGCTCGCCCCGTGTGTCCGACGAGTCGAAGCGCCGGCTCGTCGAGGAACTGCCGCATATCGTCTCCGTGGCGGTGGCGTGTGCGGCGGAACCCTACGACGGCTGCCTGCAACCCGGTGACGTCCTGGTGCGCTGCCGATCCGCCGAGCCGGCCGACCGGTTCGACATCGATGTGCTGATCGAAGTGCAGTCGAAGTGGTTCGAGGACCGCGCCGCCGATCGCGACCGCCGTGCGGCCCACATCCGCGACGAGGTGGCCCGCATCCTGCCCGCGGGCCACCTCGTCGGTGTGTATCTGAGCCTGCCCGTCGCCGCGTGGGCGCAGACGGACGACGACTAGCCGGGATAGTGCCCAGCTCAGGGCAGTTTCGCGGCCGCGGCCTCGTCCAGCATCCAGGTGGTGGTTTCACTGCCGTGCGCCCCGGCCGCCGGGATCTCCAGCGCGGACGCGCCGGCCACCGCTCGGGCCACCGCATCGGCCTTGCCCTCGCCGCCGACCACCAGGACCACATGCCGGGCGCGGGCGACCGCGGGCAGGGTCAGGGTGACGCGCACCGGCGGCGGCTTCGGTGAATCGGTCACGGCGAGAACGAGTTCGTGCTCCTCCGCCACGGCCGCGGAATGCGGGAACAGCGAGTTGACATGCGCGTCGCCACCCATGCCGAGCAGATGCAGATCGAATGCGCCGTGCTCGGCCAGATGCGCGTGCACCGCCGCCGAGTACTCCGCGGCGGCCTCGACCGGATCCGGATACTCCCCGTCGGAGGTCGCGACCGGATGCACCCGCGCCGGGTCGACCGGCACGTGATCCAGCAACGCCTCGCGCGCCTGCAACTCGTTGCGCTCGGCATCGCCCGCGGGGACGAACCGCTCGTCGCCCCAGAACACGTCCAGGCGCGCGAAATCGATGGCCCCGGGCGCCTGGCGGACCTTCTTCAGCAGGTCGATGCCGGTGCCGCCCCCGGTGAGAACCACCGACGCCGACCCACGTTCGCTCTGCGCCCTGGTGACCACTTGCACGAACCGCACGGCTGCCGCCGTCACCAGTTCATCGTGCCCGGCGAAGACCTCGATGTCCGGCTTACTCATAGATCACCTTCCCGATTCCGGCCAGTGCCTCGGCGTAGACCTCGTCGGCGTCCAGCCGCCGCAGTTCCTCCGCCAGGCAGTCCTTGGTCTCGCGACGGGCGAGTGCGAACCGCTGATCCGGCTCACCGGTGCGCGTCAGGGTCGCGGTGCGCCCGGTCTGCGGGCGTTCGATCCCGACCGAGATCGACGCCCGGTGCATGACGACCTTCAACTCCCCGGTCTGCCGGCGGATCGGGCAGTCCAGTTTGGCCGCCAGCCAACCCGCCAGGATGTCGAGCGCGGGTTCCTCCGCCAGGCCCGACACGGTCACCGATTCGATCGGCTCGTACGGCGGCACGTCGAGCGCGGAGGCCAGCAGCGCCCGCCAGAACGTGATCCGGCTCCACGCGAGATCGGTGTCGCCGGGGGCGTAGGAATCCAGCCGCCGGGTGATCGCCGCGCGCGGATCGGGAGCGTAGGTGGAATCGGTGATGCGGCGAATGGCCAAGCGCCCCACCGAATCCCGCGACGGGAACTCCGGCGCGCCCCGCGGCCACCACGCCACCACCGGAGTGTCCGGGAGCAGGAACGGGATGACGACGCTGCTCTCGTTGTTGACCAGCTCGCCCTGCAGCCGCAGCACTATCACCTCGGCCGCCCCGGCATCACCGCCGACCCGGATCTGGGCGTCGAGTTTGGTCTCGGAGAACCGGTCGCCGCGGGCGAGCACGATCACGCGACAGGGATGTTCGCGGCTGGCGTCGTTGGCGGCGTCGATGGCGTCTTCGGCCTCCGAGGAATCCAGGGTGCACACCACCAGCGTCAGCACCCGGCCCATGGCGATCACGCCGTTGGACTCCCGCAGGCTGACCAGGCGTTTGGTCACGTCGCGGGTACTGGTGTCGGGCATGTCCACGATCATGGCCGCCGCCATTCGCGCCCGGTGCGGGCGAGCATCTCGTCGGCCGAGGCCGGACCCCAGGTGCCGGCCTCGTAGGACTCGGGCTTACCGCCCTCGGCCCAGTGATCGAGCACGGGATCGAGGATGCGCCACGCCAATTCGACCTCCTCGTTGACCGGGAACAGCGACGGCTCGCCCAGCAGCACATCCAGGATGAGCCGCTCGTAGGCCTCGGGCGAGGATTCGGTGAACGATTCGCCGTAGCTGAAATCCATGTTGACGTCGCGGACTTCCATGCTGGATCCGGGCACCTTCGACCCGAACCGCATGGTGATGCCCTCGTCCGGCTGCACCCGGATGACGAGCGCGTTCTGGCCCAGCTCCTCGGTCATGGTCTGATCGAAGGGCAGATGCGGGGCCCGCTTGAACATGACCGCGATCTCGGTGACCCTGCGCCCCAGGCGTTTTCCGGTGCGCAGATAGAACGGCACGCCCGCCCAGCGGCGGGTGTCGACGTTCAGTGTGATCGCGGCGTAGGTCTCGGTGCGCGAATGCGGATCGAAACCCTCCTCCTCGAGCAGGCCCACCACGCGTTCGCTGCCCTGCCAGCCGGCCGCGTACTGACCGCGCGCGGTGGTCTCCTCCAGCGGTTCGACCAGTTTCGTCGCCGAGAGCACCTTGATCTTCTCGATCTGCAGCTGCCGCGGCTGGAAGTTGACCGGATCCTCCATCGCCGTCAGCGCCAGCAGCTGCAGCAGATGGTTCTGGATCACGTCGCGGGCGGCGCCGATGCCGTCGTAATAGCCTGCGCGCCCGCCCAATCCGATGTCCTCGGCCATCGTGATCTGCACGTGGTCGACGAAGTTGGCGTTCCAGATCGGTTCGAACAGTTCGTTCGCGAACCGCAGCGCCAGCAGATTCTGCACCGTCTCCTTGCCGAGGTAGTGGTCGATACGGAAGACCGTCTCCTCGGGGAACACCCGGTTGACCAGGGCATTGAGTTCCTGGGCGCTCTTCAGGTCGTGCCCGAAGGGCTTCTCGATCACCACCCGCCGCCACGACTGCGGTTTGCCCGGTGCCGCCTCCGAGGCCTTCGCCAACCCCGTCCGCGAAAGCTGTTCCAGCACAACCGGGAACGCGTTCGGCGGAATCGACAGGTAGAAGGCGTGGTTGCCGCCGGTGCCGCGTTCGGCGTCGAGCTTCTTCAGCGTCTGCGCGAGCGTGCCGAAGGCGGCGTCGTCGTCGAAGGTGCCCTGCACGAAGCGGATACCTTCCGACAGCTGATCCCACACCTCCTGCCGGAACGGGGTGCGGGCGTGCTCCTTGACCGCCTGGAGGACGACCTGAGCGAAATCCTCGTCGGCGTAGTCGCGCCGGGCGAACCCGACCAGCGCGAAACCGGGTGGCAGCAGCCCCCGGTTCGCGAGGTCGTAGATGGCCGGCATCAGTTTCTTGCGTGACAGGTCACCTGTCACCCCGAAGATCACCATGCTGCACGGGCCGGCGATCCGGGGAAGCCGCTTGTCGCGCTCCTCGCGCAGCGGATTCCCCGGGGCGGCCGTCATCTTCTGGCCGGCCATCGCGGTCAGTTGCTTCCGGTGCTCTTCAACTCGGCGGTCGTCGCGGTGAGCAGCTCGTCCCACGACTTCTCGAACTTCTCGACACCTTCGCGCTCGAGGACGGCGAACACGTCGTCGAGGTCGATTCCCACCCCGGTCAGCGCGTCGAACACGCCCTGCGCGTCGGCTGCCGTGCCCGACACCGTGTCCCCACGCAGCTCGCCGTGGTCGGCGAACGCCTCGAGGGTCTTCTCCGGCAGCGTGTTGACCGTATTCGGCGCCACCAGTTCGGTGATGTACATGGTGTCGGGGTAGTCCGGGTTCTTCACACCCGTGGACGCCCACAGCGGCCGCTGCCGGTTACCGCCGGAGGAGGCCAGGTGCGAGTACGTCGAGGTGTGGTTACCCCCGTCGAACACGTCCTGGTAGGCGGCGTAGGCCAGGCGGGCGTTGGCGATTCCGGCCTTACCGCGCAACGCCAGCGCCTCGTCGGAACCGATCTGCTCGAGCCGCTTGTCGATCTCGGTGTCCACGCGGGAGACGAAGAACGACGCGACCGAATGGATGCGGGCCAGGTCGTGGCCGGCGATGCGTGCCTTGCGCAGGCCGTCCAGATAGGCGCCCATCACGCTGAGGTAGCGCTGCACCGAGAAGATCAGCGTGACGTTGACGCTGATCCCTTCGGCGATCACGCGCGTGATCGCGGGCAGGCCCTCCTCGGTGGCCGGAATCTTGATGAACAGATTCGGCCGGTCGACGATCTTCCACAGCTCGACCGCCTGCGCGACGGTCTTGTCGGTGTCGAACGCCAGCCGGGGGTCCACCTCGATCGAGATCCGGCCGTCCACGCCGCCGGTCGATTCGAAGACCTCGGCCAGCACGTCGCAGGCCGAGCGAACGTCGTCGGTGGTGATCGTGCGGATGGCGGCGTCGGCATCGGCGCCCTGGGCGGCCAGTTCCTTGACCTGGTCGTCGTAGGCGTGGCCCTCGCTCAGCGCGGCCTGGAAGATGGTCGGGTTGGTGGTCACGCCGACGACGCTGCGGGTGGCGACGAGTTCGGCGAGATTGCCCGAGCGGATCCGGTTGCGTGACAGATCGTCGAGCCACACCGACACGCCTGCTCGAGACAGTGCGGCGAGATTCTCGTTCTGTGCCATTGGTTATCCCTTCACCTTGTCGAGTGAGCGCTTCGCGGCGTCGACGACGGCTTCGGCGGTGATGCCGAATTCGCGGAACAGGGTCTTGAAGTCGGCCGAGGCACCGAAGTGCTCGATCGAGACGTTCTCACCGTCGCTGCCGGTGAAGCGGTGCCACGGCATCGCGATACCGGCCTCGACCGTGACGCGGGCGGTGATCTGCGGGGGCAGCACCTCGTCGCGGTAGGACTGTTCCTGCGCGTCGAACCATTCCACGCACGGCATGGACACCACCCGGGTGCCGATGCCCTGCTCCTCCAGCGTAGTGCGCGCGGCGACGGCGAGCTGAAGTTCGGAACCGGTGGCGATCAGGATCACCTGCGGTGTGCCGGTGGAGGATTCGGCCAGGATGTATCCGCCGCGGGAGACGCCCTCGTAGCTGGTGCCCTCCAGGGTGGGCACGTCCTGGCGAGTCAGCGCCAGCGCCGACGGGCCGTCGGTGTGCGGGTGGTCGGCGGGCACGAAATGCGAATGCTGCTCGGCGCTTTCGAGCTCGAGGATGGTGCGCCACGCGTACACGGTCTCGTTGGCGTCGCCGGGGCGGACCACGTTCAGGCCGGGGATGGCACGCAGCGCGGCGAGATGCTCGATCGGCTGGTGGGTGGGGCCGTCCTCACCCAGGCCGATGGAGTCGTGGGTCCACACGTAGATGGCCGGCACCCGCATGAGCGCGGCCAGCCGGACCGCGGGGCGCATGTAGTCGGAGAACACCAGGAAGGTGCCGCCGTAGGGCCGGGTCGGGCCGTGCAGGGCGATGCCGTTGAGGATCGAACCCATCGCGTGCTCGCGCACACCGAAGTGCAGCGTGCGGCCGTAGGGCTCGGCCTTCCACATACCGGTGGAGATCGACGCCGGGCCGAAGCTCGGCACGCCCGGCATGGTGGTGTTGTTCGATTCGGCGAGGTCGGCCGAACCGCCCCACAGCTCCGGCAGCACCGGCGCCAGCGCGGCCAGCACCTTGCCCGAGGCCTTGCGGGTGGCCATGCCCTTGGCGTCGGGCTCGAACGAGGGCAGTCCCTCGGTCCATCCCTTCGGCAGCCGGCGCTCACGCAGCCGGTCGAACAGCTCCTTGTTCTCCGGGTTGTTCTGCGCCCATGCGTCGAACTGCTCCTGCCAGACGGCGCGCGCGGCCTTGGCGCGCTCGGCGGCGTTGCCACGGGTGTGGGCGATGACCTCGTCGTCGACGACGAAGCTCTGGCCCGGATCGAAGCCGAGGATCTCCTTGGTGGCGGCGACCTCGTCGGCGCCCAGCGCGGCCCCGTGCGCGGCCCCGGTGTTCATCTTGTTCGGCGCGGGATAGCCGATGATCGTGCGCAGCAGGATGAACGAGGGCTTGTCGGTGACGGCCTTGGCGGCCTCGATCGCCTCCAGGATGCCCGTGACGTTCTCACCGCCCTCGACGACCTGCACGTGCCAGCCGTAGGCGCGGTAGCGCTCGGCGGTGTCCTCGGTCAGCGCGATGGAGGTGTCGTCCTCGATCGAGATCCGGTTGTCGTCGTAGAAGACGATCAGATTGCCCAGCTGCTGGGTGCCGGCCAGCGAGGAGGCCTCCGAGGTGACGCCCTCTTCGATATCGCCGTCGGAGGCGATGACGTAGACGAAGTGGTCGAACGGGCTGGCGCCGGTCGCGGCGGACGGGTCGTAGAGACCGCGCTCGCGGCGGGCCGCCATCGCCATGCCGACCGCCGAGGCCAGGCCCTGGCCGAGCGGGCCGGTGGTGATCTCCACGCCCCTGGTGTGGCGGAACTCCGGGTGGCCCGGGGTCAGCGAACCCCACTTGCGCAGGTGCTTCAGGTCATCGAGTTCGAGGCCCAGTCCCGACAGGTACAGCTGGATGTACTGGGTCAGGCTGGAATGTCCGCACGAGAGGATGAACCGGTCGCGGCCGGTCCAGTCCGGATCGCTCGGGTCGTAGCGCAGGACCCGCTGGTAGAGGGTGTAGGCCAGCGGCGCCAGGCTCATCGCGGTGCCGGGGTGGCCGTTGCCGGCGGCCTGTACCGCGTCGGCGGCCAGGACACGGACGGTGTCGACGGCTCTGGTGTCCAGTTCGGTCCAGTCGGCCGGATGTGCGGGCTGGGTGAGTGCGCGGATGTCGTCTGTGACTGACACGACCGAGGTTCTCCTGACCTTCTCGTGTGTGTACAACGGCGGCTTGCGGGCTGTACCCACCACCCTAGAGGTCGCCTGATGGCCGTGAGTGGGGAACCCTTCGCCCGCACCCCGTGCAGGTGCGCGGGGTTACGGTGAATGATGACAGCCGCCGACGTGCCGGGCCGAAGCGATTCCGCACAGCGGCCGACGGCGGATATGTGACGTGGCCCTCGCGTCCGGACCGGCCGGGGCCGATCGCCTGCGGCACGGGCGGTTTCGCGGCGGGTGGGTGCCGGAGCACAACACGCGGGGGTCTACCATCGTCTGTAGTAGAGGCTGCGCCGCCCGCGCCGCGCTCTGCGGTGACAGCGGAAACGGCTGCGCGCGGGAGGCCCGCCACGCCGCCGAAACCGTTGCTTCCCTACCGGATCGATGCACCACCTGCGAGGAGAGACAGTGCGGATTGGGCAACAGCCGGGTGATGCGCATGGCTCCTCCGCGACGGCGCTCGCCGACCGTGTCCAGGGCAGCGGCCCGCTGTCGAAGCTGACCCGCCGGGTGCTCGCCTACATCGCGCTGACCAAGCCGCGGGTCATCGAGCTGCTGCTGGTGGCCACCATCCCGACGATGCTGCTGGCCGACCGCGGCCATGTCGACATCCGGTTGATCGTGGCCACCCTGTTCGGCGGCTGGATGGGCGCGGCCAGTGCCAACACCCTCAACTGCGTCGCCGACGCCGATATCGACAAGGTCATGAAGCGCACGTCGAAGCGTCCGCTGGCGCGGGAGGCGGTGCCGACCCGCAACGCGTTCGTCTTCGGTGTCGCTCTCGGCGCGGGCTCGTTCGCCTGGCTGTGGTGGCAGGCCAATCTGCTCTCCGGCCTGCTCGTGGTCGCGACGATCCTGTTCTACGTCTTCGTCTACACCCTCGGCCTCAAGCGCCGGACCTCGCAGAACGTGGTGTGGGGCGGCGCCGCGGGCTGTATGCCCGCCCTGGTCGGCTGGTCGGCGGTCACCGGCACCATCGGCTGGCCCGCGGTCGCGCTGTTCGCCGTCATCTTCTTCTGGACGCCGCCGCACACCTGGGCGCTGGCGATGCGCTACAAGGACGACTACCGCGCGGCCGGTGTGCCGATGCTGCCGGTGGTGGCGACCGAGCGCGTGGTCACCAAGCAGATCGTCATCTACACCTGGCTGACCGTGCTCGCGACCCTGGCGCTGATTCCGGCGACGGGTGTCGTGTACGCGGCGGTCGCGATCGTCGCGGGCGCCTGGTTCCTGCTGATGGCGCATCAGCTGTACTCCGGCGTGCGGCGCGGCGCGTCGGTCAAGCCGCTGCGGCTGTTCCTGCAGTCCAACAACTACCTCGCCGTGGTGTTCTGCGGTCTGGCCGTGGATTCGGTTCTCGGCTGGCACACCATCGGCTCGACGCTGTTCGGCTGAGATCGCTCCGGGCGCCGGTCCGCGCCCGTGAACAGGCACTTCGGCGCGTCTCGCCGACGTTCGGGCTATACGCGGACACGGCCCGTACGGCCAGGGGGCCGAAGCGCCATTCCGTCGCCCGCGTCATCCCGTCGCCGTAGCGGCAGACAACCGTCATCCCTCTTCTCAGGGGCAGCCGGGCTGGAACGGATAGCACGCGTGCCCGGGCGTCGAGGGCGGCACGGTGCGTTCCGGTGCGGGGGTGTAGGGCGAGGTGGTCGTCGTGGTGGTGCGACCGGAGGCGGGGGCGTGACTGGGGCCGGAGCCGGAACCGCCGCCGGCGGTGCACATGGCGGCCAACGCCAGCACGACGACCAGAACGCCCAGCAGGACCAGCGGCACCAGGCCGCGGTTGCGGTTGCGTCGCGGCGGGGCCGCGGGCGGGCGCGGATCGAAGGGCACCGAATACGGTTGCTGATTCTGGCCGTAGGCCGGCGCGGGACCCGTCTGCGCGGGACCGCCGGGTCCGAAACCCGAGGCGGCGACCGGCTGAGGGACGGTTCCGGTCGCGGGTTGCGCCGCCGGATTCGGGCGCGCCATCGATACCGGGGCACCGCCCGGCGACATCGGCGCTGCGGAGGCGGCGACCGGGACACCGGCCGGACCGGTCCCGGGAAGCGGCGCTCCCGCCGGCGGTTTGGGGCCCCGGGCCGGCACGGGATTCGGCGGCGGGGGAGTGCGCTCCAGCCGGGCGGGAAAGCCCTCCGCGGTGAGATCGGAATGGCTTGCCGCCGTGGCGAATCCGAGTGCGGCCAGCGCCTGGCCGACCTGCGTCGCATTCCAGGTGTCGGGTGCGTCCGCGGTGATCCGGGTGAAGTAGTTGCGCAAGGCCGCCGGGCCGTCGCCGAGCACCACATCGATACCGTCGGGCAGGTCACCCTGCTCCAGGGCGACCCGGCTGCTCAATTGCGGCATCACCAGCACCATGCCGGTCACCCCGACCCGCTCCCGGCCGGGCGCGCCGCGCAACAGTTCGGCGATCTCGCCGGTGCGGGCGCGGATCTCGGTCATCGGTTCGGTTCCGGCCTCGGTTCCCGACAGCGGCGCGATGCGGTCGCCGATGGTCCAGGGCCGGTACCCGGAGACGGTGAGGGTGCCGCTCGCCCGTTCGGTGAAGTCCTTGATCACGACGACCACGCAGGTCTTGGGCGTCCACACGATCGCGTCGGCGGCACCGGCCGCGACCACCGCGATACCGGGTAACGCGTGTGCGCCGGTCCAGGTCTTCAGCCAGTTCGCCACCGTCCGTTCGGAATTGGACAGCCGCGACGGGTCGTCGTTGCGAACCTTCACCAACATCTGGATCAACCCCTGACCGATGCCTGTTCTGCCGGCCGCCCCGAGCGACCGCCCGACCACCGTACGACGGTACGGCGAAGCGGGCGAATCGGCTTGGGCGGCAGCACAGATCATCCACCATCGGTGCGCCCGGGTCGTCGGCGGGTCACCCCTGCCGATACCAGGCGAGGTATCCGTCCGGGCGCACCAGCACCTGCGTGCCCGCGGTGGCCGCGTAATCGATGAAGGCGTGGCCGTCGACCGCGATCAGCTGCCCGGGTTCGGGCCGATGGCCGGGCGCGACGATCGAATACGCCCGCACCCCGGCGTCTTCCGAGATGTCGGCCGGTGCTCCGAACGTCAGGCGGGTCGCGTGCGGGCCCCGGAACAGGTCGAACAGGCGCAGCGCACCTCCGTCACCGGTCCGCAGCGGGGCGTCCGGCGCCCGGTCGCCCGCGGTGAGCCCGGCGGCGTCGGACGCATCGCGATAGCTGATGTCGAGTTGATGAGTCTCGGCGCCGCGGTGCATCGCGTCCTCGTGTCCCTCGAGGTGTTTGTCGAGCAGTGCCGTACTCAGGCCGAGCACTCGCCGAGCGACCGCGCGGCGCTCGGACTCGTAGGTCTCGAGCGGGCCCGGATCGCCGCCCATCGCGGCGGCCAGTTTCCAGCCCAGGTTGTAGGCGTCCTGAATGCCGGTGTTCATCCCCTGCCCGCCGGTGGGCGGGTGCACGTGGGCCGCATCGCCGGCCAGGAATACGCGACCGGACCGGAACCGTTGCGCCAGCCGGATATTGGGCCGCCACACCGTGGACCACACCGGCTCCCCGACGGTGAGATCGGTGCGCCCGCTCACCCGGTCCAGCCGTTCCTGCAGGACCGCGCGAGTGGGCCGCGGATCGTCTCCGAGCGGGGCGGCGAACTGGAACAGCCGTCCGCCGGGCAGTGGCGTCAACGCGACACCCGCGGTGGGTGTCGCGGCGGTGGCGAACCAGTATCCGAAGTCGTGATCCAGCGCGTCGACCGGGACGTCGCCGAGCAGCATGCGAATCGACTCGTCGGTGGTCCCCTCGAACGGGATTCCCAGCGTGCGCCGCACGGTTCCGGCGCCGCCGTCCGCGCCGATCAGATACCGCGCCGCGACGTTTTCGGTGCCGCCCGGTCCGGTCAGCGTGGCTCGCACCTCGTCGGTGTCCTGGGTGAAACCGGCCAGGGCGGTACCGAATTCGACGCGCACACCGAATTCGGCGAGGCGGTCGCGCAGGAGTCGCTCGGTATCGGATTGGCCCAGCACCCACGGATTCGGATATGGCACGGCCGGGCTCGCCGCGCGGGGTTCGCTCATCCGGCGTTCGGCCACCAGCGTGCCGTCGAGGTAGGCGCGCATGAGGGGAGTGGGGGTTCCCGCCGCGAGGACGGCGTCGAGCACGCCGAGATCGTCGAACACCTCCAGCGTGCGGGGCTGGATGCCGTCGCCCCGGGACCCGGTGAACGGAGTTGTGGCCTTGTCCACGATGCGCACATCGACTCCGCGGCGGGCCAGGTCGATGGCGAGCGTGAGTCCGGTCGGGCCGCCTCCGGCGATGAGAACTGTCCGGGTCATGACAACCTCTAACTGAATTGAGTTTCACTGAATTTCGATTCAGTATCGGGTTGATACTGTCCGGAGTCAAGGAGGTGGTGATGGCGACCGGACATGAGCAGGTCGGCAGTCGCAAGCAGCGGTCCGCGGAAACCGAGCAGGCGCTCAAGGACGCCGCCCGGCGGTTGTTCGCCGAGCGCGGTTACCTGAACACCAAGATCACCGACATCACCGCGGCGGCCGGCCGGTCGGCGGGATCGTTCTACAACCACTTCGCCGGCAAGGAACAGTTGCTCCAGGCGCTACTGGAGGACTTCGCGGCCGAAGGGGACACCTCCGCCGGTGCGGGCGCCCACGATCCCGATTTCACCAAGCCGCAGGCCGTCGAATTCCATATCGAGCAGTACTGGCGCTATGCGCGCCGGCACTGGCCGGTGCTGCGGGCGGTGACGCAGGCGGCGCTCGTCGACGAGGACTTCGCGCGGCTGACCAGTCGATTCACCGCCGGTCAACTCGACGAGGTGGTCGACCACGTCGACGGTTTCGAGGCCGCCGGACTCCGCCTGCCCGGCACGCCCGAGGTCAGCGTGGCGATGATGTTCCTGTTGGTGCGGGCACTGCTGGAGGCGGTGGAGGAGGGCGTGCTCGCCCTCGACGACGAACAGGCGGTGGCCGGGCTGACCCGGTTCGTCTACCGGGGACTCACCGGCCGCGACTACTGACCGCTCAGGGCACCAGCACGATCGACCCGGTGGTCTTGCGGGCCTGCAGATCGCGATGCGCCTGCGCGGCCTCGGTCAGCGGGTATTCGGCGCCGACCCGCACCCGCAGCGTCCCGTCGGCGACGGCGTTCAGGACATCGCCTGCGCGCCAGGTCAATTCATCACGATCGCGGGTGTAGTGGGCGAGCGTCGGGCGGGTGACGAACAGCGAACCGGCCGGATTGAGCCGCTGCAGATCGAACGGCGGCACCTGGCCGCTGGCGGCGCCGAACAACGCCAGCATGCCGCGGATGCGCAAGGCCGCCAGGCTCGCCTCGAACGTCGCCGCGCCCACCCCGTCGTAGACGGCGGCCACCCCGATCCCGTCGGTGAGGTCGCGCACCCGCTGGGCGAGATCCTCTCCGTAGCGCAGCACATGCGCGGCGCCCGCCTCGCGGGACAATTCTTCCTTCGCGTCGGTGGACACCGTGGTGATCACGCGGATATCGCGGGCGGCGGCCAGCTGGGTCAGCAGGAGTCCGACGCCGCCGGCGCCGGCGTGAACCAGAATCGTCTCCCCGGGCTGCGGCTTGTACACCGATTCGATCAGGTAGTGCGCGGTCATTCCCTGCAGCAGTGCCGAGGCCGCCACCGCGGCCGGAACCCCGTCGGGGACGGCCACCGCCACCGCGGCGTCCACGGCGACCTTCTCCGCGTAGCTACCCGGCGCCGCCGCCCACGCGACCCGATCGCCGACGGTGAATTCGGTCACCTCGGAACCGACCTCGGCGACCACGCCCGTGCCCTCGGAGCCCGGAATGTAGGGAACCGCCTGCGGATAGGTGCCGGTGCGGATGTAGGTGTCGATGAAATTGACACCGGCCGCCTCGGTATCGACGAGCAGCTGATTCGGCCCGATGACAGGGTCGTCGACCTCGGTCGCGACGAGCACTTCGGGACCACCGTGTTCGCTGACCTGAATGGCGCGCATGGCTTTCAGTTCTACACCCCCGTGTGCCGCGAACCCCGGTAGGGCGGTCGGGTGGGCCTTACCGGACGGTAAACTCCACGCCATGAGCGAAACCGCCACCGCGGCCCCGGTCGCGCCGTCGTCCACCGTCGTCGAGTCGGTCGAGAAGTTCGTCGCCGCCCACGGTGGTTCGGGTACCGCCGTGCTGCAGCCGATCGGTCGGATCGGGGTCCGCATCACCCTCGTCGGCGCCGACGGTGTGCTCGGCGATCGAGTCGTCGCGGATCTGGCCACCGCCAAGGCCGTGGTCGAGGCCGTCGACGGCCTCGCCGAAACCGAGCACTGGGATCGCGATCTGAGCTCGGCCGCCACGCCCGCGAAGGGGCACTGGGCGCGGATGGCCGGCTGGGTCGCCCATCAGACCCGGTTCCCGAAGGCGCGCAACGAGAACTGAGATGGCTCTGCGGCATCGGATGATCGCCGCCGCGACGGCCGGTGCGGCCGCGGTCCTGACGATGGTCGTACCGGCGCGAGCCGAGGACCCCGCGACCGTGCGGGTCTGCACCACCGGCGATTATCCGCCCTATTCGGTGACCGACGGCCACGGCGGCTACCGCGGCATCGACATCGACCTGGTCCGCGACATGGCACAGCTGCTGGGGCGCCAGGTGCGGTTCGTGCCGACGACCTGGGCGTCGATGGGCGGCGATTTCGCCGCGCGCGCTTGTGATCTCGCGGTCGGCGGAATTTCCGACGCCGCGGCCCGGCGCGCCTATGCCGACTTCTCGCTCAGCTACGGCACCGACGGCAAGACCCCGATCGTGCGTGCCGACGACGCCGGGAAGTACGCGACGATCGAGCAGATCGATCAGCCGCAGGTGCGGGTGATCGTCAACCGCGGCGGCACCAACGAGCAATTCGCCCGCACGCATTTCCCGCATGCGCAGCTGACCGTGTGGCCGGACAACGTCACCATTTTCGACCAGATCGTCGCCGGTCGCGCAGATGTCTTCGTCACCGATTCGGTGGAGGGCCGCTATCGCGTGCGGCAGCATCCCGAGCTGCGGGTACTGCACCCGGAGACCCCCTTCGACTCCTTCGGCAAGGTGTTCCTGCTGCCGAAGAACGACGTCCCGGCCGCGGTGATGGTCAATTCCTGGCTGGCGAGCCAGCTCGCGACCGGGGGAGTCGACCGGCGGGTCGCGGAATGGATCGGACCGCACGCCACCGCCTGAGCGACGCGCGACCATAATCGACCGGGTGACGGATAAAGCGGCGAGCCGGACCGCGGTCCTGGTCTGTCAGGGCCGGGCGGTGGCAGACGGACGACTGGCGGTCGGGCAATTCTCGGATCCCATTGCGGCGCAACTGCTTCACGACGACGAACGTGCGGCGGTGCGGCGCGCGCGAGCACCGCGGCCACCCGGCGGCTGGCGGGAGCGGCTCGAATTCGAGATGCTCACGGCCACGGCCGCCGTGCTGGCCACCCGCACCGTCGTCATCGACGAGGCGATCCGTGAGGCGTCGGCCGCGCAGCTGGTACTGCTCGGCGCCGGACTCGACGGACGGGCCTGGCGGACCGGCGAACCCGCCGCCGATGTCTTCGAGGTGGATCATCCTGCCTCGCAACGGGACAAGCGCGAACGGGTAGGTGCGCTGGTTCCGGTCGCGAAGTCGCTGACCTATGTGCCGGTGGAATTCGGCCGCGACGACCTCGGGGCGCGCCTGGCCGAGGCGGGCCATCGCGCGGACGCGACGACCACATGGGTGTGGGAGGGCGTCCTGCCGTATCTCACACAGCCGCAGGTCGAATCGACGCTGGCCGTCGTCGCCGCGCGCAGCGCGAACGGCAGCCGATTGATCGCGACCTATCCCACCCCGAACCGCTTCGCCGCACTCGGTCGTGCCGGTATGCGTCTCTACAGCAAACTGGCCGGCGCCCGGGACCCGCTCGCCGACGAACCGCACGTGTCGGCGTGGTCGCCCGCGGAAATCGCCGCGCTGACAACGCGTTACGGGTTCACCGTCACCGCGGACCTCGAGTTGATCGAGGCGGCGCGCCGACTCGACGTGCCGGCTCGGCAGTCCCGCGCCTACGGATTGGGACGCGCGCTGATCGCCGACCGCGTCTGATCGCGATCAGGCGCAGCAGCCGCCACCACAGCAACCGCCGCCGGACGGTGCGGACGGTGCCGACGGTGCGCCCGATCCCGCGGCCTTGCCGGTCAGGGCGACCGTGGTGAGCAGTTTGACGGTGTCGCGGTGGCCACCCGGGCAGACCGCCGGGTCGCCGGATTCGCTCATCGGCCGGGTCAGTTCGAACGATTCCGTGCATTCCCGGCAGCGGTAGGCGTAGGTCGGCATACGTGAATTATGGCTGCCGGGGCCGGGGACGCGTCGACATGGGTCGATGCCGCTCAGGGCTGCCGGGATCTCGCGTTGCGCTGTCCTGGAGGTACGTCCGTGTTACTGTCCCGGACACATGTCCGGCCTGTTGTCCGGGCGAAGGGAGTGCGCAGATGACGGCAACCGCGAAGATCGTGGCCGGCGCCGACGAGATCACCCCGCAGTGGTTGAGTGCGGCGCTGTCGACGCCGGTGCGCGAGGTGATCGCGACCCCGGTGGGCACCGGTCAGATGGGCTCGGTATTCCGGCTGGAGATCGGCGGCGAGGGCGCGCCGCCGCGGTTGATCGCGAAGCTGCCGGCCGCCGACCCCGCCGCGCGTGCCATGGTCGCGGGCGCCTATCGGCAGGAAATCCGCTTCTATCGTGAGATCGCGCCCACCGTGTCCGTTCGCGTGCCCGCCTGTCATTACGCCGAATTCGACGGGGACGGCGCGGAATTCACCCTCTTGCTCGACGATCTCACCCCGGCTCGCCAGGGCGATCAGCTCACCGGATGTACGGTGGCCCAGGCGCATGCGGCGGTACGTAATCTCGCCGGATTGCACGGCCCGCGCTGGTGCGATCCCGGCCTGCCCGCGATCGAGGGGTTGGCCTTCAACGGTGACGCAGAGGCTCGAGCTCTGGCCGAATTGTACGGTCCCGCAACGGAAATCTTCATCGACCGGCTGGGGGAGCGGCTCTCAGCGGCCGATCACGAGACGTTGCGCGCCTGCGTTCCCGGCATCGCCGACTGGCTACTGGCCGCACCCGAGCGCTTCGCGCCCGTCCACGGCGACTACCGCCTGGACAATCTGATGTTCTCCGGCGACAGCGGCGAGATCGAGAGCGGCGAGATCGAGGTCTGGGCGGTCGACTGGCAGACCCTCGGCCTCGGATTGCCCGCGCGCGATCTGTCCTACTTCGTCGCCACCGCCCTGGAACCCGAGATCCGCCGCGCCCACGAGGAGTCGATCATCGAAACCTATTGGCGCGCCTTGTGTTCCTATGGTGTCACCGATTACACACTGGAGCAGTGCCACCAGGATTACGGGTTCGCGCTGGTGCAGGGCCCGCTGGTCGCGGTGTTCGGCGCCGCCTACGGTGCTGCCACGCCGCGCGGGGACGAGATGTTCGCCGCCATGGCGCGCCGCAGCTGTGCCGCGATCCGGGATTGGGGCGCACTCGAACGGAAACCGGTGTAACCGTCAGCGCCGAGGATGCGGGGCCCGGGTCAGGCGGCGCGTGCGGCTGCTTCGGGGGCCGGCGCGGTGACCTGTTCGCGGGTGCGCATCGAGGCCCACAACGCGGCCGTCGCGACGATGCATGCGGTGGCTCCGCCGACGTGGAAGACCACCAGCGCCGCGGGAACGTGCGTGAAGTATTGGACGATGCCGAGCAGAGCCTGGGCGCAGACCGTGGCGATCACCACGATCAGACGCACCCGGATCGCGCGGGTCATACCCACCGCGGCCAGTCCGAAGCCGAGGCCGACCAGCAACGCCAGATACGCCACGAGCAATTCGGCGTGGGCGTGCACCAGGGTGACGATCTCGATCTGCAGGCGTGCCACCGGCCGCTCGGTGCTCTTGTCACCGGCGTGGGGTCCCGCGCCGGTCACCAGGGTGCCGGCGATGAGGGTGCCGGTCATCGCGACCGCGCTCAGTGCGGTCAGCCAGCGCAGCGGTGCCGGGACCTGGACCACGTCGACCGCGTCGTCGGGTTCGCCGACCTTGGCGAACAGCAGCGTCGCCAGCCACACCATCAGCATCGAGGCCAGCAGATGGACCGACACCGTCCACCACAGCAGCCCGCTGCGCACGGTGATCCCGCCGATCACGGCCTGCAGGACGGTGCCGCCGGGCATCAGCCAGGCGTAGATCACGACCTCGCGCCGCCGCCGCGCCCGGACCACGGCGAGCACGATCAGTGCCGCGCACAGCGTCACCGCGAAGGTGAGCATCCGGTTGGAGAATTCCACCGCCTGGTGGATCGCGGGAACTTCGGCGTGGGCGGTGGGGGTGAAACTGCCGGGGAAGCATTGCGGCCAGGTCGGGCAGCCGAGGCCGGAGGAGGTGACTCGCACGATCGCGCCGGTCACCGAGATGCCCGCCTGGGACAGGATCACCGCCAACGCGAAGATGCGCTGCACCCGCAGGGAGGGCAGCGGCAGAAAGTCGACGAGTCGCACAAACGCGCGTGACAGCACGAAACGATGGTAGACGCAGCCGGATCCGCGCCCGCACGGGGGCTACTACGTTGTGTCGTTGCCGTCACATCCGTGCCGGCATCGCGGTCGTTCAGTCGAAGCGGAACCAGCGCGTCGCCAGCCAGCCCGTCACCACGCCCCACACCACGAGCACCGCGATGCCGTACCAGTCCACACTGGTGTGCAGCGCCTGATCCAGCGCTTCGGCCAGCGCCCCCGAAGGGATCAGTCGCGCGATCAGCGTCACCGCGTGCGGGAGGTTGTCCGAGGCGAAGACCAGGCTCGCCACCCCCAGCATCACGAACCACAAAATGTTCGCCAGCGCGAGCACGATCTCGGCCTTGAGGGTGCCGCCCAGCAGCAGTCCCATCGCGACGAAGGTGGCCGTGCCGAGTGCGATGACGAGCGCGCCCAGCGCCAGCCCGCCGATCGCGGGCCGCCAGCCCAGCGCGACACCGATCAGGCCGAGCAGAACCGATTGCAGCACCACCACGATCAGCACCGCCGCGCATTTGCCGCCGACGATGCCCCAGCGCGGTAATGCCGTGGCGCCCAAGCGTTTCAGCGCACCATAGCGGCGGTCGAAGCCGACGGCGATGGCCTGGCCGGTGAACGCGGTGGACATGATCGCCACCATCATCACCGCCGGCACGATCCGGTCGACCTTGTGGTGTTCGCCGAGGCTCGAGCCCAGCGGCAGCAGGGTCAGCCCGATCAGCAGCGTGATCGGAATGAACATGGTCAGCAGGAGCTGTTCGCCGTTGCGCAGCAACAGGATCAGCTCCATCCGGGTCTGCGCGGCCAGCATGGCCAGGCGCGGAGCTGGTCGCGGCGCGGGGCTGAAGGTGCCGGGGGTGAAACGAGGGGCGGTCCGGGTCATCCGCGCAGCTCCCGTCCGGTCAGTTCGAGGAACACATCCTCCAGGCGGCGCTGGTCGATGCGAATATCGGTGGGCAGCACGTCGATTCGTGCACACCAGGCGGTCACGGTGGCCAGCACCTGCGGGGTGATGTCGCCGCACAGCAGATAGGAGCCGGGCGCGGTCTCGCTGGGGGCGAATCCTTCCGGCAGTGCGCTTTCCAGTAGCGACAGGTCGAGCTTCGGCGGCGCGCTGAAACGTAGTTGCCCCTCGGCGCCGGCGGAGGTGACCTCGGCCGGGGTGCCGGCGGCGACGATGCGACCGTGGTCGATGATCACCAGCCGGTCGGCGAGTTGTTCGGCCTCGTCCATCATGTGCGTGGTGAGCAGAATCCCGACGCCGTCGCGGCGCAGCGCGTCGATCAGCTCCCACACCAGATGCCGGGCCTGGGCGTCCATTCCGGCCGTGGGCTCATCGAGGAAGACCAGTTCGGGACGTCCCACCAGAGCGCACGCCAGCGCGAGGCGCTGCTGCTGACCGCCGGAGAGCCGCCGATACGGGGTGCGGCGGGCGTCGTGCAGGCCCAGGGTGTCGAGCAGCCACTGCGGATCGAGCGGATCGGCGGCGTAGGAGGCGACCAGATCGAGCATCTCGCCGGCGCGCGAGCCCGGATAGGCCCCGCCACCCTGCAGCATCACACCGATGCGCGGGCGCAGGCGATCGGAATCGGCGACCGGATCGAGCCCGAGCACCCGCACCGAACCGGCGTCGGGGGACAGGAAGCCCTCACACATTTCGACGGTGGTGGTCTTGCCGGCGCCGTTGGGGCCGAGCAGCGCCAGCACCTCCGCCCGTCCGACCTCGAAAGCGACCCCGTCCACAGCGGTGGTGTCGCCGTAGCGTTTCACGACACCGTCGATACAGACAGCGGGTTCCGAGGCTGCGCTCACGAGGAGACACCGTATGCCGGGCCCGGCTGTGACGGAGCAGACACCCCTGTCCGATTGCGCCAGGGCAGCAGGTTCCGGGTCGCCGCGATGAACCCGAGCGCGACGATGACCACGGCGACCGCCGCCTCGATGATCTGGAAGACCCCGAAATCGGCGCCGCGCGGCATCAGGATCACGCTCACGACTGCGGAGAACACCACGGCGGGGACCCGGAACGCGGGAGTGGTCGCCCACGCCGCGAGCGGCATGATCGCCCACAGCAGATACCACGGCTGTACGACCGGGAACAGCAGCACGATCGCCGCGAGCGACACACCCATCGCGCCGACCGGCTGCAATCGCCCGGTCCAGGTGGCGATGAGCATGCGCATGGTGATCAGCGCCGCCACGACAGCGGCGATCGGGCGGGTAATGCTCAGCAGCGCGGTGGTGTGGTCGCCCAGTCCCAGCAGCACGCCGCCGAATCCGGTGATGATGCCGATCGCCGTGGGTAGCGACATCCAGCTGCGCACGGTGCTGGCGGCATTGAGGGTGTGTGTCCAGCCGAAACCGAGCCCGGAGGTGTAACTGACGAACAGCGTGGTGACCAGGGTGATCGCGCCGAGGACCGCCGCGGCGGCCAGCAGCGGCCGCCAGCCGCGTCCCCAGCGCCGGGCCAGGGCCATACCGACGAATCCGAGCGCGATGATCGAGGGGATCTTCACCGCCGACGACAGCGTGATCACCACGGCGCCGGAGGTCAGCAGCAGCCAGCCGCGCTGGTCGAACCCGCCGAGCCCGGGGGTGTGCTCGGTGGCCAGCGCGCGCAGGCAGAACTCCACCCCGGCCAGCATCAGGCCCAGCATCAAGGCTTCGTTGTGCACGCCGCCGACCAAATGGAAAAGCACCAGCGGGTTGGCCGCGCCCAGCCACAGTGCGCTGACCGGCGCGACGCCGCAGCGCCGCGACAGCCGCGGCAGCGCCCAGACGATGAGGGCCACCCCGGCCAGCGCCAGCAACCGATGCGCCCAGACGCCCACGATGATGTTGTCGCCGGTCACATGCGCGATACCGCGGCCCATCCAGACGAACAGCGGGCCGTACGGGGCCGGGGTGTCGCGCCAGATGTTGGGCACGTTGTAGGTCAGCACGTTGTGCAGGCCCAGGCCGGTGGCCGGGCCGACCGCGTACGGATCGAGGCCGCGGGCCGCGATCTCGCCCTGTGCCAGATAGGAATAGACGTCGTTGGAGAACAGCGGCGGCGCGACCGACAGCGGGATGATCCACAGCAGCAGGGTGCGATCGAGCTGGGAGCGGCTGAGCCGGTGCACCGGCGAGCCGCCGAATCCGCCGACCGCGAAGCGGCCCAGCAGAAGCCACGCCATCACCACGAAGACCGTGCCGATCATGCACAGTGCCAGCGACGAGGTCTGCCAGCGCGCGAAGACGCCGATCACCCGGACTCCGGAGACCGGATTCTGCAGCACGGGCTGGGCGGCGACGCCCAGCGCACTGATCGCCATGAGGACCGAGCCGGTGGCGCCGAGCAGCCGAATGCGCTTGAACTGCGCGGTTTCCCGGGTGTCGAGCCCCGGTGCGTCGGCTTCGACGGTGTGTAGCACCGCGATGGTGTGATCGGCGGGCGGGACGTCCAGGCCCAGGGCCCGGCGTCCGATCTCGATGCTCCTACGCCATGCGCCTTCCACAACCGCCACGGAGGTCAAGCGTAGCCGGGGTGGACGCCGGGCCGATCGCAACGTCGCGACGCGGACCGTGACATATTGCACCGGGGGTCGATGCCCAGGTCGGAGCCGTATCCGGGAGAGATTCAGGGCACCCTTACTAGAATGCGGGAAATAATTCCGTCACACTGATGTTGTGAAAACCGTGGGTTTGCGGGAGGACGAGGTGAATACCGAGCGTCAGCAGGGCGCCCGGCCTTCCGCCGCGCCCGCGGCCGCCGCCGGTGAGGGGCATACTCGCGCGGCCGTCGTCCAGCTGCTGCTGGAGGAGGGGCCGATCACCGCGACGGCCATCGGGCAGCGGCTGGGACTGAGCCCGGCCGGTGTGCGTCGTCATCTCGACGCGCTGATCGAATCCGGCGAGGCTCGGGCCATGCGCTCGGCGCCGTGGCAACAGCAGGGCCGCGGTCGTCCCGCCAAGCAGTTCCAGCTGACCGCCGCTGGTCGCGGCCGGCTCGGTCACGCCTACGACGATCTGGCGGGAGCCGCGATGCGGCAGCTGCGCGAGATCGGCGGCGAGAACGCGATCATGGATTTCGCTCGCCGCCGCGTCGGTGTGATCGTCGCCGGTATCGACCGCCTGGCTCAGCACACCCCGGCCGCCACCTCGGAGAAGGCGGAGGAGATCGCCGAGGCGTTCAGCGATGCCGGATTCGCCGCCACCACCCGCAAGGTCGGCTCCGGTGTCCAGATATGCCAGCATCACTGTCCGGTCTCGCATGTGGCCGAGGAGTTCCCGGAGCTGTGCGCTGCCGAACTCGAGGCATTTCGTGAGCTGCTCGGAACCCACGTGCAGCGGCTCGCGACCATCGCCAACGGTGACTGCGCCTGCACCACCCACGTACCCCTGTCCGTTCCCCCGACGAGCAATGCTCAGCCCGCCACCCGCGCCGTTGCACAGCCCGCAACGGCAGCTCGAAACGACTCCGGAAGGAGTGCCGAATGACGTCGACCACCGCGGCGAGCCGTGAATCCGATGCGCCCCAGAACCAGGCCCTGACCCAAGAGGAGACCATCGCCTCCCTGGGTACCTACGGCTACGGCTGGGCGGATTCGGATATCGCCGGCGCCAGCGCCAAGCGCGGCCTGTCCGAGGACGTCGTGCGCGACATCTCGGCGAAGAAGAACGAGCCCGAGTGGATGCTGGCCGCCCGCCTCAAGGCACTGCGCATCTTCGACCGCAAGCCGATGCCGAGCTGGGGCTCCAACCTCGATGGCATCGACTTCGACAACATCAAGTACTTCGTGCGCTCGACCGAGAAGCAGGCCGAGAGCTGGGAAGATCTGCCCGAGGACATCAAGAACACCTACGACAAGCTGGGCATCCCGGAGGCGGAGAAGCAGCGCCTGGTGGCGGGTGTGGCCGCGCAGTACGAGTCGGAGGTCGTCTATCACCAGATCCGCGAGGACCTCGAGGCCCAGGGTGTGATCTTCCTCGACACCGACACCGGCCTGCGTGAGCACCCGGAAATCTTCCAGCGGTACTTCGGCTCGGTGATTCCGGCCGGCGACAACAAGTTCTCCGCGCTGAACACCGCCGTGTGGTCGGGTGGCTCCTTCATCTACGTGCCGCCGGGCGTGCACGTCGACATCCCGCTGCAGGCCTACTTCCGGATCAACACCGAGAACATGGGCCAGTTCGAGCGGACGCTGATCATCGTCGACGAGGGCGCCTACGTGCACTACGTCGAGGGTTGTACCGCGCCGATCTACAAGTCCGACTCGCTGCACTCGGCGGTCGTGGAGATCATCGTGAAGAAGGGCGGCCGCTGCCGCTACACCACCATCCAGAACTGGTCGAACAACGTCTACAACCTGGTCACCAAGCGGGCCAAGGCCGAGGCGGGTGCGACCATGGAGTGGATCGACGGCAATATCGGCTCCAAGGTCACCATGAAGTACCCGGCGGTCTGGATGACCGGCGAGTACGCCAAGGGTGAGGTGCTGTCGGTGGCGTTCGCGGGCGAGGGCCAGCACCAGGACACCGGCTCGAAGATGCTGCATCTGGCGCCGCACACCTCCTCGACCATCGTGTCGAAGTCGGTGGCGCGCGGCGGCGGCCGGGCGTCCTACCGCGGCCTGGTCCAGATCAACAAGGGTGCGCACGGCTCCAAGTCGACCGTGAAATGCGATGCGCTGCTGGTGGATACGATCAGCCGCTCCGACACCTACCCCTACGTCGACATCCGCGAGGACGACGTGACGATGGGCCACGAGGCCACCGTCTCCAAGGTGTCGGAGGATCAGCTGTTCTACCTGATGAGCCGCGGCATGACCGAGGACGAGGCGATGGCGATGGTGGTGCGCGGCTTCGTCGAGCCCATCGCCAAGGAACTGCCGATGGAATACGCGCTGGAACTGAACCGGCTCATCGAGCTGCAGATGGAAGGAGCGGTCGGCTGATGCCGGTCGAGAACGTGGCTGTCGCGGGCGAGGCCCGCATCCCGGCCGTCAACAAGGGTGAGCTGTTCGCCTCGTTCGACGTGGCCGCCTTCGAGGTGCCCTCGGCGCACGACGAGGCCTGGCGGTTCACCCCGCTGCGCCGGCTGCGTGGCCTGCACGACGGCACCGCGGTGCGCGACGGCCGGGCGGGTATCGAGGTCGACGGCTCGGCGGTCGACGGTGTGACGGTCGAGACCGTCGGCCGTGACGACGCCCGCCTCGGCGAGGGTGGGGTGCCCACCGATCGTGTTGCCGCCCAAGCCTATTCGGGGTTCGAGCAGGCGACAGTGGTGTCGGTCGGCGCCGAGACGGAGGTCGGCCGCCCGGTGGTCGTCCGGATCACCGGCCCCGGCGCGGACAAGACGGCGTTCGGTCATCTGCAGATCCGGCTCGCCAACTTCGCGGTCGCGACGGTGGTCATCGACCAGCGCGGCAGCGGAACCTACGCGGAGAACGTGGAATTCGTCCTGGGCGACAGCGCCAAGCTGACCGTGGTCGCGGTCCAGGACTGGGCCGACGACGCCGTGCACGTCACCGCCCATCACGCCAAGCTGGGTCGCGATGCCGTGCTGCGGCACACCGACGTGACCCTCGGCGGCGATCTGGTGCGGTTGACCGCGACCGTGCGCTACGACGGTCCCGGCGGCGACGCCGAACTGCTGGGCCTGTACTTCGCCGACGACGGGCAGCATTTCGAACAGCGCCTGCTGGTCGACCACGCGCATCCGCACTGCAAGTCCAACGTGCTGTACAAGGGTGCGCTGCAGGGCGATCCGAGCTCGGCCAAGCCCGATGCGCACACCGTCTGGGTCGGCGACGTGCTGATCCGCGCGGAGGCCGAGGGCACCGACACCTACGAGGCCAACCGCAATCTGGTCCTCACCGACGGCGCTCGTGCCGATTCGGTGCCGAACCTCGAGATCGAGACCGGCGAGATCCTCGGCGCCGGCCACGCCTCGGCGACGGGCCGATTCGACGACGAGCAGCTGTTCTACCTGCGAGCTCGCGGTATTCCGGAGGAGGCCGCCCGCCGCCTGGTGGTGCGTGGTTTCTTCCACGAGATCATCCAGAAGATCGCGGTCGTCGAGATCCGGGAGCGGCTGGAGTCGGCCATCGAGGCCGAACTCGCCGCCATCGGCGCCTAGCACCGGCGCGTCCCGGCCGCCCGAAACCTCCACCAGCCCAGAAGGAATGCAATGACCACCCTCGAAATCAAGGACCTGCACGCCGAAGTCGCCAATCCGGACGAGAACGGCGAGCCCATCAAGATCCTCAAGGGCGTGAACCTCACCGTGAAGTCGGGCGAGACCCACGCCATCATGGGCCCCAACGGCTCCGGCAAGTCCACGCTGTCCTACGCCATCGCCGGTCACCCCAAGTACACCGTGACCCAGGGCTCGATCACCCTCGACGGCGAGGACGTGCTGGCCATGTCCGTCGACGAACGCGCCCGCGCCGGCCTGTTCCTGGCCATGCAGTACCCGGTGGAGGTGCCGGGTGTGTCCATGTCGAACTTCCTGCGCACCGCCGCGACCGCCGTGCGCGGCGAGGCCCCGAAGCTGCGCCACTGGGTCAAGGAAGTCAAGGAGTCGATGGGCGAGCTCGAGATCGACGCCGCTTTCGCCGACCGCAGCGTCAACGAGGGCTTCTCCGGCGGTGAGAAGAAGCGCCACGAAATCCTGCAGCTGGGCCTGCTCAAGCCGAAGATCGCCATCCTCGACGAGACCGACTCCGGTCTGGACGTCGACGCGCTGCGCATCGTCTCCGAGGGCGTCAACCGCTACAAGGAGCGCGAGAACGGCGGCGTCCTGCTGATCACCCACTACACCCGGATCCTGCGCTACATCCAGCCGCAGTTCGTGCACGTGTTCGTGGGTGGCCGCATCGTGGCCGAGGGCGGCTCCGAGCTGGCCGACGAACTCGACGCCAACGGCTACGTCCGCTTCACACAGACCGCGACCGCGGGAGCCTGATATGACCGCTGTGACACGCACACTCGACGTCGCCAGGATCCGGGCCGATTTCCCGATCCTGAACCGGACGGTGCGTGACGGAAAACCGTTGGTGTACCTGGATTCCGGGGCCACCTCGCAGCGACCGCTGGCCGTCCTCGACGCCGAACGCGAATTCCTCACCCACACCAATGCCGCCGTGCACCGCGGCGCGCATCAGCTCGCCGAGGAGGCGACCGACGCCTACGAGGGCGCACGGGCCGATATCGCGCGCTTCGTGGGTGTGGAGGCGAACGAGATCGTGTTCACCAAGAACGCGACCGAATCGCTGAACCTGGTGACGTATTCGTTCTCCGACGACCGCTTCCCGTACCACGTGGGACCCGGCGACGAGATCGTGATCACCGAACTGGAGCATCACGCGAATCTCGTTCCGTGGCAGGAACTCGCGCGCCGCACCGGCGCCACCCTGAAGTGGTACGGCATCACCGACGACGGGCGCATCGACCTGGATTCGCTGGAGTTGACGCCCGCGACCAAGGTCGTCGCGTTCACCCATCAGTCGAATGTGACCGGTGCGGTCGCCGACGTGCACGAGATGGTGCGCCGTGCGAAGGCGGTCGGCGCGCTGGTGGTGCTCGACGCCTGCCAGTCGGTCCCGCACATGCCGGTGAACTTCCGTGAGCTCGGCGTCGACTTCGCCGCGTTCTCCGGGCACAAGATGCTGGGTCCCTCCGGTGTCGGCGTGCTCTACGGCCGCTACGCCCTGCTCGAGGAGACCCCGCCGTTCATCACCGGCGGTTCGATGATCGAGACGGTCACCATGGAGGCGACCACCTACGCGGCGCCGCCGCAGCGGTTCGAGGCCGGTGTGCCGATGACCTCCCAGGTGGTCGGATTGGGCGCGGCCGTGCGGTATCTCGACGAGATCGGGATGGAAGCCGTTGCCGCGCACGAACATACGCTGGTCGGTGCCGCCCTGGAGGGACTCGGCGCGATCGACGGGGTGCACATCGTGGGGCCGACCGAGAACGTGGACCGCGGTGGCGCGGTGTCGTTCGTGGTCGACGGGATCCACCCGCACGACGTGGGCCAGATCCTGGACGACGAGGGTGTCGCCATCCGCGTCGGGCACCATTGCGCCTGGCCGCTGATGCGCCGGCTCGGTGTACCCGCCACCGCCCGGGCCTCCTTCGCCGTCTACAACACGCTGGACGAGGTGGAGGCGCTGGTGGCCGCGGTCCGTAAGGCCCAGAAATTCTTCGGAGTGGCCGACCGTTGAATCCGGTGAGCGCGAGCGACCAGTGAACGGGGCGTGAGATTTCGCAATGCGTATGGAACAGATGTACCAGGAAGTGATCCTGGACCACTACAAGCATCCGCACCACCGCGGGCTGCGGGAGCCGTTCGGTGCCGAGGTGCATCACGTCAACCCGACCTGCGGTGACGAGGTGACCCTGCGGGTGCACATCGACGACAACGGCGATGTCGCCGATGTGTCCTACGACGGGCAGGGCTGCTCGATCAGCCAGGCCGCCACCTCGATCCTCACCGATCAGGTCATCGGCCAGCCCGTGCAGCAGGCGCTGAAGGTGGTCGACTCCTACAGCGAGATGATCTCCAGCCGCGGCACGGTCGAGGGCGACGAGGACGTGATCGGCGACGGCATCGCGCTGGCCGGTGTGTCGAAATATCCGGCGCGGGTGAAGTGTGCCCTGCTGGGCTGGATGGCATTCAAAGATGCCGTGGTGCGGATAACCTCGGCCGAAGAGACCAAGCGGACCATGGGCAACGGGTCCGCCGGAAATGGGGAAGCTCATGACTGAGACGCCGGCAACCGAACAGCCGAACACCGAGGCCGAACTCTCCCAGGAGCAGGTCGCGTTGCTCGAGGACATGGAGGAGGCGATGCGTGACGTCGTCGACCCCGAACTCGGCATCAACGTCGTCGACCTGGGACTGGTCTACGGGATGCGGCTCGAGGAGGAGGTGGCCGTCCTCGACATGACCCTCACCTCCGCGGCCTGCCCGCTCACCGACGTGATCGAGGACCAGTCGCGAAACGCCCTGGTGCGCAGCGGTTTGGTGGAGGATCTCAAGATCAATTGGGTCTGGATGCCGCCGTGGGGTCCGGACAAGATCACCGACGACGGCCGCGAGCAGCTGCGCGCCTTGGGCTTCACGGTCTGATTCTCGCCACCGGGTAGGGGGAAGTGGACATCCGGGGCCGTTGTGGAGAAGGATCGCCTGCGTCCAGTACGCAGACTTCGAACGGGGTGGATTCACGGATGTCCCAAAAGTTTTCCCGGCGTGTCCGCTCGGCGGCCGTCGCGGCGGCGGCCGGTGCGGGTTTCGCGGTGGCCGGCGCCGCCGGTTCGGCTCAGGCCGACGGTGACCTGCACGGTGCGATCGCCTACTCCGACAGCAGCGGAGTGGTGGCCGCGGCCACCAACTTCGCCGACGCGCCCAGCGCGGATGCCGCGGCCCGAGCGCACTGTGGTCGCGGTGATTGCCGCGTCATCTTGGATTTCAGCAACGGCTGCGGTGCTGTCGCCCAGGGAGCGGACGGCCGGATCGCGGTGGGCTGGGGTCCGACTCAGGTCGAGGCCGAGAAGCAGGCGAGGGATTTCCTGGGGCCGAGCGCGCCGCCGTTCCCCGACCTGGGGAGTGCGAGCCCACGCCCGGCGACCATCGCCCTGACCAGTTGCACCGCGAACGCGCACTGATCGTTTCGAAACCGATGGCGGCCGACCTGCATGGCAGGTCGGCCGCCCTCGTCTGTCCCGCTGTTTCGCCCTCGGTCACCGATGTCCGGGTCCGTCCCGCTCCGAGAAGGCATGCTGCGCGATATCGTGAGGCCCGAATCGCCGGACCGGCCGAAACGGTAGGAGCAGCAGTGGATTTCGACATACCCTCGGAGCTCAGCGACTATCTGGCCGAACTGGATGCCTTCATCGACCGCGAGATCGTGCCGCTCGAACGCGAGAACGACAACATCCGCTTCTTCGACCATCGCCGTGAAGACGCACGCACCGACTGGGATCGCGGCGGGCTGCCCAGTGCCGACTGGGAGGATCTGCTCGCCGAGACCCGCCGCCGCGCCGATGCCGCCGGGCACTACCGTTACGCGTTCCCGCCCGAATTCGGCGGCCGCGGCGGCACCAATCTCGATATGGCCGTCATTCGCGAACATCTCGCCCGCCGGGGTCTCGGCCTGCACTGCGATCTGCAGAACGAACACGCCGTGGTCGCCAACAATGTGGGCCTGCTGCTGATGCTGGAATACGGTTCGCCGCAACAGCAAGCGGAGTGGGTGGAGGGCCTGGCGGCGGGCGCGAAATTCTTCGCCTTCGGCATCACCGAACCCGAACACGGTTCCGACGCCACCCATATGGACACCCGCGCGGTGCGCGACGGCGACGGCTGGGTGATCAACGGCGAAAAGACCTGGAATACCGGCATTCACACCGCCGACGCCGATCTGATCTTCGCGCGCACCGCCGGCGAAGCGGGGGACGGCACCGGCATCACCGCATTCCTGGTGCCGCCCGATACCCGCGGATTCACGGTCGAGGAATATCTGTGGACCTTCAACATGCCGACCGATCACGGGCGGGTCACCCTGCGCGACGTGCGCGTCGGCGCCGACGCCGTCTTCGGACCCGAGGGCCGCGGGCTGGCGGTCGTCCAGCATTTCTTCAACGAGAACCGGATTCGCCAGGCGGCGTCGAGTCTCGGAGCGGCGCAATACTGCATCGACCGGGCCGTGGCATACGCCAAGGAGCGCAAACCCTTCGGTAAAGCGCTCGCCGACAATCAGGCGATCCAATTCCCGCTGGTCGAATTGCACACCCAGTGCGAGATGCTGCGCACGCTGATCCACAAAACCGCGTGGACCATGGATCGCCGCGGCACCTTCGCCGCCTCCGAGCAGGTATCGATGTGCAACTACTGGGCCAACCGATTGTGTTGCGAGGCGGCCGATCGCGCCATGCAGGTGTTCGGCGGCCTCGGCTATTCGCGCCACCAGCCGTTCGAACACATCTACCGCCACCACCGCCGCTATCGAATCACCGAGGGAGCGGAGGAGATTCAGATGCGGCGAGTAGCGGGTTATCTGTTCGGATTCATGTCCTCCCGCGCGCCCAAGGGCGTGTGAAACCGCCCGACACCGGCGCTCACCACACGAAACGGCCCCGCGTCCGATCAGGGAACCGCGGGGCCGTGACAACGCTGAGCAGCGACGTTACTGCTGAGCCTGCACCACGATGGTGCCGACGATCTTGTCGGCGAAGGTCTGGTTCTTCTCGTCCCACAGCGGCCACAGATAGCCGAGGCCGCACAGAGCGTTGTCGAGAATGTGGCAGAGCTTGCGCACGAAGGCCATACCGAAGCCGAGCACCTGACCGTCGGCTTCCTTGATCACACGGATGCCGACCAGTTTCTTACCCGGCGTCTGCCCGGTGGTGCCTTCCAGATAGATCAGGTATAGCGCCGCCGCGGCCATGACGGCGAACGCCAGCAACATCAGTATGACGCCGACGGCCGTCATTCCACCGCCGGTGCAGGCGGCGGAGTAGGAGTAGGAGGAGCCGTAGGAGTCATCGCTGCCCGAGCAATCGAGATCTTTGGTGCCCAGGCCGAACGCGAGTCCGTACAGGATGCCGAACGGTACGCCGATGATCAGCGCGTCGACGAGATACCCGCCGACACGGGCGAACCAGTGGGCATAGGGTGCGGGCGGCCCGTATCCGGATTGCGGATACCCGTAGCCCGGGCCGGCCGGCGGGTAGCCCGCGCCCGGCGGGGGAGCGCCGTAATTCGGTTGTGCCGCACCGTATCCCGGAGCGGGAGTGCCGTAACCAGGTGGGGGAGCGGCATATCCGGGCGGCGGTGCGCCGTAACCCGGCGGGTGTGCGCCGTAGCCCGGCTGCTGGCCGGCGGGCGGATACCCGTAGCCCGGTTGCCCCGGCTGGCCGTACGGGCCGTTCGGGTCCGACGGGTTGGTCATATGTGGTTCCTCCGGAAGCTGGTGGTACGGGGACGATCCGGGCCCCGACCGGGTCGAACTGTGATTGCACCGTACGGTAACCGCCAGGCCCCGCCAAAGTATGGCCGACCCGCGCGCAGTGGGCGCGCCGAACAGTCGGATATCTCACGATTGCCTGATTCGGCGACGACGCCGGAATCGCCGCCTAGGCTCCCTTGCGGGTCTGCTTGGCGGCCTTCGGCGCCGCCTTCTTCGCAGTCGACTTGCTCGCCGATTTGGTACCGGTGGATTTCGACGCGGCCCGCTTGGTGGTCGCCTTCGCGGTCGACTTGGCGGCGGATTTCGAGGCGCGGCCCCGGCTCGACTTGCCGGATTCCCCACCGCGACCGGTGGCTTCGAGGCTGCGCTGTAATGCGGCCACCAGATCGACCACCTCGGCATCCATCTGCGCCGGTTCCGCCTCTTCGTGGCGGTTGACGCGGTCGGATCCGGATTCGATGGCCTCGTCGAGCAGCTTTTTCAGCTCGATCTGATATTCGTCGGTGTACTGATCGGGATCGAAATCCTCCGACATGCTGTCGACCAGAGTCTGCGCCATCGCGACCTCCTGCGATCGCGGTGCGGCGGCATCGTCGAGCGATTCGAATTCGGCCGCGCGCACCTCGTCCGGCCACAACAGCGTCTGCAACACCAGCACCCCGTCCCGCACCCGCAGCGCCGCCAGCCGCGTCTTCTGCCGCAGCGTGAAATGCACCAGCGCCACCCGATCCACCTGATCGAGTGTTTTCGCCAGCAACACGTACGCCTTGGGTGTCGTGGAATCGGGCTCGAGGTAATAGCTGCGGTCGAACAGGATGGGGTCGATCTGCTCGGAGGGCACGAACTGCAACACCGGAATCTCGTGTTTCTCGGCCACCGGCAATTTCGCGAAATCCTCGTCGGTGAGAATCACCTTGTCGCCCTCGGGCGACTCATAAGCCTTGTCGATATCGGCGAAGGCCACCGACTGCCCGCACACCGTGCAGACACGGTCATATTTGATCCGCCCGCCGTCCTTGGCGTGGACCTGATGGAACCTGATGTCATGGTCCTCGGTGGCGGTATAGACCTTCACCGGGACATTCACCAGCCCGAACGCGATGGAACCCTTCCAGATCGACCGCATGGATCCGATGCTACTGATGACCGGTCGGTTTTGTCCGGTGAAGCGGCGTGACCTCGGGTGTGTCCGTCGGCGGCGGATCGCGTGGCGATAACGATCGCCGGCGGACAGGTGGGTGGCTGTTAGATTGAGGGCAAGGAGATCGACGATCTCGTGAAGGTGCTGACCCGCTTCGGTTGATCCGCCGCCGCTTCGCCGCGTGTGCCGTGGAGGAGATGTGATGCACGATCTCGATCCACCGTGTCGCCCGGCCCACCGGGCCGATGGCCACCTGCCTCCGGAGAACGCCCCCCTCGCACCGGTACAGGCGGCCACGCGATGATCCGACGACTCGTCATCTTCGGCGGCACGGGTGACCTGGCCGGACGCTATCTGCTGCCGGGATTGGCCGCTCTGCACCAAACCGGCCACCTCGACGCCGGTTTCGAGGTCGTCTGCGCCGACCGCAAGGGCCGCGATGACGAACAGTTCAGGAAATGGGCTGCGGCCCAGCTCGATCGGTACGCCCCGGCCATTTCGGCCGACACCCGGCGGGCGATCCTCGCGGCTGCGCGATACCAGCAGGCCGACATAGGTGATCCGGCGCAGGTGGCGGAGGCGATCGGCGGTGCGGGAGCGGTGGCCGTCTATCTGGCGTTGCCGCCGTCGTTGTTCGCCACCGCGATTCGGACCCTGGACGCCGCGCAGCTTCCCTCCGGTAGCCGGCTCGTATTCGAAAAGCCGTTCGGGGAGGATCTCGCCGGCGCGCACGAACTCAACACGTTGCTGGCAGATCTGGTTCCGGAACAGGCCGTCTTCCGGGTGGACCACTTCCTGGCGATGACCACCGTGCAGAACCTGCTCGGCAGCCGATTGGCCAACCGGGTGCTCGAATCACTGTGGAACAGCGCGCATATCGCCGAGGTCGAGATCGTCTGGGAAGAAACTCTCACCCTCGAGGATCGTGCCGGGTACTACGACCAGGTGGGAGCGCTCGAGGACATGGTGCAGAACCATCTGCTCCAACTGCTCTGCCTGGTGGCCATGGAACCGCCGATCACCCTGTCCGAACGCGATCTGCGTGACCGCAAGGTCGACGTACTGCGGTCGATCCGCACCCTGACCGACGACGATATCCGGCGCCGCACCCGCCGAGCCCGCTACACCGCCGGCGTGATCGGCGACCGGCACGTCCCGTCCTACATCGACGAGCCCGGCGTGGATCCACAACGGCGGACCGAAACCTTCACCGAAGTCCGGCTGGCGATCGACAACTGGCGATGGGCCGGAACCGAATTCGTGCTGCGCACCGGCAAAGCCCTCGCCGCCGACCGCAAGGAAGTCGCCATTCATTTCCGGCCGGTCCCCCATATGCCTTTCGGCCACCACGGGACTACGGCGCCGAACGTCCTCCGGTTCGGGCTCGAGCCGGAAAACCTCACGCTCACCCTCACCGCCATCGGCGCCGCCGTGGACACTCTGGTCCCGCTCACCATGAGCGCGGCGATCCCGCCGCCCGACCTGCCCGCCTACGGACGGCTCCTGCTGGACGTGTTGCTCGGCAATCCGGCCCTGTCCATCCGCGGTGACGAGGCGGAGGAGTCGTGGCGAGTGGTCACCCCCGTCATCTCGGCCTGGTCACGTGATCTGGTGCCGCTCGACGACTATCCCGCGGGATCACCGGGCCCTGCCGCCCCGAACCGGAAAGACCGCCGACAATGAACCAGCCGAACTCGCCGTCGCCTGCTTGTGCACCACATACGCCGTCGGCTGAGCCCGCCACGGGCGAGCTGCGGAAGGCAACCACGCTGCGTGAGGTCTCCTCTGCCCATGTCAACGACTGGTCCTCGGCTGCCTGGTCCACCGAGACCGGTTTCGTGGCCGGGCCCCGGGTGTATGGCCTGCACGTCCTGGACCGTGTCGGCTCCGGCGATGGCTTCGCCGCCGGCCTGATCTACGGTCTGCTCGCCGGTGTCTCGGTCGAGCGCGCTCTCGCCTACGGCACGGCTCACGGGGCCCTCGTCATGACGACACCGGGAGATGTATCCATGGCCTCGCTCGCGGAGGTCGAGGCCCTCATCGCGAACGGATCAGCCCACGTCAGACGCTGACCGGGCCGCGGTGGCACGGTCCACATCGTCTTGGCGGCCGACGCCGAAAATGTCGCAAAATTCCGCATCACGGGTTTGCTTGACTGCAGTCGAATCGGGCACCACGCTTGAACGCAGAGGTTATAATCCAGCGCTCTACTCGAGGAGACGATGGAGCTATGTCCAGCGAACATCTGTCCGAAGAGCCTCAATCGCAGCGAGGAGCCGAAGGCTCGCGAGACACCGGGTCGAATACAGCGGGCGGCGGCTCGGCCGATCGCCCGGGCGGCACCTTCGACCACGAAGAAGTTACTTCAGTCCGTGATCAGAACCAGTCCGAAGACGACGTCGCCACGACCGGGACGCTCCCACCCGCCGACGTCGAATCCGCTGTCCCGCCCTATGAAGGCCGGCGCACGAGCGCGGACGAGGTAGGCGGCACCACAGAAGGTGGGGGCGGCGCCAGAACAGCGGGCGCGACCCACCCGGTGACCGACCCGAATTTCAAGGCTCCGGCCCCAGACGAGACTCCCGGCGGGACCACCGCGTCCCCGGCCGAAGAGCAACCGGCGGCGCAGGCACCCGAAACCGAGGCCACCGACGAAGGAGTCGAGGGAGGACATCACGGTGGCGTGCGCAGAGCCGAAGACCAGCCTCGGGAAACACGGCCTCGGTAATCGCACTGCGGCGAACGCGCGAAAAGACAAGGCGGCGTCGGCTTGTCGAAGATCCCGCGGATCGAGTTATCTTTGAGCGCAACGCCTTTCGGGGCGGATGAGGCCACCGATACGGTGCCGTCCCGGCCCTGTCACAGTCCCCGAGGGAATTCGCGTACGCGTCGTAGTTACCGGCCATCAGCGAAGTAGATGCCGGTGTCGGCTGACCGGCCCCGACGATGCCACCGAATCGCGATCCGCTGCGCCGCAGGCCGCGCAGCGGTGGACGGCTTCGGCAGAGGTAGTGGATCCGTCACGCGCGGCCCTGTCGTGGGGCTCCGCCGGGCGGTCAGCGCCCGCAGTGCTTCACCGATCGATCGGATGCATCGATTGTGCATCGAATCGATGTGGCTGGGTACAGCCAGTGCATGACCAACGACACCGATACATCAGAATTCGCAGACCGCGGCACCGCCACCGAGGATCGACCCGAGATCCGGCATCGTCGTCCGGACGATGTCGGCGACGACGCGGTCCGCGCGGCCGGAACCTTGTCCGAAGCGCTGGAGACGATCGAACAGGCGCGCGGGAATCTGTATGCGTTCCACCGGTTGACCGGGCATGCCGATCTGCTGCTGGACAGCGTTGTCGACCAGCTTCGCGCCGCGGGTCGCCCGGATTTGGCCGGGCGCGTGCGTGGCGAGTTGATCGGCCGCAACGTACTGCCGGGGCGATGGACCTTTCAGATCATGGAGGAGTACGACGACGGGTACTACGCCGCGTTCGCCGACATGGAACGCATGGTTCGCGACCAGCTTGTTCAAGGCCGGCGCCACGTCCACGAGGCGGAGATGAAGGAACGTCGCCGCACGCACGGCCGGCCGGAGCACACCGCACGACCGTGACCGGACTCGACCGGCTACTCCACCGCGTGGGAAGTCGGTCGCGACATGTGGCTCAGCAGGCCCAGCTCCGGTTCCACTGCGCCATCCTGGCCGAGGGCACGGAAATCGGCCTCCACGGCCTCGAGCTCGAGACGGCCCGCGCGAACCGCGCGGTAGCGCAGGAACGACCAGATGAACACATCGAGATGGTCGAAGCGAGTGCCGCCCTCGAGAACCTCCTCCTCGTGAAACCACAGCGCCACTTGACCATTGGTGAGTACACAGAACAGATTTCCGCCGCCGTCGGCACCGACGGAGAAGACGTCGGCATCGGTGAGTTCGGTGGTGTAGTCCGCGTCGAGGATCCCGCAGTCGTTCCCGGCGAAGTCGAAACCGTAGGACCAGTCGAATATGTCGAGGAAGTGCGGCATCACCCCCGAGCGCACCCGGGCGTCCAGCGCGGCGAGCGCGGTCGCGTCCGTCGGTGCCAGTCGTTCGAGAAACGGTGTGGCCGAACGGGTTTGTTCGGGCACGACAACAGGTTCGGCGTCGGGGAACCAGCGGCTCAGATCGGCGTCGAGGCCACTGGCGACATAGCCGATCAGGTCGGCGGGGGAAAGCGTCACCGGGCGATCGTAGGCTCTCTCGCCACTGTTCGGCGCTGGGGCTCGCTCGCTGGCCGGGGCAGAATGGACGCATGGCAAAGGCAACGGTCAACGGCGTCACCATCGCGGAGTCCGACCACTACGAAACAGTGGAAGGCAATATCTACTTTCCGCCGGAATCGATCAAGAAGGAGTACTTCACGCCCACCGAGACCCATAGCATCTGCCCCTGGAAGGGTCGCGCGAGCTATTACACCGTGGATGTCGGTGACGGAAACCCCCTCATCGACGCCGCTTGGTACTACCCCGAGACGAAGCGGGCGGCAGCCGACATCGAGGGGTACGTCGCCTTCTACAAGAACAAGGTCTCCATCGACGACTGATCTGCCCCGGCACCGGCGGTGATCCGGATGTCGACCTCAGCCCGGCAGCGACTTCGCGAAGAAGGCCAGCAGGTGCGGCTCCACAGCCTCCGCATCCGTGAGCGACAGGAAGTGCGCGCCGCCGTCGATGATCACCGGCGGTCCCGCGTTGGGCAGCGCTGCGGCCAACTCGACGGCCCGGTCGACCGGATAGGCGGCGTCCGCCGAGCCGTGCAGGACCACGGCGGGGCAGTCGATCTCGGAAGCTCGATCGAGGATGCTGTCCCGCTCGACCAGTGGGGTCAGGACACGGTCGATGTGATCTCCGGAAAGTTCACGCCATTTGGCCTGCCACTCGGTCGCATCGTGCTGACCCAGGCAGATGGCGGCGTTCATATCGAGCAGATTCTGCGTCGGCCCGAGTTCGCGCCATGCGGTGGCAGCCTGCCGGTAGGCGGCGGCGACCTGCGGATCCTCGGCGGCGCCCGACGTTCCGAGCAACGCGAGCGCGGCAACCCGGTCCGGCTCCAGTAGGGCCATCCGCAGACCGATGAATCCGCCCTGGCTGGTCCCCAGCACCGCGCACCGGTCGATCCCGAGGTGGTCGAGCAGTTCGAGTGCGTCGCGGGCCACGTCCCAGTAAGTGAAGGGACTGTCGGCGGGGGTTTGCCCGTGACCGCGTTCGTCCATGGCGATCAACCGGTAGGTCCGGCCGAGCGAACGAACCTGCGGGGCGAACATGTCCGCGTCCATCAGGTAGCTGTGCAAGAGCAGGACGGCCGGGCCGGAACCGCCGTGGTCGATGTAACCGACGACTTGGCCGCTGTCGAGCGTCATCGCTGTCCGCATGGGGCGCAGTCTATTCGGACAGCGATACCGGTCTCCGCCACCGATGGGGATGGTGTCGGCGATTCCGCTGCTCGTCGCTATTCGCGCGGAATTCGCCGCTCAGGTCGACGGCGATTGTGGTCGGAATTCTGCCGGCTGCAAGGGACTGCGTGGTTGAATTCTGCTCAGCGGATGGCATCGCGATGTGGCTGTCCTGCGCGAGGAGCGGCGTGGCTGATATCGCCCCGGCGGGAGCTGCACGAGGAACCTATCCGCATCGGGCGTCACCCGGCAGATGTGCATCGGGACGGGAAAACGAGACCGAGGAGAGAGGTGCCGGATGGCCGAGCCCGAGATCGAGTTTCGAGAAGGACCGGCCGCCGACCGACTCGGTCTCGATGATCGACCCGCAGGACCCGCAGTGCGCGTCCGGGCCGAGCATTTCCACACGATCTACGACCCGAGCGTCGGTGAGCCGCAGCCGTGGTACATCAACGACCACACCATCATTCGCGACGAATTGGGCCGCTGGCACCTGTTCGGCATCACCCATACCGAACCGGCGAATCCGTTCGACGAGATCGAATTCGCCCACGCCACCGCCGACGACCTGCACGGCCCGTGGACCAAACACCCCTCGGCACTGGTCGTGGACCGTGACTACGGCGAGACGCATCTGTGGGCGCCGTACGTGATCCGCGCCGACGGGCGCTACCACATGTTCTACGCGGGCGGCGGCGAGGACCGCACCGCGGCGTTGATCTGCGCGGCCACCTCCGACGACCTGTTCGAGTGGACCCGCGAACCGTCCGGACCGGTCTTCCGCGACGGATACGATGCCCGCGATCCGATGGTCGCGTGGATCGACGGCCGCTGGGTGATGTACTACGCCGCGACGAGTTCGCCGACGGGCGGCAACTATGTGGTCGCCTACCGCACGAGCACCGATCTGCGCACCTGGAGCGAGCGGCGGATCGCGTTCACCGACCCCACCTCCGGAACAGAGGCCGGCAATACCGAATCCCCATTCATTCTGTGCCACAACGGTTCCTGGTATTTGTTCATCGGCCCGCGACCCGATTACCTCGGCACCGACGTGTTCCGCAGCGACGATCCCTACCACTTCCGGATCGACGACCGCGTCGGCCACATCGCCGCCCATGCCGCCGAGGTGATCGACGACGGCGACCTGTGGATCACCAGTTGCGGCTGGGGACAGGGCGGAGTGTCGTTGGCAGCCCTCGAGATCGGGAGAACTCCACCGGAAACCGCACCCTGAGTGATATCTCTAGGCGAGTAGTCCGACCGTTCGTCTCTTGGAGGGATCCGGCGTGGCACGTATCGGTGTAATCAGCATTTCCGACGGACGCGACTATGTGCACGACGGCATAGCCGAGTTCATCCGTACCAATGAGGACCGGCTCGTCGCCGAACTCACCGGCGCGGGACACGAGGTGGTGCGCGGCTCCGCTCCGGTCAGCACCAACACACTCGCCGTCTCGGTGGCACGCGAAGTCGCCTCGGCCGGAGTCGATCTCACCGTGCTGCACTACGCGGTGTGGGCGTTCCCGCACTTCACGATGCTCGTGCAGGGAGCCACGCCGGGCGCGTTGCTGTTGCTGTCGAATATCGACCCGGTGCAGCCCGGAATGGTCGGGATGCTGGCCGCCGGGGGAGCGCTGGATCAGATCGGCCGCACGCACACCCGGCTGTGGGGCGACCCGGCCGACCCGGACCTGATCGAGAAGATCGGTGTGCAGGCTTGCGCCGCAGCGGCGGTGTCGAGCTTGCGCGGTTCGACGTTCGGCCGGTTCGGGGGCCGGCCGATGGGGATGAACACCGCCGTCGCGAATACCGATCAGTGGCAACGCATTTTCGGTGTCGACGTCGAAGAAATCGACCAGTGGGAGATCGTCCGCCGCGCCGAGCTGGCCGACGCGGCCGAGGTATCGAAGGCCCGGACATGGCTGGAGGAGACCACCGCGGGCGTGCACTACGACGGTGACAAACTCACTCCGGAGTTGCTGGAGCGCCAGATCCGCTCCTACCTCGCGGTGCGCGAGCTGATCGACGAATGGAACATCGACTTCTCCGGTATCAAAGGTCAGCCCGAGCTCACCCAGTACTTCGCCACGATGGACATCACCGAGGCGTTCCTCAACGACCCGTACGACTGGAACGGCCCGAAGCCGACGCATGTGTGCGCCACCGAGGCCGACATGGACGGCGCGCTGACCATGCAACTGCTCAAACAGATTTCGAAGACACCGGTGTTGTTCGCCGACGTCCGCCACTACCATGCGGACCGCGACATCTGGGATCTGTGCAACTCCGGCCAGCACGCCACCTGGTTCGCCGCCCGCAGCGACGATCCGGCCGAGAACCTGTCCCGGGTGCACCTGTACCCCGAGGTGTTCTTCTTCCCCGCCGGTGGGGCATCCGTCCATCATCTCGCGGCACCGGGACAGATGACTTTCGGCCGGCTGACCCGCAACGACGGCAACTACCGCATGCAGGTGATGCTCGGTGACTTCGAAACCTACGACGACGCCACCAACGACGAGTTGATGAGCCAGTCGACCCGCGAATGGCCGCACGCGTTCGCGCGGCTGGACGCTCGGGCCGAGGATTTCCTGTCCCGGTTCGGCGCCAACCATATTCACGCCGTACCCGGTGACCATCGCGCGACCGTGCGGGCCGCGTGCGATCTGCTGGGCGTCACCGTGGACGAATTCAGTCGGTGACCATGTTCATCGGAATCGACATCGGCACATCCGGTTCCAAGGGCGTGCTGACCGACGCCGACGGAACGGTGCTCGCCCGGTCCGAGCGCCCGCACGAGGTGTCGATGCCGCGACCGGGCTGGGTCGAGCACGACGCCGAATCGGTGTGGTGGGCGGACTTCGTCGCCATCGCCCGCGAATTGGTCGACGCCGCCGCCGGTGCACGGCTGGAGGGGCTCGGGATCAGCGGTATCGGTCCGTGTCTGCTGCCCGCCGACGCGCAGGGGAATCCGCTGCGGCCGGCCATCCTGTACGGCGTCGACACCCGGGCGACGGTCGAAATCGACGAGCTGGCAGACGAATTGGGCGAGGCGGCCGTCCTCGAACGGGCTGGTTCGCCGTTGACCAGCCAGGCCGTCGGCCCGAAGCTGCGGTGGTTGGCGCGGCACGAGCCGGACGTCTATGAGCGCACCCGCATGCTGCTGATGGCGAGTTCCTTTCTCGTGCACCGGTTGACCGGGCGATACGTCCTCGACCATCAGTCGGCGAGTCAGTGCGTGCCCATGTACGACCTGCGTAAACGAGAGTGGTCGGAGTGGGCCGAGCGCTGCGCTCCTGGGCTGCGGTTGCCCGAACTCGCCTGGCCCACAGAGGTGGTGGGTCAGGTGACCGCGGAAGGTGCTGCCGCGACCGGACTTCCGGAAGGGTTACCGGTCACCACCGGCACGGTCGACGCGTGGGCGGAAGCCGCCAGTGTCGGCGTGCGCGCGCCCGGCGACGCGATGGTCATGTACGGCACCACGATGTTTCTGGTCCAGATCCTCACCCAACCGCGTCCACACCCCGGCCTGTGGGGCACCTGCGGCGCCTGGCCCGAAACCTATTCGCTGGCAGCGGGAATGGCCACCTCGGGTGCGGTCACCGAGTGGCTGCGCCGCCTGGTCGGCGGAGAATTCGGCGACTTGATCGAGGAGGCGGGCAAGGTTCCGGCAGGCAGCCGGGGACTGTTGATGCTGCCGTATTTCGCCGGTGAACGAACACCCCTGTTCGATCCCGACGCACGCGGGATCGTCGCCGGACTTACCACCAGCCACGGCCGCGCCGAGCTGTACCGCGCGGCTTTGGAGGCAACCGGATTCGGGGTGCGGCACAACCTGGAGGCAATGTCCGAGGCCGGTGGCCGCGCCAGACGCCTGGTCGCGGTCGGTGGTGGCACCAAAGGCGGGTTGTGGACCCAGATCGTGTCCGACGTGACCGGTCTGCCACAGGAGTTGCCGGCGGAGACTGTCGGGGCCTGCCTCGGTGATGCCCTGCTGGCCGCGGAAGCCGCCGGCGTCGACACGTCCGGCTGGAATCCGGTGACGTCGACGATCGAGCCGGACGCCGAGCGGCAAGCGATCTACGACCAGTACTACCGGCGCTATCGCGAGCTCTACGAATCGACTGTGGATATCGCGCATTTTCTTGCCGCAGAACAACATCGGACGGCGGACCATGGCTGAACTCTGGCGGCTGGACCGGGCGCGTACCCGCTCGATCAGCCCTGAGAACCCGACCGGCGCGCCGGGCGCGGGCGCACGGGCCGAAACCGGCACCGGCGCGGGCGCGGCACGCGATCTCGGTATCGGCTGGAAGGTATCACCGTCGATCGACCTGGCCGCCGGATCCACCGCGACACTGGCCGACGTCTCCGGACCGGGCGTGATCCGGCACTTCTGGCTGACCACCGACCGCACCGTGCTGCGTCGGTTGACACTGAACTTCACCTGGGACGACGAATCGCAGCCGTCGATCGACGTGCCGCTGGGCGACTTCTTCTGCAACGGCTGGGACGAACTGGCACTGGTGAGTTCGGAAATGGTGGTGGTCGCACCCGCCGGCGGGTTGAACAGTTTCTGGCCCATGCCTTTTCGTCAGCACGCGCGTGTCACCCTGCACAACCCGACCGACCGCTCGGTGCCGGTCTACTATCAGCTCACCTACGACGAGACCGCGGTAGGCGAGGACGTCGGCTACCTGCATTCCCAACGGCGACAAAGCAATCCGCTCGGAACACCGGCAGTTCACACCATTGTCGATGAGGTCCGAGGCCGCGGCCGCTACGTCGGCACCTATTTGGCGATCGCACCGAATGCGCCGGGCTGGTGGGGCGAGGGCGAAATCAAGTTCCACCTCGACGGAGACGACGAATTCCCGACCATCTGCGGCACCGGCACCGAGGACTATTTCGGCGGCGCCTGGAACTTCGACCTGGACGGCTCCTACCGCGACTATTCCAGCCCGTATCTCGGCCTGCACCAAGTACTTCCACATGACGAGATCTACACGCCGAAACAACGGTTCGGCATGTATCGCTGGCACGTCCGTGATCCGATCCGCTTCCACGAGGAACTACGCGTCACGCTGCAAGCGCTGGGCTGGCAAGACGGCGGGCGGTATCTGCCGCTGGCCGACGCCGATATCGCCACCACCGCATGGTGGTACCAGGAAAGGGGAAGGTAGATGCGCGCGCTGGTGATCGAGAAACCCGGCGAGTACTCGGTGCAAACGATTCCCGACCCGACTCCCGCCCCAGGCGAGGTTGTGGTCCAGGTGGCCGCGGTGGGGATCTGCGGAACCGACATCCACATCGTCGAAGGCGAATTTCCGCCCACGCCATACCCGATCGTCCCCGGCCACGAGTTCTGCGGCGAAATCGTCGACGGCCCGGGCACCGGCGAGAAGGTAGCCGTGGACCCGTCACTGTTCTGCGGCGCCTGCCACTACTGCCGAATCGGCCGCGGCAACCTCTGCGAACGCTGGGGCGCAATCGGCGACACGGTGAACGGCGCAATGGCCGAGTACGTCGCTGTCCCGGCCGCCAACTGCTACCGACTGCCCGACGACCTCCCCGCCTCACACGGCGCCCTGGTGGAACCACTGTCGTGCGCCGTCCACGGATTCGACGGCCTGCCACGAATGCTGGGCTCGCACTACCTGATCTACGGCGCCGGCACGATGGGCCTGATGATGCTGCAACTCGCGGTCGCCGCGGGCGCGGCCTCGGTCTCGGTGGTCGATCTCAACACCGACCGCTTGCAGGTCGCCCGCGCACTCGGCGCGGACGCGGTCGCCACGAACGCCGACGAGTTCGACCGCCCGCACGGCTGGGAAGTCGTCATCGACTGCACCGGAGCGATCCCGGCAATCGAGGACGGCCTCACCCGCGTCCGCCGCGGCGGAACCTACCAGCAGTTCGGCGTAGCCCCCGGCGACGCGACGGCGTCGTTCTCACCCTTCCGCATCTACAACGACGAGATCACCGTCGTCGGCTCGATGGCGGTGGTGCACAGCTTCGGCCGCGCCGTCGACCTCGTCTGCAAGGGCGCGATCGACGCCGACACCATGGTCACCCACACCTTCGCCCTCGACCAGTTCTCCGAAGCGCTGCAGGCATTCCGCGACGGCGTCGGCCGCAAGATCCAGATCGCGCCGCGCGGATAGATGGCCACCGTCGCCGGAGTGGACAGCTCCACCCAATCCTGCAAGGTCGTGGTGTGCGACGCGGACACCGGTGAGGTCCTGGCACGCGGACACGCACCGCACCCCGACAGCACCGAGGTCGCGCCCGAGGCTTGGTGGTCTGCGTTGCAACAGGCAGGGGAGGGGTTGCTCGACAACGTCGACGCCGTGTCGATCGCCGGCCAGCAGCACGGCTTGGTGGCACTCGACAGCTCGCACCGACCGGTACGAGATGCCTTGTTGTGGAACGATGTTCGTTCCGCCGAGGCAGCCGACGCCCTCGTCGCGGAACTGGGCGGACCGCAAGCGTGGCTGGACGCGGTCGGCAGCGTCCCGGTCGCCGCCTTCACTGTCGCGAAGCTGCGCTGGATGGCCGACCACGAGCCCGAGCTCGCGGACCGGGTGACCCGGGTGATGCTGCCGCACGACTACCTCACCTGGCGATTGTGCGGTGGTGGTGATGCTGCGCCGGCGACCGATCGGAGTGACGCCTCGGGCACCGGGTACTGGTCCCCGGTGGCGGGCCGGTATCGAGAAGACCTGTTGGCCAGTGCTTTCCGCGGCCGAACCCCGGAGCTTCCGACAGTGCTGGAACCGTTCGAGAGTGCCGGACGCACCACATCGGGCGCGGTCATAGCTGCCGGCGCAGGGGACAACGCGGCGGCGGCGCTCGGACTCGGAATCGGTGACGGCGACGTGGTGATCTCGCTGGGCACCAGCGGCACCGCGTTCGCACGCACCTCGCAGCTGAATACCGATCCGTTCGTCAACGGATTCGCCGACGCGACAGGACAATTCCTGCCGTTGGTGTGCACACTCAACGCCGCCCGGGTGCTCGAGGCGATGGCCACAGCCCTGGGCGTCCGCCTCGGCGAACTCGATGCGCTCGCCCGCCAGGCCCCACCGGGCGCCGACGGACTCGTTCTGCTGCCTTACTTATCCGGCGAACGCACCCCAAACCTGCCCCACGCGGCGGGCAGCCTGCACGGCTTGCGTTCGGAGACAATGCGACCCGCACACCTGGCCCGCGCCGCCGTCGAAGGAATGCTGTGCAACATGGCCGATGCGCTCGACCGCCTACGCGCAGCCGGCGCGACCCCTCGGCGAGTGCTGTTGATCGGCGGCGCATCGCGTTCGGCATTCGTCGCCGAGACAGCCGCACAGATCTTCGGTGCGGCAGTGACCGTGCCGGAGCCGGAGGAGTACGTGGCGTTGGGCGCGGCGCGACAGGCCGCGTGGGCTTTGCGAGGCGGTGCCGAATCACCGCAGTGGCCGGCGGTCTCGACTGTCGAGATTCCAGCTCCCGACGACCGTGCGGTGGCTACAAAGATTCGCAGCGCTTATGGCCGGGCGCGAGAAACCTTGTACGGCAGCTGACTCCGTAATGATCAGAACGCGTGCCACGTCCAGGGTCTGTCGATGCGTCCCCGAATGCAAGCAATGCGATGGGCCGCTTCGGTTTTGGCCCGTGGATTTCGGGTGCTGAGGCTGATCGCGAAGGCGGTCCAGCGGAGTTCTTGAATGTCGGCGTAGATACGGAATCCTGGGTTGGTGGTCATATCCGTCCCGCCGTAGGCCGTTACGAAAGATTCGTAATCAGCGGTCGTGAGGCGGTTGAAGTCACTGTGGTCGACCGCAAGTTGAATCAGATCCCATTCAGGGCGGCCAGCGGAGACTTTGTCCAGGTCGAGGAATGTCGGTGGCCCGCTGGGCGGCACGACGAGGTTGCCTTGCCAGGCATCCCCATGGATTACGCACAGGCGGCGAGGAGCTGGCAAGCGCTGAAAACCGCTTTGCAGGTCCTGCTCATGCTGTATGAGCCATTTGCGATCGTCATCATCGAGAGGTGTTGCAAACCTGACCGTTTCGAGCAGGCCATCGAATGGATCGTGTTCTGGCAAAGTGAAAGTAGGCGGAGCGGTCAAAGAGTGCAGGCGCCGCAGGGCCTCGCCGAGCTCTGCTGGGGTGGCCGGTCGGTGATCCGGGATCAGGCGCCACCAGGTGACCGGGCGGTCGTCGACGATTATCGGTTGGTCCATTGAGGCGACCGCCTCGACCGTGTGGATACCGGATTCGTTGAGCCACTGAGAGATTTGTAGTTCTCGCCTAGCGGAGTCTGCGCTGCCCGGCTTACCGATTCGAGCGATTATGCCGCCGCGCAGCTGGTAGATCGCATGGGCGCCGGTGCGGATCAATTTGGCTCCGGTTGCGTCGGCCCCGGCCAACGCGGCCGCCTGGGTCACGATCGCTTCTAATGAGGTCGTCGCTGGTGAGTTCATGAATCACCTGAAGGTTCCAGTGGAGGCGATGGCGTTGGTGAGTTCGGCGACCTCTGAGATCCGATGGTAGGGCGCGGAGGCGCCGGCCAGGGTCGCGAGCTCGTCTCGGATCCGTTGTGAATCGAAGTGCGCAGCTTGGGTGACCGCTCGCATGCCGAGAGCCGCTGCCTCGCGTGGTTCGCCCATCGTCATGGTCAAAGTGGCGAGCCTGGTGAGTGAAAAGGTCCGCGATCGCGGGTAGTCCGGGCCCTGCAACTCTATGGCCGTACGGATTCGAGAAGCGGCCAGATCAATTCGTTTACGGTGCGCGGCGACGGGCATCAGAGCCTTGCCGGTGCTGCCGAGATGTTCGGCTTCGTCGTAGTAGCACATCCAGGGCTTGTCGGATTCAGGCGCTCGGGCAGCGAAATGTTCGTCCGCGCGCGAGACCTCGGACAGTGCTTCGTCCGTGCGGCCGAGCGTCGACAGAATTTGCGCACGCATGGTGCCCAGCATGGCACGGGTGGTGTACGCGAGACGGTCGGACCGGACCTGCGCCAGTTCGATGAGCGACAGGGCACCGTCGGCATTTCCGATGTATGCCGTCTTGCGGGCCATGTCGGCCAAGGTTGCTGCCCGGAGTTCCCACGATCCGGCTGCGTCTGCGCACCACAGGGCGAAGCGGAACTGCCGTTCGGCCGCGGTGTAATCGGCGATGTCGAATGCGGAGTATGCGCTGATACCGGCTAGGTTGCCGATCGCCTCTAGCAGAGCCTGGCGGGTCGCCGGGGCTGCGGCGCCCTGGAGTAGTGGAATGAGGGCACGCAGGTGCCGGGTTGCGGTATCGGCTGCGGGGCCGCCCCCGTGAACGTTCTCCAGAGACGCCGCGCTGCGGGCGATCTCTCGAACCTTCTCGACGTCGGACAATCCCACCCGCCCCGGACTCCCCGGTACGGGCAGGTAATCGTCGGGGATGGTCTCCAGATCGAATGGGCTCATCAAATTAGCCGCGAGAACATCACGCTTGACGGCGACCTGATTCCGTTGTCTGTTGGTGACGAATCCGAGCTCCGCGGCCGTGGCGTCGAGTATTGCGCAGAGCGCGGTGCGGTAGTCCTTGCCTGGCCACCGCACCGCTCCACGTTCATAGCGCGCGATTGTGTGGGCGTCTATCTCCCGGCGCACTCCCTGGGTGCGCCATAGAAAGGAGTTGACCGCTTCAGCCAATTCTCGTCGGCTCATCGAACGCCCTGGTACAGACGGTGAGGCAGTGGCTTCCCGGCGCTGCTGCAGTTTGAGATTCGGGCTCGGCATATGGCTACCCCCTCGGTCGACTGGTTCAAGACAACCACCGCGCCGCCAATCGCGGAACCGCTCGCCGCAATCTGCCCGGCAATCTGCCCTCTGGGAATCCTCGCTCGCGAGCGACGCTGGGTGCATTCATCAATCCGATTCGCAGAGCGGATTTTCGTTGAAGGGGAAGAAGAGCAATGAAACCACTTCTGTATGGCTATCTACGGTTGGATGTGGCCGGCGAGCGCATCGGCGAGTGTGAGGGACGTATCCGATCGTTCGCGGACCGTGAAGGTTATGACCTGGGCATGGTGTTTCACGAACGCCGCTGGGGGAGAGCAGCGTTGGACGCCTTGATCGCCGAGTTGCGGCGCGCTGAATGTCGCGATGTCGTCGTGCCGACTGTCGACCATCTGACCGCGCCTGATGCCGTGAGGCAAGCGGTGGAGTCGAGGTTGTGGTGTGAGGCCGGTGCAGGGGTACTCATCGCTGCCGCGGCGTCAGGTACCGGCCAGTTGGATGGGGCAGGCCGATGAAAATGCTGGGTTACGGTCACCGGTACGAAAGTCCTCCCAGACCGAAGACCACTGATCTGTGCGGCCAGCCCAGTCCCGGCGTAACTGTCTCGCCCACGAGGCTACGTGCGGGCGTCGTCGGATTGGGCGCGCAGGCACGTGACGATCACATCCCTGGGATATTGGCCTGTGCTACGGCAGATCTGGTCGCAGTCTGCGACGACGTTCCGGACATCGCGCGCGAACAGCAATACGTGCACAACGTCCCCGGGTATACCAATGCCGGTGCGATGATGCGGTCTGAGGACCTGGACTTTGTCGTCGTCTGCGTACCGCACGCAGCCGGTCGAAGTGTCATCGAGGCCGCCGCGGCGAACCACGTGCACGTGCTGAAGGAAAAGCCCTTCGCCACAACACTTTCCGAGGCGCGTGATTTGGCACAGCTATGCGACGAGGCTGGAATCGAATTGATGGTGACCCTGCAGCGCAGGTTCAACCCGATATACGCCAGCTTCCCGCAACTGGCGGACCGCATCGGATTGCCTTTCGTGATCGACGCTCGTTACACGATCCATGTCGACGATCCCTCCGAAGGGTGGCGAGGCGATTTCGCTGCTGCCGGCGGTGGATGCGTCATCGACATGGGCTACCACCTGATCGACCTGGTGCTGTGGTATTTCGGCCTGCCTGATCTGATAACTGCCGACTTATCGGTCGCGGCTCGGCTCGACCGGCATTACGACGCCGAGGACACCGCCCTGATCCACTTCTCCTACGACAGCGGTCTTTACGGGTCGATGTTGCTGTCACGGTTCATCGGCCCGAAGACCGAAGAACTACGTTTGGTCGGCTCCGGGGGAATCGTCCACCTCGAACGTGGGCGAGTCTGCCGCCTCACCAACGACGGCACACCTGTCGAATCCCTTGTCCGGGAACAGGCATGGCCCTCGGCGGCCGCGACGCAGATCGACTATTTCCAGCGGGTTGTCGCCGGCGAGCGGCCGAATCTCAGTGGGCCTCGCGAACATCTCGCACATATGCGGTTCATCACCGCGTGTTACGAGGCGGCGCGCACCCGAATTCCGGTCAACCCGAAGGAGATCCAATGAACTCGGCCCTGGCGATTCTTGGCGGCGCCCCCGTCATCGATGATCAGAGTCCACATTTCCAGTGGCCGTTCCTCGATGGCGCAACGCGGAAATCAGTTCTTTCTCAGCTGGACTGCTCCATCTCCATTTACGATCGCTCCGGCGTCATCGCGAACCTTGAAGACACGCTCGCTGAATACTTCGGGGTGCGATACGCGGTATCGACAAGCTCGGGAACAGCGGCGCTGTACTCTATGTACGCGGCATGCGGGATCGCTCCCGGCGATGAAGTCATCGTGCCCGCCTATACCTTCTTCGCCACCGCCACACCACTGCTGCACCTCGGAGCCATCCCAATCTTGGCCGATTGCGACAACATGGGAAACCTCGATCCGCGCGAACTTCCACGGCAGATCACTGAGAAAACGAAAGCCATTGCCGTAACACACATGTGGGGCATGCCAGCGCAGATTCGCAGCATCCTCGGCCTCGCCGAAACCTACGGCCTGACTGTACTCGAAGACGGCTCCCACGCTCACGGCGCGACCGTCAGTGGGCGGAAGGTCGGCGCATTCGGTCGCGCCGCGGCGTTCAGTATGAATGGACCCAAACCTCTATCTGCCGGGGAAGGTGGATTCGTCCTCACCGACAACGAGCATCTGTACTATCGCCTGCTCCTGCACGGTCAGTACAACAAGAGATGCCGGGCTGAGATACCCAAGCGCCACTCATTGCACCGCTACGCGGTGACCGGAATGGGCCTCAAACACCGCATCCACCCTTTGGCCGCCGCGATCGCTCTCGATCAGCTGTCGCACCTTGACGACTACCTCCTGGGCCGCCAACGGATCGCCACCCACATCTGTAGTCGGCTCGAAGGAGTACCGGGAATCGCTGTGCCCCAACCTGATGCAGATATGCGGTCGGCCTGGTACGGGCTTGCCCTTCACTATCGTGCGGAGGAACTCGACGGTCTTCCGATCGAAAAGTTCCACCGTGCGGTACTCGCCGAGGGTTGTCGTGAGATCGATCGCCCAGGTTCGACCTGTCCGCTCAACCTGCTGGAGCTGTTTCAAAACCCCGGCCCGCTCTTCCCTGGATACGGCGGCGAATTCTCATACCGGCCCGGCGACTTCCCGAATGCCGAACGTATCCATCAGAACACCTTGAAGCTGCCCGTCTGGCACCGGGAGCAGGACCTGCGCTTGGTGGATGGCTACGTCGACGCGATTACCAAGGTAGCCCAGCACGCCCGCCACCTGAGAGGATGACATACCGTGACCAAGCTCGTCGAGGATCTCATCGCTACCGCCGAACGAGACGGGGTCGTGCAGCTGGTCGTCGGCGCCGTCATCCAACAGGACGACCGTGTCCTGCTACTCCGCCGGCCCGGCGATGACTTCATGGGCGGAATTTGGGAACTGCCCAGCGGGAAAGTCGAAGCAGGCGAGAACCTTAGTGACGCTCTTACTCGGGAAGTCGCCGAAGAAACGGGCCTGACCGTGACAGCGATTGGCCGCTACCTCGATTCGTTCGACTACACCTCGGGAAGCGGGAAACATAGCCGCCAGTTGAATTTTGCGGTCGACTGCGTCGCAACGGACCGCATTCGGCTCACAGAACACGACGCCTACAGCTGGTCTTCCCTCAGCGAAGAACTACCGGTCACTGACGCCGTCAAGAAGACCCTGGCCACTTTCGTCGAGGGCGGGGGAAGCTGTACCGCTCGATGACTGCCAAGTGTCCGGAAGGCTTGTGGTGGTGCGAGTTCGCAATCCGAGTCGATCAGATGCCCGGCGCCACCGGTGTCTCCTCCCGCTCCCGCGCAGCGTGGCGAGGCAGGAACATGGCCGGAATGATGATCACCGCGGTAAGCCCGAACGCCACCCAGAACGCGAAGCCGAAGGAGTCGGCGAGCAGTGGCCCCACGACCGGCATGAGTTGGGGCGGGACGGAGCTGATCTGGCCGGAACCGCTACTGCCGGAAGGCATTCCGTGCTCGGCCAGCTGTCCGGAGAGATGCTGCGTCAGCGCCGTCACCAGCAAGGCGCTGCCGAGCGACGCGCCGACCTGCTGAATGGCCGAGAGCGTGGGTGCCGCGCGGGTCACGGCGTCCTTGCCCAGTTCCGTGTAGGCAGCCGAAATGGTCGGCATCATCACCGCACCGAGGCCCATACCGCGCACGAACAAGGCCACACAGAGCCAGACGTATGAGGTGCCGGTGCCCACGTGCGTGAACGGGAGGGTGCCGATGAGGCCGAGCACGACGCCGACGGGAACCACGTAGCCTGCGCCGATACGGTCGGTGAGCCGGCCACCGATCACCACTGCCACGATCGCGCCCAATCCCTGGGGCGCGAGCAGCAGGCCGGCGTCGAGCGGGCCTTGTCCGCGCACGGTCTGGTAGTACAGCGGCAGCAGCAGCATGCCGCCGAACAATCCGATGGCGACGAGGAAGACCGCGATGGTTCCGCTGGCGAAGACCCGGTTGGTGAGCAGGCGGACGTCGACGATCGAGTCGGCTCCCTTGTGCAGGCTGTGCCAGGTATAGAGGGCCAGGCCCACGACGCCGGCGATGAGCCAGCCGAGCACACCCCACTCGGTGAATCCGCCGTGCGAGCTGGCCTGCGACAGCCCGTAGAGCAGGCAGACGAGGCTGCCGGAAAGCAGGATCAGCCCCCGCAGGTCGAGGCGGCCGTGCTCGGGCACGGTGTCACCGTGGGGGAGCTTCCAGACCGCGAGCATGAGGGCGACGACATCGACCGGAACGTTGACGAGGAAGATCCAGTGCCAGCTCGTGTACTGGACCAGCAGGCCGCCGATCACCGGTCCGAAAACCGGCCCCAGCAGCATGGGGACACCGAGGATGGCCATGGCCCTTCCGAGGCGTTGCGGGCCTGCGGCTCGGGTGATGATCGCCTGCCCGGCGGGCAGCAGCATGCCGCCGCCGAGTCCCTGCAGGATGCGGAAGGCGATCAGGCTTTCGATCGACCAAGCGGCTGCGCACAGCGCCGACCCCGCTACGAACAGACTCACCGCGGTGAGCCAGACCGGTTTGGGCCCGAACCGGTCCATCGCCCATCCGGTGGCCGGGATGACGAGCGCGACCGCCAGCAGATAACCCGTCACCACCCACTGCGTTGTGGACAGGGTCGCGCCGAGTTCGGTGCTCAACGAGTCCAAGGCGACGTTCACGATGGTGGTGTCGAGAACCACCATGATCATGCCGGACACGACGACGAGTCCTGTGACGATGACGCTGCGATCGAGCTTGCCCGACTGCTGCGCGGTGGTGGATGCCATATCAGCTCCCTCGTCGAAGGTGCCAGGACTCGACCGGGCGACAACACCCTGCGACTACCCGTCGTGAGGCCGATTATCGCGGCGCTGTCATTCCACAGGTTGTCACGGACCTTGTCGCCGCGGGAGAGATCGGACGAGCTGGGTGAGATCCCTGGCGGACCGACGGCGGCGGCACGGTCGTCCGAGGCATAAGGGTGCCTGCTGGCGCGAGCTCGATTCGGACGCTCGGTGACCGAACGGCGGACTCAGATGTGATCGTGGCCGGAGAGGCGTTCGTGGTCGATCTCGGCGTCGCGTTCGCGGTCGCGCTCATGGTCGCTCTTGGCGTTCACGTTCCACGAGATCGGGTGTGCGCCGGGGCCGCAGTCCTGGCTCTGGCTCGACGTGATTGTCGATTCGGGCCGGATCCGTACCTCCTGGACCAGCGGGCGGAGGTCGCTGCACATGACGAATATTCCGGCGGTTGCCGGGCCCACGTCGGTATTCGTGCATTCGATATCGACACGGCTGTCGACCGGAACCGCTGAGCAGAACGCTTCACGGGGCCGCGAGGCCTGAGCGGATCCCGCGCCGACGGTCGTCGATACCGTCACGGCCGCGAGACCGGATATCGCCGCGCCGACGATCGATAGCCGCCGCGTACCTCTCCTGGGAGTGGACACCGAGGTCTCACTTTCGCTGTACTGCAGAACAATTCCCGAAAATCGTATGCATACCGGAAAGTACTTCCCAATGGAAGGAAGTTTCGGCGGTAGTCATTGCCGTCCCTCGTCTGCGCTTTTCGCGCTTGTCACGCCCCCGACCTGGACGACAGCCGCCGCCTGAGCTATCGGCATCGGCGAAGTCGGGGCTGCAGTTGTCGACCGATCGTCTCGGAAATCCGAAAAGGCCTGCGCCTCAATCGTTGTCAGGTGCCGCCCGGGAAACCGAATCGAGCAGACGCTCGCGCTCCCCGTTCGATATCTCTGTTCCGGAGACCGGCTCCGCGAGCACGCACAGCAGCAGCGCCACGCCTACCGCACCGGGGTCGGGGTGGCCGACGGCGCGTTCGCCGAGGTAACTCGCGCGACCGCGACGTGCCCGCAGGGTCGCAGTGGACAACGCCCCGTCCACGGCGGCGCTCACCATCGCGGCGATCTCGCGATTGTCATTCAGAGTCTCGACGGCTGGAGCAAGAGCGTCGACCATGGTGCGGTCGCCGACTTGTGCCTCGCCGACGCGCTGGATTGCGGCGAGCCCATCGCTGATACCGATCCGGAGGGCGTCGATATAGGAATCCGACTGTGCCGCGTTGGTGCCGAGTGATTGGAACAGCAGTCCGAACAGCGGGCCGCTCGTGCCTCCGACCTCGTCGAGGAAGACCGCTCGCACCGTATCCCACGGTTCGGGGGAGTCCGGTGCGCCGAGGCGGTCGGCGACCTCCGCGAAGCCCTCGCGCAGATTGACGCCGAAATCTCCGTCGCCGGTGATCTCGTCCAGCCTTGTCAACGCGGGCTCGGCCGAGACGAACACCTTTTGCAGTCGAATAACGAGGCTGTCGAGTGTCTTCATCGCCTCACCGGTCATCGCGCGACGTCCTTCCAGGCGGGTGCGGTGGTGGGGGCATGCCAGAGATCGAGCCAGCCGTCGGCGAGTTGAGTGAGGGTGATCGAAAAGCCGCTCATGTCCAGTGCTGAAACAAATGTGCCGACCTGGACCGCCGAGATTTCGCAGCCCCGGGCGGTGAGGGTGCGCGCCGCGAGTTCGAGAACTGTGCACAGTTCGAGTTCCGTCGTCGCGCCGAGTCCATTGACCAACAGTAACAACGGCTTTCGATGATCACCGGGCAGTGAGGTGAGGATATCGGTGAGCATCCGCTCGACGAGTTCGGCGAGTGGTGGCCTGGTGATCGAGGTCGAGGCGCGTTCGCCGTGAATTCCCACGCCGTATTCGAGCTGATCCGGTTCGAGTTCGAAGGCACGCGCCCCGGTATTCGGTGACGTGAGTGCCTCGGTGGCCACCGCGATACTGCGGCTGTTCCCGGCCACCTCGCGGCCGAGCGCGGCCAGCGCGGGGAGGGTGTCACCGCGGTCCGCGGCGGCGCCGACGATCTTTTCGACGACGATGGTCGCGGCTGTCCCGCGCCGTCCCGTGGCCGTCTCGCCGGATTCTGTGGCGACGTCGTCGTCGACGAGCACCCGGTCGACCTCGATACCGTCGGCGGCGAGCCGTTCGGCGGCGATACCGAAATTGATCTTGTCTCCGGTGTAGTTCTTGACGATGTGCAGCACCCCACCGTCACGAGCGACGGCCTTGCTCGCCTCGTAGACCTGGCGATTGTGTGGCGAGGCGAAGATCTTCCCCGGTACTGCCGCGTCGAGCATTCCCATCCCGACGAATCCGATGTGCATCGGCTCGTGGCCGGAACCGCCGCCGGAGACGAGGGCGACCCGCCGTGTCGGCGCACCGCGATCGTGGTGCACGAACAGCGGGTCGGTACTCATCCGGACCCACGGGTGTCGGCGCAGGAACCCTTGCAGTGCCACCTCAGGGCCCTGGCCTTCGAGTAAGAACAGTGCGGGCACGGACATCCTCCTCGTCGATCGACTGGGTGATGTCCAGTATCACGGGGCTTGCGCCCCGGCGTGGATCTCCGAAGCGCTCGCTGAGGAGAAAGCTTTCAGCGCAATCGGATTCATGTTCCGGACACGAGCTTCTTCGCCGCCCATGACATCGGCCGCGTCGTGCGATCCACGCCCGACTCAGCCGCGCCCGTCATGCCGGCTGGGGTCCGGCGAACCCGTGGCCCGACCCGTCGGTCCGGTCGCGGTCGACCGACCCCGCCGCCGCGACGAAAGGTATCGAATGCCCGAAGATTTCCGGGGTCTTTCGGCGTTCTCTGTGAACGGCGCGAAACGAGGCGGCGAAGCAACCGGGCCGCCCCGCGACGCCGACTTATCGAAATATAAAGGGAGTAGACAGAGTTCGTCCGCTACAGCGCTCGACACTGAGACCGGGCGGAGCGAATATGGCGAATTCACGGCAATGGGCCGTAATTCAGCATCGACGGGGTGGCGTAAACGATGGCGGATCCGCGGGTCGGCAAGAGCGAAGCAGATGTCCACCGACGCGGGATCAGGAGGCCGACTTGGGCTGGGAGAGGTCCCTGATGCCGGTGATCGCCGTGATGATGTTGTCGATCGTGGAGGTGCCCTCATCGAGGGCGGAGCTACCGGAGTCGAGCGTGGCCGAACCCGACGATGCGGAACCGGAGGATGAGCCGGAGTCGGCTGATCCCGAGCTCAGCTGGGCGGGGCCGGGAGTGGCCGAGTCGGCGGACGGGCCGGCCGCGGAGGCCATGGCTACCGGGCCGAGGAACAGGGCGGCGGCGGAGAGGGTGGCGGCAGCGAAGATCTTGCGGGAGACCATGTACAGGAGTTCCTTTCACAGATGGATAACGACGCCATCACGGCGTGCCACCAAATATATGAAAGAGAAATCTGTGAGGCCACTTTCGTTACTGTGTGAATGGTCACCGTTAACAACTGGCGAACTGCGCATTTTGCTGAGGTAACAACATTTGATCTTGCATTTTCTCGATTATTGAACGATCAAATGTCCAGGCTCTCGAATCGCGTGTCTCGCCCTGGTAGAAGGGGGTCCTGCGGCGTAATCTACGCATGGGCTGCGTTACCCGATGGAGCATATGTCGCCGGCCGCGGCTCACATCGCCCACCCGACCAAGGAATCGTGATGGCCCTCTTCATCGACGTGCACGAACATTTGCCCGAAGGCACGACGGCGCAGGACGTGGCCGCCGCCCATGCCGCCGACCAGGCGATCCAGGGAGACTACGGCGTGACGTACCAGCGCTACTGGGTCGACGAATCGAGCCACACGGCCTTCTGCCTGGTCGACGCACCGGACGCGGACACCGCAATCACCGTGCACCGCGAGGCGCACGGCCTCGTGCCCGACAGGATCTACCCGGTGGTCGAGGGCACCTGATAATCGCCGCTCGAAACGAGGTACCGATGTCCACCACCCCGCCCGGTTCCCCGGGGACTCGGCGCGATCGGCCGGCTACGGCCGCCATACTGATGGCGGCGTACGGACTGGTCGCCTACCTGCTTTTCCTCGTCGTCTTCCTCTACGCGATCGGCTGGGTCGAGGGCCTGGTCGTACCGCGCGACATCAACGAGGGCCCCGCGGCGTCGACCGCGGTGGCGATCGTGATCGACCTGATCCTGCTGTCGATCTTCGCGGTGCAGCATTCGGCGATGGCCCGGCCCGCGTTCAAACGGGTGTGGACCCGTGTTGTCCCGGAACCGATCGAACGCTCGACCTACGTTCTGGCCGCCACCGCGGCGCTGGCGTTGATCATGTGGCAGTGGCGTCCGCTGCCGGCGGAGGTCTGGCACGTGTCGGCCGCCCCGGCCCGCATCGTGCTGTACGCGGTCTCGCTGGCGGGCTGGGCTCTGGTGCTGATCGCGACCTTCGCCATCGATCACCTCGAGCTCTTCGGCGTGCGGCAGGTCCTTCGCCACCTGCGCGCGCAGCCCGACGCCGAACCGGATTTCCGCACCCCCACCCTGTACCGCACGGTCCGGCACCCGCTCTACCTGGGCTTCGTGATCGCGTTCTGGGCGGCTCCGACGATGACCGCCGGTCGGCTGCTGTTCGCGGCCGTCACCACCGGCTACATCCTTGTCGCCATCCGCTTCGAGGAGCACGACCTGGTCGGTGTGTTCGGTGATCGCTACCGCAACTACCGCCGCCAGGTCCCGATGCTCGTCCCGCATCCGCATCACGGGAGTCGCGCGCATCCGGTCGATCTGTGACGACGCGGCGGGTATTTCGGCGCGTCAGCGCCCGAAGACGTTGACCGCGATTTCGCCGCCGAGGTGATAGTCGGCGGACAGATGCAGATTGTCGCCACTCCAAAATCTGCCCGGGTCATACCAATTCGGGCGCTTCTCCGGCAGCAATCCCATTGCCTGGTAGGTCATGGCGACGATTTCCGCGCAGTAGGCGTTCTCCAGACCGGCCTCGGTTTCGCGGGTCTTCGAACGCTTCGGCAGCGGTATCCGGCCCCGAAACCACCTGCCCGCCAGCGCACTCGTGGACGGAAAGGGCATGCCGTCCAGCCGTGCCACCGTCCGCAGCGCCGCGTCCTCCATCTCGCGTGTCACCGGCCGATCCAGCTGGCGCAGCCACGCTTGCTGACCGTAGTCATTGGTCCAGCGCAGGACCGCGGCCTGCAGGTCGTGCAGCTGGGCGCCGCGATGGTGGTTGCCCGACCAGACATCGGGCAGCGCGCGGCCGAGCTCGGCATGCCAGATCAGGGCCGGCAGGTCGTCGACGACCACCGCCATACCGACGTGGTTGACCGGGCTGTTGGTCAGCCCGCGGATCGCGCGGTCGGCGCCGGAATGTCCACGGAACAGCCACAAGTCGCCCGTCCGCGTGAGTTCGACCGCTTCATCCAAACCGATACTCGAGGGCGCTTCGCGTGGCACAGCGACTAGCCTAAGCCGTATGCGGTGGTGGAAAGTACTCGGCTTGGCAGGAGCCGCGGGTGTCGCGGCGACCGGAGTGGTGATCGTGCGCTCCGAGCGCAAACGCCGTGCCTATACTCCGGATCAGGTGCGGGATCGGCTACACGCCCGTCTCGGTGATGAAGCCGAATCCATCGGCGACGGTAAGCGCTGATTCGAGCGAATCCGGCCACACCCCAACAGTTCTGGCAACCGCGCCATAGGTGATCACGCCACAGAAAATGTATGGTCGGGCCTCAGCTCGACGAAATCGCCTTTCTCACAACATAGATGGGCAGAAGGACTCTTCACGTAGTCACAACTACCGAACCGAACTCCACCACCGACACCCGATCACCTGCCACGCAGCCGTCGAGCACAAACGGACGCGACGAGGAGCGTCGGTCGGACAGCCACACAGGCGACGTGCTGGGCATCGGAGGGTTCGTCGTTGCCATTGCCGCGGCGGCGCTCATACTGCGCCGGAGGCGTAAGCGCGGAACCGATCCGGCGCGTGCGCATCGCCAGGATCGGCGTCCGCCGCACATCCGCGTGGATGTGGTAGAGGACTCGCGCCCATCGATTCAGGTTCGCCAGGTCATCCGCGTTCCGCAGGTTCAGGTCCGGTTGAGCGCCTGCGAGCCGCAGCTGTACCTGAGGGAGGTGCCATGATGACGAGTTTCGCGCCGATCACCGCTCGGGCGGTGCTGTTCGACGGGGCCGCGCCCGCTGCCGGTGTGGGTGAGCCGGCCGAGTGTCTGCGCGAGTGCAACGTCGACCAGTTGGCGTTGCGCTGCGCGCCGGTCGTGACCGGGGTCCTGCGCTCGGCGGCACTGCATGAACTGGCAACGGCGGTCGACGGGCTGTTCGAGGTCGACCTCGGCAGGGTGATGGTCGAGGGCTGGCGTCGCTACGACCGGCTCCGCCGGGCGGCGCTGCGAACCCGAGGCGGCGGGGTCGAGCAGGTCGAGTTGTTCGAACACGAAATCACCAGGACCTGCCGACCACACCTCGACGTCACGGTCGACGGAAACCACGTCGGCGAACTCGCACTCGAACTCTGCATTGCCGCACTGCTACAGCCACTCGCCGCAACAGTCCGCGACGGAATGCCGGCGGCGTTGGGCCCCGGTGACTGCATCGTGACGGTGTCGATCGATGCACCGGAAGCCGGGCCGATCATGCAGCGCGAACACACATTCCACGTGGCGACCATGGTCTATCTGGGCAGACCGATACCGCTGATCGCCCACCCGGCCCCGCCTCCCACGTCGCCGGGCGGTGATGTGCCCAGGTAGTGGCCCCCGAGCCACACCCGTGAGTAAGCGCGTAAACATGGACCCTATGCCCGAATAGTGGCGCGCTGTTCAGATGGTGACCACGGTCAGCAATGCCTCGAGTCCCTTGAAGTCGTCCGGGTTGCGGGTGAACAGGGGGAGATCGTTCGCCGACGCGATAGCCGCGATCATCAGGTCCATTCGGCGTGGCTTCGGGTTGCGTTTCACTGCGACAACCAATTTCGACATGGACGTGAATCGCCGGGCGGCGGTGGAGGAGAACGGCAGTGCGTCGAAGGTGTGCTCGAATTCCAGCAGGCGTTCGGTGCGAATCGCCAACTCCTCCGCGGTTGCCGCCATGGCTGTGCCCAGCCCTAGTTCGGCGAGTGTGACTGTGCTGATGCGAAGTTCGATGGGTAGCGCGGCCTCGTCGATCAGCGGCAAGTCGATGCACACGCGGGTATCCAACAGTCCGGCTTGATGCCGAAAGCTGTTGTCCGGCTCAGTCATCGAGCCGGTCTTCGCCGAATTCGGCGTCTACTTGTGCTCGTTCCGCTGCGCTGTCGGCGTACGCGGCGAATCGGGCGAATCGTTGTTTGGCCACGGCCGCTGTGACGGTCCGCTTCGTGGTGACCGGCCGGAGTTCGCCCACGGGCCGGCCGTTGCGGGTGATGACGAAATCGTCCCCGGCCTCCAACGCGTCCATGATCCCGGCGCTACCGTTGCGCAGTTCGGCTTGGGTAATGGTCCTGGTCATCGCTTCACTATAGCAACACGTGCTATGCGATGCTATCCGTCGTTTTCGGAGCCTACGACGACGAGGTCGTGGATCGGATCCGTGTGGTGCAGTTCCCCCGCTTTTGGTCATGGACGAGAAGCGATGGCCGACAACGGGCGAGCGCCGCCCGGCAGCGGCTGCCCCAGGAGGTCGTCCGGGCGGTGAACGGGTCGTTCTTTTAGATGAAGAGCCGGAGTGTTCGTCAGTAGTTTCCGCCGGGCGGATATTCGGAGAAGAACTGTTGGAGCCAGGGCGTGGCGGCGTCGAAGCCCCACCGCACGACGCCGAGTATGGCATTGCCGGTATTGATGACCACGTATCCGATGACATCGCGGTTTTGTTCGGCGAGTTGCTGAAGTGGCTGGATGATATTCGTGAACATGATGTGTCCTTCGCATCCGGACGGATGGATACTTTCAAGGCTGCCACAGTGGTCAATGGGGGACCAGGTCCTTCATCGGCGTCGGCCGGTCCGTCACAGCGGGCCCGTGTCGCGACACAGCAATATCGGTGGACATTCGCCGGCGCGACCGCTTCGTGAGCCGGTCGAGAGTGCTCAGGCCTGGGAGCGTTCGGGAGCGAATATGTCAGTGGTTTTCCCTACGCTGCGTGCATGATTCGTTCCTGGATGCGACTGCGCGAACGCCTCCGCGCACCCGCCGGTCTTCTCTCGCTCGAGCAGGCCGGCACCGATCCCGGTGGCGTGAACAGTCGCCGGTCGTCCGGCGGCCCGCTGCTCGGAGCGCAGCTGCACGACGGCAGGTCCTCGTCGGTGGGGAGCGTGTGAGCAAGTGCGCAGGCTCGATGGCGAGGTGCATGTTCACTACAGCCAGATCTACGTCGAGAGCGACCCCGAGAGCGTCGGCCCGGACATGCAGGAAGCGTTCGCCGGGCAGAGCGCAGGACTGTGCGGTGCTGCGATACCCGGCGCCCTGTGGCTGATGACCGGGCTGCACACCGGCAACGTCGGCTTCACCGCCGAAGTGCGCGGCCAAGCTCCACCGCTCGATCCCGCATGGGAGGACGTCGTGGAGGTCTCTTTCCGCCCGGTGTCGGCTCACAGTTGGCTGATGCAGTGGGCCGGTGAGGCTTGCTGGGAACTGGACCTGGAAGAGATCGACTACCGGGTGCGGTACTGCGCGCAGGGTATGGACCAGGCGCACCAGAAGGACACCAGACTCGATGACGAGCCACTGCTGGACCGTTACCTCCTGCAATTTTGGCCTGCGCCGCCCGAGCCGGACCGAGTGGTGCGGCAGACCGCAGAGATCGCCGCCTACTGGCACAACTATGCCCGCAGCCAACCGTCTCCCACACCGGAATAAGGTGGGGCTCCCTATCGCACCCTGATCACTGCACCTCGCGTCCGCGCAGCGCGAGCACGCCTGGCCCGGCCAGCTCATCGAGATAGGCGGTGCGGCCGGCCATGGCCATGGTCAACGCGATCGTCGTTCCGGTGACCAGAGGGCCGGTTCCGGCAGTGAACGGGCCGTCGGTCGCTTCGAGACGGAGTCCGTCGATCATGCTGCGGCTGGGCACCGCGAAGTCGCGGCTCGCGTAGAACTTCGCCACTTCGGTGGCGGCCTCGACAGGTGGTTCGCGCAGCATTCCCAGCGGTCGTCGGATGTCCTGAGCGTGGACGATCACCTCTCCGAGCCATGCCGCGGTGTGTCCGAACGGGGCAGTGGTGCTGGTGACGATTCTGCGGAACCGATCCAAAGTCTCGGCTGGGGTGCTGCCGCGATGCTCGGCCAGCCGCCGAGCGTTGTGTTCGTCGAAGTCGAAGCGGGCGCCGACGACACTGACCAGCCAGCGCAACCGCCCGGTGCTCGCGGCCGCGGTCAGGTGTGCGACGACCTCCTCGACCGTCCAGCGACCGCACAGCGATTGCCGGGCCCATTGGTGGTCGTCCAGCTCGGCGAGATCGTCCGCCAGAGCCGCCCGTTCGGCGTGGGCCATGGCCCAGAGAGCGTCGCGAGAAATGACATCCGACACCGGAAACCTCCAATTCGAGCCGGCCGGGCACACCGATGAGTAGCTGCACGGGCCATGGCACTGCCGCGCCACATTCGTGGATCCCCAGTGCAGACGACGTCGGTCCCGCGAACTCATCGGTCGCCCTGGAACGCAGCCGAGCCCGCGTCACCGACCACCCATCCCCGACATCGCGATCCCACGCACGAACGACTTCTGTGCGAACGCGTAGATCACCAGCATCGGGGTCACCATCAGGATGGACGTCGCCATGAGGATCGGCCAGTTGGTTTCGTATTGGCCCTGCAGGCGCACCAATCCCAATGTGAGCGTGGAGATTTCGTCGCGCTGGATCATGACCAAGGGCCACAGGAAATCGTTCCAGACCGTCACCCAGGTGAGTACCGCGAGTACCATCACCGCGGGCCGGGCGTGTGGCAGCAGCACCCGCCAGTACGTCTGCCAGACCGAGCAGCCGTCGAGGATGGCCGCCTCCTCCAATTCGACCGGCAGGGTGATGAAGAACTGGCGCATCAGGTAGGTGCCGAACGCGCTGCCGAACAGGCCCGGCACGATCATGGCCAGGGGACTGTCCACCCAGCCGAAGGTGCGCATGAGGATGAACTGGGGGATGACCGTGACGGTCGTCGGCACCATCAGGGTGGCGAGGTAGGCGACGAACAAGACGTCGCGGCCCTTGAACGGCAAGCGGGCGAAGGCATATCCGGCCAGTGAACAGAAGAACACCTGGCCCGCGGTCACGCAGCCGGCGTAGAGGACGGTGTTGAAGAAGATCCGGCCGAACGGCATCAGGTCGAAGATGTCGCGGTAGTTCGACCATGCCAGGTGGGCCGGGACGATGCTGGTGTCGGAGATGTTGCCCTGCTTCTTCAGCGAACTCGACAGTGCCCACAGCAGCGGGAACAGCGCGCACCACGCCATCACGACGAGCGCCAGGTACAGCAGCATGCCGCGCCCGGTACGGCGGAGAACGGCACGATTCGCGGTCGCTGTCGCCACCTAGGCCTCGCTTTCGTAGGCGTCGCCGCGGGTGAGTCGCAGTTGCAGCAGCGTCAGCACCAGCAGGATCGCGAAGATCACCCAGGCGAGGGCGCAGGCGTAGCCGATGTCGTCGAAGGAGAAAGCGTTCTGGTACAGCATGATTCCGAGCACATAGGTGCCGGTTTCGGGACCGCCCTTGCCGCCGGTGAGGACGTAGGCCTGATCGAACACCTGGAACGAGTTGATGAACGTGATGACGAAGGAGAACACCAGCGCGGGACGGATCAGCGGCACGGTGATCGAGCGGAACCGGCGCACCGCTCCGGCGCCGTCGATCCGGGCGGCCTCGTAGACATCGGTCGGGATGCCCTGCATCGCGGCGAGCAGAACGATGGTGGCGAAGGGGACGCTCTTCCATACACTGACCAGGCACAATGAGAACATCGACCACGCGGGGTCGGTGAGCCACGGGACCGGTCCGATGCCGATCCACCCGAGCGTGGTGTTGAGCACGCCGTAATCGGTGCTGAAGGTGAGCCGCCACACCACCGCCATCGCGACCGTCGAAGCGACCAGCGGCATGAACATGATGCTGCGAAAGATCCCGATACCCCTGAGTTTCCGGTTCAAGGCCGCCGCGACGACGAGACCGATGACGATGGTCGGGATCAGCGTGCCGGCGGTGAAGATCACCGTATTGCGCAGGGCCACCCAGAACAGCGGGTCGTGCGCGAAGAGCCGGCGAAAATTGTCGAAGCCGATGAACGTCGGCGAACTGAACAGATCCCATCGGTGCAGACTCAGGTACAGCGTGAACACCAGGGGGAACGCCATGAACACCGCCACCGCGATCAGGTTGGGCGCGATGAACATTCGGCCCGCGGCAGCCTTGCGCCGGCGCAGCGCGGAACGTCGTGGTGTGCCGACGCTCGCTGTGCCCGGTGATGTGGGGGACACCCACGCTCGGTCGGCCCAGCGAGCCGCTGCGCGATTGTCGCTCACTGTGCCTCCAAGAGATCGTTGATCTGTCCGGCGAGGCCCGCCTTGAACCACTCCGCGGAGGCGGCGCCGCGGAACACGTGGTCGTATCCCTGTTCGATGACCGCGTCGACGCGGGGCCACGCGGGCGTGACCGGCAGGTTGTTGGCGTGATCGCCGCCGTGGAACACCTCGAGGTTGTGCACTCTCTCGTGCGCCTGCGCGAACCCATCGGAGGCGAGGGCCGACTTCAATGCGGGGACGAACAGTCCCGACTTCGCGATGACCGCCTGACCGACGGGCCCGGTGGCGAATTTGACGAATTCCCAGGCCTGTTCCTTGCGCGGGCTGTCGGCCGCGATGGACAGGCCGGTGGTGCCGATATCGGAGCGAGCGGCGGTACCGCGCGGTCCGACCGGCAACACCGTGACGTCGAAGTCGAGGTCTGGCTGAGCGGTGTAGGCGCTGTACATCCAATGCCCGGACAACGCCATCGCAGCCTTGCCCTGGGCGAACATATCCGATGACGAAAGCGATTGCTGGAATTCGATTTTCGGCATCACCCGGTGCCGGGTGGACAGGTCGGTGTAGAACTGGACGCCCTCGATGAAGGCGTCGTTGTCGATATTGGTGTGGGTCGGGTCGATGGACGGGGTGAACCATTCCACGCCGTTGTTCATGCCGAAACAACTGGCGGAGTAGTAGACGGTCCAGGGATCCACGAATCCCCACTGGGTGACGTCGCCGGAGCTGTCGCGTTTGGTCAGCGCCTGTGCCGCGTCGAGGAATTCGTCGAAACTCCAGGCGTCCTCCCAGCGTGCGGGCGGCGGTGGGAGCTTGGCGTCGGCGAAGAGTTTCTTGTTGTAGTACAGGAAGATTCCGGCCCACTGCTCCGGTAGCGCGTGCTGCGCGTTCTTGTAGCGGAAGGTGTTGTACAGCGCCGTCGAGCTGTCCTTCTTCAGCTCGGCCGCATACGCCGGGTCCTTGTCGAGGATCGTGTCGAGGTTTTCGAAGATGCCGCGTTCGGCGAGGAAGGAATAGGACAGGTCCCACGACATCAGTACGTCCGGACACTTGCCGCCCGCGCAGTAGGTGAGGATCTGGGTCTGCGGATCGGGGCCGGACATCTGAGTCCGGATATTGATGTCCGGATGCAGCTTGCGGAACTCGTCGATGATCGTCAGCCGGACCTTCGCCTCATCGGGTTTGGCCTGGAAGAAGAAGGTGAGCGCATCGTCGTCGTGGTTACCGCAGCCGGTCATCGAGGATGCGGCCGCTACCGCCCCGGCCGCCGCCGCGCCGCGCAGAAGTGTGCGCCGGTCGAACCTCCGAGACGATGCCACCCACGCCCCCCGTTCGGTTACAGCAAGCGAATTTCTTTGCAGACGAACGTAATACCGCAGGGGCCTATCCGTCCGGAAAACACACGAGAGACCGTCGAACGCACCTCTGTCTCCTGACCGAGTCGGACCAGCCGCAATAAGGGACCTGCTGGACAAAAACTGGTCCACCCCCTCGACGTCCGCGCGCGGCATACTGGAGACACAGCGCCGACTTCGGGAGTATCGAGATGGCAACCAACGGGCCGTTCGGGATCGATCCGGAAGAGTTCGAGCGCGCTCTGCGCGAGGCCGAAGTCGAGCTGCGCGACCTGCTCGGAAAGGCCGCCGGATACCTCGACCGCACCACCGTGAACTCGCTGACGTCACTGTTCGGTCAGTTCGTACAGCCGGAGCGGACGCGATCGCCGGAACCGGACGATACGACGACCGGGGAGACCGGCAGCGGCGTCTGGGCCGTCTACAGCGTCGACGACGCCGGCGAGGCCCGGGTCGAGCAGGTATTCCCGACCGAGCTCGAGGCGTTGCGCGCGCACCGCGACAACACCGACGAACGCCGTAAGGTGCGTTTCCTGCCCTACGGCGTCCCCACCAGCGTGCTCGACCAGACCTGAGTGCGCTGACCCGAGAGATGTCGCGGTTCGCGCACTGTGCGGACGCGATGAATGCTTACTTGTGCGATCAACCGGAGAGCTCCCCGGGTACCTGGATGCCGAAAAATAGGTACGGGCATAGGTAGATCTCCCGTCGCTGATCGTGTGTCGGCGAAGCAGGCTGTGGGGAACAGATCGCACACTATCGCTCGGGGTCACCATGAATGCACAGCAGCGGCAGAGAAGTCGTTCCGGCGCGATCCGCAGTGCACGAGGGGCGCACTCGCCACGACCGCGGACGCTGGACGAGACGAAATCACGGCAGAGGGCCGATTACGATTCGTTCTGGGTCCGCTCGGCGCTGAGTCAGCTGGAGTTTCTGGTGTCCGGCAGGTCGATCGGCGCGGAAACGAAGTCGATGGTCGAATTCGCCATCCGGTGGGCGCCGTTCGGCGGTGCGAGTTCCGGGGATCTCCTCGTGACCTTCGGAGTCGAACGCCGGCGGTTCCTCGAATTGCTCGCCGAAGGGCTGCGGGCGCGGCGATCCGACGACTCCGAGGAGCAATGGCTCGAGCGGAGGCTGGCAGACGCGTTGGCGGCGGCGTGGTCCGTCGACGGCGGCGCCTCGACCGGAGCCCGGCAGTGCTGACCCTCGCCGAGCGCACTCGGCTGCTGTCCCACGACGATGTGCATGTGCGAATCTGGTTGGGCCGAACGGCCTTCGACTATCGGGCGACGGTCGCGGCGGCGGTCAACCTGGTTCACGACTGCCGTCGAAAGCGGTGGTGTGCGATCGAAGTATTTCTGCACAGGATCGAGGAATCACTACCCGAAACGCGCTTGCCGAATGAACGATTGTTTCTGGACCCGCAACCACTTCGGCAGTACGGGTAGTCGGAATTCGGGTGCTCGGCGGTCCACGTCGCACTGTCACGCTCGGGTTTTGTGTGGCAGCGCCGCGTTCGCCAGGGCGAGGGCTTGGGGGTCCTCATCGGGTTGGCCGGTGCCGGTGGCGATCAGGTCGTGCAGGCTCGTGTCGATGTAGAACGACCAGCCCTTGCGGCAGGCGTCGAAGCATTCGAAGGCCGGGGTGAGACCGACGTGGGTGAAGCGGAGTTCGGTGGTGTCGGTGCGGCGGCTGATCTCGAAACGAATCGTGGTGCCGTTCCATTCGGTTCGGTCGTCGACGAGGGTGAGCCGGGCATCGAGGACGCGCCAGACCACGCGTTCGTGAGCAACGACCTCGGTGACCTCGATGGTGGCGCGATGTACGCCCGGGACCTCGTACGTGAAGATGTCTCCGGGCCTTTCGCTGCGTCCGGTGAGAGTTTTCGACCACCAGCCGCGCACGTCGAGCACGGCGTCGAAGAACGTTTCGGGGGTTCGGTCCACGGCGAAGGTCGTCGAGAAATTCTGCTCGGTCATGGGTTTCTCCCTGAAGGGTGGATGAATCGGTCGTGATATTCAACCGATGGGTTGACAGTAGGCGTGCGCAGGCGGAATAGTCAACCATGTGGTTGAGAATTCGTCGGAACAGCTCGACGTGGTGTTCCATGCGCTGTCGGACTCCACGCGCCGCTCGATGCTGCGCACTCTGGCGCGGCGTCAGTGCAGTGTGGGTGAGCTCGCGGCCCCGTTCGACATCTCACTCGCGGCCGCGTCCAAGCACATCAAGGTGCTCGAGCGGGCCGGGCTGGTGCGACGCAGCGTGCGCGGGCGCACACATCTGTGCCGGCTCGATCCGCGCCCGCTGCGAGAGTGTGCCGACTGGGTGAACTTCTACGAGCGCTTCTGGAGTGAGAGTCTCGACGCTCTGGAAGCCGCGCTGCTACAGGAGGATTCGCGAGATGAGTGACTACGGCGAGGTCGTCGAGCCGGGCACGGTTCGCATCGAACGATTACTGCCCGGACCGATCGAACGGGTGTGGGCCTACCTGACCGACGTCGACAAGCGCGCGACCTGGCTGGCCGGCGGCCTGCTCGAACAGGCCACCGGCGGCCGGGTCGAACATATCTTCCGGATAGTTCAACTCACCGGCGAGGGTGATCCCGCCGAGGTGGCCGACCGCAGGCACGGCGAGGTGCTCGAATGGCAGCCCCCGCATCGGCTGCGCCACACCTGGAGCACCGGCGGCGGCCTCGCCGACTCGGACGTGACCTTCGCGCTCGAGCAGGTCGCCGACAAGGTCCGGCTGACCGTCACCCACCGCCGGATCCCGGCTCGCGGCGAAATGCTCGATATCGCCGCAGGCTGGCACACCCACCTGGACATCCTGCAAGCCAGGCTCGCGACATCTCCACCCGATGCCTTCTGGCCGAAGTTCCATTCCCTTCGCGCGGAATACGAATCGCTGCTCCCGCCGGAATCGTCGGATCGTGGCTGATCTCGGCGGCCAGGCCGTGACCCGACGAACGACCCACCCGCGGTTGTGCCACGAGGCCGTAACCACCTTTGTCGCAACACATGTGGTGCGAGCGAACCGGTCGAGCGGTGGCACACTGTCGAGCTGGTTTCGTACCGGCGCGCCCAGCGAGGAGCTCAACGGCGTCCTCCGGGTGGGCGATGCGAGTCCGCACGAGATCGAGCGGTTGCGAACGCTGGTCGACGGCGTGCCCGCGAGCTGGCATTTCTGGCGAGACGTCGATTCGCCGGAGATTCCGCACCTTCTGCGCCGGAAGGGGTTGGCGCTGTTCGAAACCGAACCGCTGATGATGCTCGCCGATCCGGACCGAATCACGCACGGGGAACGCGAAGAGCCGGAGCGAATCGAGGCCGTGACCGATGATGGCGGCCTCGCCGAGTGGGCGGGGCTCTGGTCGGGTGCGACCGACACCGCTGCCCTCGTGGCCGGCCTGCGCCAAGGTGTGGAGCGAGGCTCCACCCGCTACGTGCTCTGGCGTGAAGGCGGCGAGGTGCTCGGCTGTGCCGCAGTCGTGAGCTGCGCCGCAGGCGCATCGCTCGAACATATCGTGACCCGAGCCGATCGTCGTGGACAGGGCATCGGCAGCGCGCTCACGCGGCACGCTCTGATCCTCGCGCTCGAAGCGGGTGCTCGCCGGGTCGTACTCACCGCCTCGCCGGACGGTGAAGGGATCTACCGCCGCCTCGGCTTCGTCACCGTCGGATATGTCGAGCGCTATGCGTGATCGGCGGTCCGGCCGGGACCTGGGCCTGCGTCGCGCTGTTCATCCTCGGGGGAGGATTCGGCTGCCGCGAGGAGCAGGTTGTCGGCCAGATCTCCGAGGAACCGGAGCAGGAATCGCTTCCACAGCCATCCGGTGCACGGGATGCGTTCGATGAACTCGCCCGACCATCGCACGGTCGTGGTGCCGTCGTCGTGGGGAGTGAACTCGACCCGGGCGTGGTAGTCACGGACCGGCCAGCGGGTCAGTATTCGGTAGGCGTGGACGTGGGGGCGATCGTCGACGGTGATCTGCTCGGGGGTCTGGACTCGCGGTGTGCCCATCAGCCGCACCCGCCCGACGATGTCGTCGCCGACCCCGGTTTCTCCGTCGCGCCAGGTCGCGTAGGTGATCAGCGGGCCGGCCCATCGGGGCCAGCCCTCGGCGTCGCGTATCAGGTCGAACATCGCCTCGGGGGCGGCGGGCCCGCGACGATCCAGCTGGTAGGTGAACTTTCGGCCGAACATGGCGGCTCCTCTCCGTGTCAACCGACCGAAATATAACAGAAGGATGTTCTATTATTGGTGCATTCCGGGTGCTCGGTCCGGGTCGGAGAGGTGCGATGACAGGAGAGAGTTTTCAGCGAGCGCGTACCGCTGCGCAGCGTGCCGAGCGGATGCATGCCGTCTTGGCGGCCACCCGGGCGTTGCTGGCAACCGTCGACGTGACATCGCTGTCGTTGGGGGCGATCTCGCGCGAAGCGAACTTGGCGAGCTCGAACGTATTGCGCTACTTCGGCTCTCGCGAAGCCTTGCTGCTCGATCTCATGGACGTGGAGTACCGCGCATGGACCCCGCAACTGGAGACGACAGTGCGGCAGCATCGCGGACCGCTCGACGTCGATCAGGTGGCGGCGATCGTCGCCGGTGATCTGGCCGAGCGTCCGATCCTCGCACGGCTCATCGCCGCCTCGGCGGAATTGCTGCAGTATCCGATGCCGGAAGCGGCACGCGAGCGGTGCCGCGAGCAGGGACGTCACAACCGAAACGAGCTGGCCCGCATCCTCACCGCAGCCCTCGGCATCGAACTGCGAGCCCCCGACCAGGCGTACCTGGTCGCGGGATTCCACGCCGTCGTCACCGCGGTATCGGCATGGTCGAACCAGCCGGCGTTCCCCGTCGAGACCACCGGTGCGATCCGTGAATTGCTGGCCATCCAACTACAGGGCCTGATCTGCCGCCGCGCGGGTGGACATGGGGCACACGATCGCCGTCGATGACATGTGGCACAGGTGGGCCGACTCGCGAAGTCGCTCCGGCGACCGGCGCCGCCGCGGCCGAAACACTCGAATAATCGCTGGTAGAGGCGCTGTCCATGTAGGATGGCGTACTGGTTGGTCGATATGTGTGGTGCCGCGGCCGGAGTCCGGCCGTGCCGACGACGGATATTTCGCTGACGAGGAAAGGCTCGCATGCAGATACCGGCCGCGCGAATCCTGTTCACCGACGATGACCGAGACGAAATCGCCCGCCGCGTCTCCACGGCGCTGAGCACCGGCGCACTGACCCTCGGGCCCAATACGAGAGAGTTCGAAGCCGATTTCGCCGCTGCGCACGGTGCGCCCTACGCCGTGGCCGTGAGCAGCGGAACCGCCGCGCTGGAGATCATCCTGCGCAGTATCGATGTGGCCGGGCGCGACGTCGTCGTGCCGGCGAATACTTTCGCGGCCACGGGATTTTCGGTGCTGCGCGCCGGTGGCAACCCGGTCTTCGCCGATGTCGACCGCGATACGTTCGCACTGTCGCCCGAGACCGTGGCGGCCGCCCTGAGCCCCGACACCGCGGCCGTCGTGCTCGTCCATATCGGTGGACTGGTCTCGCCCGATGCGGCGGCACTGCGGGCGCTGTGTGACGAACGCGGGATCGCCCTGGTCGAGGATGCGGCGCATGCGCACGGCTGCGGCTATGGCGGCCGGTTCGCCGGTTCGTTCGGAGTGGCGGGCGCGTTCTCGTTCTATCCGACCAAGGTGCTCACCAGCGGTGAGGGCGGCATGATCGTGACCGGGGACGAGCGAATCCGCGACGAAGCGGTGATCCACCGCGATCAGGGGAAGGCCGGCTTTCTCGGCAACGTCCACATCCGCGAGGGCTATGCCTGGCGGATGAGCGAGCTCCACGCCGCGGTCGGTCTGGTCCACCTGCGTCACCTCCCCGACTTTCTCCGGGTACGCCACGCCGCGGCGCGACGCTACGACGCGGCAATCGACGCCATGGACGGATTCGAGCGGCTCGTCGTCGGCCCCGAAGGGCGCAGCAACTATTACAAATACATCGTGCTGCCCACCGACGACATCGACCGGGCGCAGTTCAAGAAGGCGGTCAAGGAGCGCTTCGAGGTGTCGTTGAGCGGTGAGGTGTACGAGGCGCCGCTGCACCGGCAACCGGTGTTCGAGCGCTACGCCCGCCGCCGGCTCGAGGTCGCCGACGACATCTGTGCCCGCCACCTCTGCCTGCCGCTGCATTCGGACATGACCGATGCCGAGGTCGACCACGTGCTGGCGGCGCTGCGCGAGGTCCGAGACACGCTGACGGGAGGCTGAACACTTATGCGGATCGGAGTGACAGGCGGCTCCGGCTTCATCGGAGCCCATGTGATTCGCCGGCTCGCCGAGTCCGGGCACACCGTGTACGCCCTGGATACGGTGGCCCCGTCGAGACCGGACCCCCGTGCGCAGTTCCGCCGGCTGGACGTCCTCGACTCGGCTGCCGTCCTCGACGCGTCGTCGGATCTCGAGGTGATCTTCCACTTGGCCGGGATGTCGAATGTCGATGTCGCGCAACATGATCCGCTGCGCACGGTCCGGTTGAACGTGGACGGCACCGCCCATGTTCTGGAAGCGGTGCGGGTCCACGGCCTGCGCCGAATGGTGTTCGCGAGCACGGTCTGGGTGTACGGCGCCGCCTACGACATCTCCGGCGGGACCGAGCCGCTGACGGAGGCGGCGCCGATGGCGCCGGCCAAGGCCGGCCACATCTACACCTCGACCAAGATCGCGGCGGAAACCCTGATCCACAGCTACGCCGAGACCTACGAGGTGCCGTTCACGATCCTGCGCTACGGCGTGCCGTACGGGCCCGGCATGCGAGACGAACTCGTACTGGCCCGATTCGTCCGCAGAGCCCTCGCGGGGGAACCCCTGACCATCGCCGGGGACGGTAAACAGTTCCGCAACTACGTATTCGTCGAGGATCTCGCCGACGCGCATGCGCTGGTGCTCGACGACGCTGCCGAAAACCAGGTGATAGCGCTGGAAGGAAACGAGCGCGTGAGTGTCCTCGACATGGCGGAGGCGGTCCAAGCGCGTTTCCCCGGCACCACGATCGAACACGTTCCGGCGCGGCCCGGCGACTTCCGGGGAATCGACGTGTCGAACGCACTGGCGCGGACACTGGTCGGATGGCGGCCCACGACCTCGTTCCAGGACGGTGTCCGCCGGTACGTCGAGTGGTATCTGGCGGAGCATCCCGACACGGCAGCCGCACACGGAAACGGGTAGCCATGGCGACGCCCTCCGCGCTGCTGCTGTCCGGCTCGCTCGGCATGGGACACGACGTGATGGCCGAAGCGTGCGCGGTGTCGCTGCGCCGGCGTGGCTGGACGACCGACACCGTCGACAGCATGCGCATGATGGGGCACCGTCGAGGTGGGCTCGGGGAAGGGGTGTTTCGTGGCATGCTCGCCGTGCCGGGCCTGTACGACGCCTTCCACTTCGGGCAACTGCGTTCCGGAGGCCGGCTGGCGCGGTTCATCGACGCGGCATCGTGCCGTTACCTCGTGCCCGCCCTCGACGAACGGCTGCGTGACCGGCCGGTCGAGTTGCTGGTGTCGGTGTTCGCGACCGGCGCCGCCGCCGCCGGCCGCATCAAGGAGCGCCATCCCGATGTCGTGAACGCGGTGTTCTGCACCGACACCTGTCCCCATCGCTTGTGGGTCCACGACAACACCGATCTATACCTGGTCACCTCCGATCCGGCGGCCCGCTACATCCGGCGCTTCGATCCGGACGCGGAGATCGCGGTGGTGCCCGCGCCGGTGCGCCCGCAGTTCTACCTGGCGCCGACGCAGGCCGCGGCGCGGGAGGCGCTGGGCGTGCCTCCGGATGCGGAGTGCGTGTTGCTCATATCGGGGGCCTGGGGTATCGGCCCGCTGGTCGAGGCGGCCGACCTGATCGCGCGCGCAGGCGTCCATGTGCTCGCGGTGGCGGGCCGCAATGCCGGACTGGAATCCCGGTTGCGATCGCTGGCCGCGGCGACGGACCGGATCGTCCCGTTCGGTTTCTCCGACGAGATCCCCACGCTGATGGCCGCTGCCGATCTCGTCGTCACCTCGTCGGGCGACACCTGCGCGGAGGCGAGAGTCATCGGCCGGGACCTGTTACTGCTCGACGTCGTGCCCGGACACGGCCGGGAAAACCTTCACCAGGAGCTCGTGCGCGGCGGCGCCGCGGTCACGTCCGCGCAGCCGGAGGCGATCCGGCGTTCCGTTTCGGCGTGTCTGCAGCGGGTGGAACCGTCGTCGCCTCGGGTCGCCGTCGAGCCCACGGCGTGGGAGGAAGCCTTCGGTGCCGTGCTGGAACGGGTCGGGCCGGCCGGCTGGGCGGCGCCCGCGCCGTGAATCAGTCGCTGACCCACGGATTGCCCGCGGTGGTCGTGGCCGCGGCACTGTACGGTTGCGCGCCGGTGGTGCAGGCCGCGGCGGCACGGCAGACCGCCCCGGGCGGCGGCCTGGGGCTCGCGCTGTTGGCCCGGCTGGCCGTGCGGCCCCTGTGGCTGGTCGGATTGGCTTGTGAGATAGGCGGTTTCGCGGCCGAGGCATACGCGTTCTCGATCGCGCCGGCGACGCTGGTCGCGCCCTTGCTGACCCTGGATATGGTGTTCCTGGTCGTGCTGGCCCGGCGCGGGCTCGGTGAGCGGCTGGCCGCCGTGGGCCGGTACGGGATCGTCGCGATGGTGCTCGGCACCGGTCTGATGGCGTATGCGTTCGCCGGCGAATCATCCCTCGGTTCCCCGGCTTCGGACGGACAGATGGTGCTGTTCGCCGTCGTGGGCGCGGTGGCCGCGGGAGCCGGGGCGGTCGCCGGGGATCTCGGGTCGAGAACCGGCCGGGCATGGGTCGCCGCGCTCGGTTTCGGCGCCGCGGCCGGAATCGCCTACGGCATCGCGACGGTCGCGACACGGCAGTTCGGATTGACCTTCGATGTCCACGACCCCTGGCGGCTGCTCGCCACCCCGACACCGTATGTGCTGGCAGTGTGCTCGCTGCTCGCGATCAGCCTGCTCCAGCGCGGACTGCAGGCGGGCGCGGCCGTGCTCACCTTCCCGGTCACCAGCGTCGTGTCCTCGCTCGTTCCCGTCGTGCTCGGGATCACCGTGCTCGGCGACGAGGTACCCGCTGGCCGGGCGGAGGCCGCCTTCGCGGTCGCGTTGGTGGCGATATCCGTCGGTGTGACATGTCTCGGTCGCGACCGCGCGGCAGCCGCGCGCGGCATCGAGGCGGACACCGACCTGACCACGAGGAGTGCAGGGTGACCTGGCTCGTGACCGGTGGCGGCGGTTATATCGGATCGCACGTGGTGCGCGCTCTGCTCGCGGCCGGACGGCCCGTGGTCGTCCTCGACGACTTCTCGACCGGCCGCCGTGCCGTGATCCCCGACGACGTCGCGACGGTCGCGGCGTCGATCACCGATTTCGCGGCCGTGACCGCCGTCCTGCGCGACTACGAGATCACCGGTGTCGCCCACCTCGCCGGCCGGAAGTCCGCGGTGGACTCGGTGACCCATCCGCTCGAGTACTACGAGCAGAACACGGGTGGCACGCGCACCCTGCTCGCCGCGATGCATGCCACCGGCGTCGAGCATCTCGTATTCTCCTCCAGCGCAGCGGTATACGGTTCGCAGACCGGTGACGGATCGGTCGGCGAACACGCACCGCCGCGCCCGATCAACCCCTACGGGCGCAGCAAACTCGCCTGCGAGTGGATCGTCGCCGACGCCGCCGCGGAATTCGACAGGCTGAACTCGACCGTTCTGCGCTATTTCAACGTCGCCGGGGCGGGCGGCCCCGGGCTCGGTGACCGGAATGCGACGGGGCTGGTACCCAATGTCCTGCAAGCGATTTCGTCCGGTCGCCCCCCGGTCGTCTTCGGTGCCGACTACCCGACGCCGGACGGATCCTGTGTCCGCGACTTCGTGCACGTGCTCGACGTCGCGAACGCACACGTCAGTGCGGCCGAACGGCTCGAGTGTGGACAGCCGGGTACTTCGGTCTACAACGTCGGAACCGGGCGCGGGTACTCGGTATTCGAAATTCTCGATGCCGCCCGCGCGGTGACCGGCGAACGATTCCGCCATCTCGTCGGCGACCGACGGCCGGGGGACCCGCCCCGGGTGATCGCCGACATCGCGAGGATCGGCGACGAACTGGGGTGGCGGGCGCGGCTGGGACTGGCGGAGATGCTGGGCAGCGAATGGGAAGCCCGGTGTGGTGTGCGAGGCGGGCTGACGGGCGCATGAAATCCGCTGTCGCGCACGTGGCGACCGCCGGTGCCGGTGCGGTCCTGCTGAATGCCCTCCCATCGGTCACGGCGATCGCGACGGTTCGCACCCGCCTGACCCCCGGCCTGTCCGGACACTCGGAGACCGGCACAGTCGCACTGACCTTCGACGACGGCCCGGATCCGGAATCGACGCCGGCCATCCTCGACGCACTGGCCGCCGCGCGCGTGCACGCGACGTTCTTTCTGCTCGGCTCGATGCTCGAGCGGGCGCCTGCGCTCGGCGCGGAGATCGTCGCCGCCGGGCACCAGGTGGCGGTGCACGGGTGGAGTCACCGCTGCCTGCTGGCGCGCGGGCCCGTATCGACGTACCGCGACATCGCCCGCGGGTATGACCTGATCACGGAGGCGACGGGGAGCAGGCCGCGGCACTATCGACCGCCGTACGGGATACTCTCGGCCGCGGCGCTGGCCACGGCCCGGCGGCTGGAACTGACGCCGGTGCTGTGGACGGCGTGCGGGAAGGACTGGGTGCGGACCGCTACGCCGGACACCGTGGCACACCGGGTGGTCCGCGAACTTCGGCCCGGTGCCACCGTCCTGCTACACGACTCCGACTGCACATCGGCATCCGGCGCGTGGCGCGCGACCCTCGGCGCGATCCCGCGGATCGTGGACGAATGCGCCGAGCGTGGCCTGGTCGTCGGCTCTCTCGCGGAGCGGACGCATACCGCTCGGCATGCTCCGCGCAGCCGCACCGGGTAGCCCGATCGCTGGGACTCACCTCGCCGGCACGGCCCGGTGTCAGGCGTCTTCGAGGGCTTCGCCGATCTCGTGGGCCACGCGGTTGTGTTGATTCTCCGCGAGCCAGTGGCCGCCGGCCAGCACCAGCGCGACCGGCCATTCGATGATCTCCGCGGCGGCCAGGGCGCCGAGTGCGCCGTAGTAGGCCAGTTGTTCGGGGCGGGGGACCGGTACTCGGCCGAGCAGGGGAAGTTCCACCGCGAAACTGTGCGCGGCCATGACCTTGTCGACCGCGTTCCGGTGGCTGGTGTGCGTTTCGTCGGCCATATGTTGCCTCCCGGTCATGTGATATTCGGGGTCTCGACGCCTGGGTTCGGCACAGTGTCCATCGTGAGGACCTCTGATGTAGGCGGCCGGGATCCGCTGACGGGCGCACTGACGCAGGTGCTGACCGTCCCGCTGCGCGAGTTGTACGCGGTGTTGTGGCGCCTGGGCGTGATCGACGTCGTCGGCGAATCATCACGCTGATCGCCCCACGCTACGCCTGAGCCGACACCGCCGCGGGCTAAGCCTTGCTCGGTACGTGCCGCGATCCGGTCGCGGTCTCCCCGGCGGGGGGCTTCCCCTCGTCGTCGCTGGGGAGGGCCGGTCGCTCACCGGGCGCCTGCTGCTCGTCACGCGCGGCAGGAGCATCGGTCGCGGATGCCGGTCGCTGGTCCGGGTGCGAAATGAGCTTCCGGATCACGAGTGCGGTGCCACCCACGCCCAACAGCACAGGCCAGTCCACGACTCCCGTAGCTCCGATCGCGGCCAGCGTGAGCGCGGCCGCCGGCGTCGAATGACTGCCGCTGCTCAGTCCGCTGCGCACGCCGGACACGACGCCCTGCATGCCGCCGAGAACACCGTTGACCGCAGCGCCGCCCACCGCCCCGGCCGCGGATGTGGTCGCATCGGCCGTCCACGAAATTGCTTTTACCCCACCCTCGAGAAGGTCCATCGTCACTCCCTTGAGTTCACCTTGTGGACATCTGCGAGCAAGCTGCAGTCTACTCGTGGCGTGGGGTCGCGCCGGGGGCGGCGACCGAGATGAAACATGCGCCGGCACTCCCCGCGACGGCGTGCCTCGTCCGGTCGAGTGCCGACGGACCCTTGTCGTCGATGCGGCGGCGGGCGGAGAATTGGCGTGTGTAGTCCGGACTCTCGAGGAAGAATTGCGATGTCTCGAAGGATTGGTCTTGCCGTCGCGGCGGCCGTCACCACGTTGACCTTGGGAGCCGCCGCCCCCGCTATCGCCTCGGCCGCGGCGCCCGCGACCGACCGGCCGGCGACCAGTGACACAGCTGCTCAGGCGACGCAGATTCAGTGGCTTTCCGTGTGCCTGAACCTTCCGGCCGGATCGGCGAGCGTCAGCTTCTGCATCTAGCGCGGGACGTGTGGCGGGCACCGGTTGCGCCGGTGCCGGTGGAAACGTGTCGGCGTCGCGGTGGATGATCTAGTCGCGGGTGAGAGGGCGCACCTGGCGATCCGCTCCGACTGCGGCTCGAATTCTGGTGACGAGGTCGTCGAGTCGCCGCTGATGCGAACCCTCCCAGTAGATCCGGTGGCAATCCCGGCATTCTCTGAAAGTGTCGTAGTACTTGCGGGTGAGTGGTTCGAGCCTGTCGATGACGTCTCGTTCGGCCACGTCGGTCAGCAGGCCCCCGCAGGGCAGGCAGCGGCTGAACGGTGTCAGCCGGTCGGCCAGATCGAGCCGGCGGATCACCTCGACGAGCTGATCGAAGGGCCGGTTCGAACGCACGAAGACGCCGTGGGTCACATTGCGGCGCTTCAGGAGTCCGCGGTCGCGGGTGAGGATGATCCGGTGTTCGTCGGCGGCGGCCGTTGCCAGCGCGGCATCGTCGGTGTCCGAGGGGATTCGGGCGTCGAGGCCCAGCAACCGCATGAGCCGGGCGAGCCCGCCGAGATTGACGTCCACGATGAAACGCGGATCGCGCAGAGGGCGGGGACGGACCCGCGTGGACGGCCCGATGTCGAGGGTCTCGAACACCGGGTAGGCGGCGAGCCGATCGCCCGGCCGCGGGTGGTGACCGAAATCGACGGATTCACCGTTCACCAGCATGAGGTCGACCTCGGTATGCGGGATGCCCGCGGCCTCGACGATGTCTTTCACGGTCTGATGCGGACGGATCGGACGCCGCTGCGCGACGTACCGTGCGCCCGGCGGCACGAAGTCGTTCAGCTCGGCATACACCCGCAGCTCGACACTCGCGGTCATGCGGCCATTGTCGTCCTGCTCCGGGACACGACGCGATTACCAGGTGTAGATATGGCCCGGTGACCACAGTCCGCTGTGGGTCTCCTGGGTGACCGCCGGGTTCGCCGGGACCGCCGAGGGATCGATGGGCGTGAGGCGTTGCAGTTCGCCCCAATCCTGGTCCCAGTCGAAGGCGAGGTACGTGGCCAGGGTCTGCGAGCGCAGCAATTGCTGACTCCAGCCCAGCGGACCGCCGCCCGCGTGGCTTTCCCACATCGTGGTGTCGGCCGCGCCCAGGCGGTTGGGCAGGATGCGCCAGTCCGGTACCTGGGCGATGCCGTCCTTGTGGTCGAAGGGACGCTGACACGGGAACTGCAGGCCCACGGCCCAGTCCAGGAGCACCGGTTGCTTCGAGCCGACCAGGTCGTTGAGGGTGTGCGTCTTCGGTATGCGCGGGGGAGTCAGCGCCACCCAGCGCTGTGGATCGAGGTTGTGATCCTTGGCCACGATGCGGATCACGTTGGCGGCGGCGGGTATTCGGTCCAAGGGGACTCGCAGGTTCCGCCACGACGGCGCCGGGCCGATGTCGATCGGGGTCACCCGTCCGAGTGCGTGTGCGCTGGTCGGGGAGTCGGTGCTGCCGTATTCGATCTCCACCGGCTCACCACCGACATATCCGTTGTTCGGACCCACCGCCTGGATGCGCCCCGCCGCGGCGATCGAGACGATGTCGCTGCGGTCGTGCTGGGCGGGCAGGCGGTACCAGCCGGTGACGAGATCGGCGGGCTGCTCCTCGCCGTAGGTGCCGAGTTCCGGCGTGGTCGCCGTATCGAGCCCGTACGGCAGTGGGGCGCCGCCGGTCTGGGTGGCCGACTCGCCGGTACCGGGTTTGTCGCCGAAGGATTTGGCGATGCTGCTGGTCTCCTCCTTCTCATCGGGAGACATGACGTCACCGACGCCGTCGGGCACGAATCCGCGCGCACCGGAGGTGAAGGTGGAGAACTGGTCGCCGACCAGCGGCTGCATCATCGAGGCGTTGGGATCGGTTTCGACCAGGACCTTGTTGGCCAATCCGCACGGATTGCCCACTACCGCATGGATATTCGAGGATGCCAGCGAGAATCCCGGATATTGCGCCACCGCGCCCGCGGTGAACGAGAACACCTCGAACACCACCAGGATCGCCGCGGCCGCCATCAGGGGCGGGAACTTCGCCAGGCGCCACGCGCGCGGCGAAACCCGGTGCGGGATGCCGGGTTTGGGCGCCCGCACATGCCACCAGATCGCCAGCAGCAGGCACAGCGCGGCGATGATCAGGAAGATCTTGCTGAACCCGATGCCGAGAACGGCAGGGGGCTCGTTCCACCACGGGACCCCGAAACTCGATACCCACCACCACTGGTTGACGCTGGTGAAGATCTGCGCCATCGCCAGCGCCACCACCGCCGCGAACAGGGCGCGGTTGCGTGGTGAACGCATCACCCGGGGCCCCACCGCGACCGCGGTGAGGACCGCCACCGATCCCGCCAGCCCGGCGTACACCCCGTTGTGATGGGTGAATTTCGTCGGGCAGGTCGCCATCAGCACCATGGCCCCGAAGGTCACACCGAGCAGCCGCCGCGCCGGTCCGGGCGCGGTGAACGGAATGCGGCCGCCCTTGCGCAGCAGAACGAAGACGCAGACCAGCAGGCTCAGCCACATCGCGACCATGCCGAAGCGGCGGGCGATGGAACCGTCGGCCGACGGCATGAACAGCCACTGGTAGTTCAGGTAGTCGTTGTACCAGGGGTCCGAGGGGCCGACGAGGTTGTGCACGCGCTGCATCTCGAACATCGCCGAGAGCGGTTCGACGGCGAAAGCGAAGGCCAGCACCAGCATTCCGGCCGCGGCCAGCGGCGCGAGCAGCGCCCCGTACGCCCGGATCCAGGCGGCGGCCGGCACCGGGGTTCCGTGCCGGGCACCGGCGAGTTCACGCGCTCGCGGAACACCGAATCCGACGGCCGAACGCAGTCCCGCCAGCAGCGGCGCCAGACAGATGATCCCCGAGGGCGCGGCGGTGAAACTGAACGCGGCGATCAGGATCGCGAGGGCATACGGCAGCAGCCGGTGCGTCGCGATGGCGCGCTCCACGAGGCACCAGGTGAGCAGTACGCAGACGGCGACGACCGGCTCGGGCCGCAGCCCGTTGTTGTAGGGCAGCCACACGGCCAGGAACGCCAGCGCGCCCGTCCACACCGCCACCTTGTCGTGGCGCACGGCCACACCGAGCCGCGGGATCACCTCCCGGCTCAGCGCCAGCCAGGTGACCACGGCCGCCAGCAGCGTCGGCAGCCGCATCCACGGGCTCGCGACGCTGATCTCCGACATGTGCGCGATGATGTCGTACGGCGGCGTGCCGACCGGGTTCTCCGGAACGCCGAAGAACCGGAAGTAGTTGGCCATATATCCGGACACCAGCGAGGTCCGTGCCATCCCGAACTGATAGCCGTCGTCGGAGGTGGTGGCCCCGATGAAATGCCACACCAGCAGCGTGGCGAAGACGACGAGGTCGACGCCGGTGAACGTGCGCCACCGCTGCGGAAGCAGCCGCCTCGAACGCCGGCCGTCGGTGCGGTCCAGCCGGTACAGCGCCGCCAGCGCGACCAGCGTGAACACGACCGCCAGAACTTCGGCCGCGCGTTTGAGGACGGTCGGCGTCACCGAGAACCGGCTGTCCACCTGCGCGACGACCTTGGCGCCCTCGGCCTTGGGGAGGTCGCTGAAGATGCCGACCACCTGGGGCCGCCAGTCACCCGGCGGCAAGGTGGCGGCCTCGGTATCCGATCCGGTGATGCCGACCTTGGTCGACGACATATCGGCGTGCACGGTCAAGGTGCCGTCGGCTATCGCATCGATCGGTGTGGTGAGCAGCGACTGATTGCGCAACACGACCTCGAGTTGCGCGGCCTTACCGTCCTGTGCCGGTCGCACGCGCGCGACGAACCCGTACTTCTCGAGTTGCGGCGCACCGGCGGGCAGCGTCGACGCCAGCACGCCGCCGTGCGCGCTCAGTTGCGTCATCGACCGGCCGGGAATGGTGGCATCGAAGGTCAGCGGCGCGTAGGTGACCAGCGGCGCGTCGACACTGCGGGCAGAGTCCTGTTGCGGCCACGACAGCGTGGTGTGGTCCACCTTCACCGGCAGCAGCGGCACCGCGACGGCGCACAACGCGCCCAGCAGCCCGGCGAGGAACGCTATCGGTCCGGCCCAATCGCCGCGCTGTCTACCCGAGGCCCTGGGTGTCGCGCCTGCAGTAGGCGCACCGTCCGCCCTCACCATCGTGTCGACCACGGTCGCCGATGCTAGCGTGACGCTTCTGTTATCCGGTATTTCGTCTGTTGTTCTCAGTCTGCGCTCAGGATCTGCGGCCGAGTCGACGGCGGGTTCCGAGGGCGCGGACGCCTCCGGTCGGCGAGTTGCGCGCGGGCCGACATCGCCCGCTGATCGGACGGTCGATTCAGGTCGGCGACAACAGCTTTCACGGGGCGCTCTCGCTCACCCGCGGTTGCTTAACTCACGTAACTATTCGGCGGGGTATTCCGATCGACAAGGTGTGCGGGTTGCTCCGGCGACCTGCTCGATCCACGGTCTGCAGACTTCGATCGTGGGTAACACGCTCTCGGACGGGAGGAGACGCGGTGTTGCTGTATCTGATGATTGTCGTCGTGGCCACGGTCGGTTCCGCCGCCCTGGCGGCGTACGGAACGTATGCCGGAAGTCATCGCTCGACGAGGCGGCGAGAACGCCTTTCGATGCCCGCGCGGACCCATGTCGCGGGCGAATACGCCGTACGGGTTCGCACCTGTCGTGCCCTGGGCGGAAGGCCGGTCGGAAGCCGTTCGTAGTCGCCGCGCCGGCCGCGGTAGCGGTATTGGCATTCTCTTTTTTCGCAAGTACCGTATTCATCAGTGGGTGACGTGGTCGCCCGGCGTAGCGGCGGGTTGGAGGTCTTCGTGCGTGTCGGAGTGATGATCGGACCGGAGAAGGGGGATTCCGCGCGCAAGCTGAGCCGGATGCTCGACGACATCGCCTGGGCCGAGGATGCCGGGCTCGACACCGCGTGGATTCCGCAGATTCCCAGCGATTTCGACGCGCTGATCACCGTCGCGGCAATGGGATTGCGGACTCGCCGCATCGAATTGGGGACCGCCGTGGTGCCGCTGCAGGCGCAACATCCGATCGCGCTGGCTCGCCAGGCGGTGTCGGCGCAGGCCGCCGCGGGTGGGCGGCTGGCGCTGGGGGTGGGCCCCTCGCATCACTGGATCGTGCGTGACATGCTCGGCTTGCCGTACGAGCGTCCGGCGGCCTACACCCGTGACTATCTGGATGTGCTGGCGGCGGGACTCGCCGGCCCGGGCGCGGTCGACGTGGAGAACGACGCATTCACCGTGCACAATCCGCTCGATCTGGGCCCGGTCGCTCCGGTGCCGGTGCTGGTGGCCGCGCTCGGACCGGTGATGTTGCGCATCGCGGGAGAGCGGGCCGACGGAACGATTCTGTGGATGGCCGATGAACGCGCGATCGCCGATCATGTGACGCCCAAGATCACCCGGGCCGCGGCCGATGCGGGCCGGAAACCGCCGCGCATCGTGGCGGGGCTGCCGGTCTGCCTGTGCCGGGCGGGAGAGGTCGAGGAGGCGAAAGCGCGGGCCAATCGCATTCTCGGCGAAGCGGAGATCTCGCCCAACTATCAGCGCCTGCTCGAACAGGGGGACGCCCGCGACGTCGGTGACATCTGCGTCGCCGGTGACGAGGCCGCCATCGCCGCCGGACTGCGCCGCTTCGCGGAGGCGGGCGCCACCGATGTCTCGATCCGGCTGCTGCCGATCGGCGACAGCCGCGACGAACTGATCGCATCGAAGCGCCGCACCCGGGAGATGATCGCGGAACTGGCCCGGGAATTACGATGAGCGCCAACGCTTCTCCGGGGCTCGGCACGGACCCGCGGACCGTAGCTTCACCGCAGCGCAGCTCCGCCGGCCCGCTGGCTGGGATTCGCGTTCTCGAGGTCGGCACCATGCTCGCCGGTCCGTACGCGACGATGATGCTCGCGGACCTGGGCGCCGAGGTCACCAAGCTGGAACCGGCCGGCGGCGACATCTCCCGGCAGGTCGGCGACAGCTACTTCGCGAGCCTGAACCGCGGCAAGCGCAGTATCCGGCTCGATCCCGGCAGTGTCGAAGGCAGGGCGCGCCTGGGTGAGCTGGTCGCGAATTCGCATGCGCTGCTGGTGAATTTGAAACCGTCCGCGATCCACCGGCTCGGTCTGACCTATGCGTCGCTGCGGGAATTCAACCCGGCCGTCGTCTGCGTCGCGATCACCGGATTCGGCCTCTACGGTGGCGACGATCCGGCCTTCGATTACATCGTGCAGGCCGCCACGGGGGTCGCGGCGCTCACCGGCGATCCGGACGGACCGCCGACCCTGCCCGGCTATTCCTCCGCCGACAACTCCACCGGCCTGACCGCGGCGCTGGGTCTGCTCGCGCAGATCGTGTCCGGACGCGGCGGTCAGGTGGACGTCTGCCTGCGCGATGTGATGTTGTCGCAATTGAACTATCACGCGGCGGCCTACCTCAACGAGGACAAGCGCCCGCAGCGGCGTCCGTTCGGCGCGCACTCGTATTACGTTCCGGCGCAGCTGTTTCCGACCGCCGACGGTTACCTGGCGCTGTTCGTCACGCATGATCGCTTCTGGAAGACCTTCGCCGCCGAGGCCGGGGTGGCGGGATTCGACACCATGGCCGAACGCGTATCCCGTCGAGCCGAGGTGCTCGCCGCGGTGACCGCCGCGCTGGCCCGCGACGATGCCCGAAGCTGGGAGGCGAGACTGCGCCCACTGGGCATTCCCGCCGCGGCGGTGCGCACGCTGCCCGAAGCGCTCGACGCCACTCCCGAACTGGTGGCCGAGGCGGGGACCTACCGGCTGGTGGCCTCGCCCATCCGAATCGACGGTTACACACCGGAATACGGCCCGCCGCCCCGGCTGGGTGAGCACGACAGTCCGGAGCCGGTGACTTGATTCGGTAACGGGCCGACGGCACCGACCCCCGCATCGCCCTCGCCACCGGGCGGGAACCGAGGCGGCCGACCGAGGGCGACCGCCGGCGTCGGGCGCTCATTCGTAATGGACGGTCACCGACTCGGTATCCGGCACCGCCTGGCAGGTGAGGACATACCCGTCCTCGACCTCGTCGTCGGCCAGGGCGTCGTTCACCCGCATCGTGGCGCTGCCCTCGCTGAGCCGGGCCATACACGTGGCGCAGTTGCCGGATTCGCAGGAGAACGGCGGGGTCAGGCCCGCGCGGCGGGCACTTTCCAGCAGTGTCTCGCCGGCGTGGCGCGCGACCGTCGCCTTCTTGCGGTTGAGGAAGATCGTGACAGTGCCATCGGCAGTGCCGGATTCGGTTGCGGGCGTGGCTTTCTCGAGGGCGGCGAGTTCGGGAACCGGTGCGCCGAAGCGTTCGCTGAAGACCACCCCCGGGCCGGGAAGCGCACCCTCCACCATTTCCATGAATTTCTCCGGCCCGCATACATAGCTGTCGGCGTGACCGTCCGCGCCGACGAACTCACGCACCGCCGCGGGATCGAGTAGTCCGGCCGCGCTGTCGAGATGCCGGACCACCTGGAGCCGGCCGCGATAGCGCTCCGCCAGCTCGAGCAGCGTGGTGCCGAAGATGACCGACTCGGCGTCGCGGTCCGCGCACAGCAGTCGCACCTGCCGCGCGGTGGTGGCCAGCGCGCTCTTGGTCAGCGACAACACCGGCGTGATCCCGCTGCCGCCGCTGAACCCCAGGAGCGGAACCTCGGTGTCGCGCAGGCAGAATCGGCCGGTGGGTCGGCCCATGTCGATCTCGTCGCCCTCGGACACGGTGTCCAGCAACCAGTTCGAGACCTTGCCGCCCGGAACCCGTTTGACCGTGGTCATCAGTTCGGCGTCGGTTTCCGGTGCGCTGGACATCGAATAGGACCGGTACAGCTCGATGCCGTCGACCCGGACCCGGAAGGTGCAGAACTGTCCGGCGCGATAGGTGAGCGGGCCGTCGTGCGGGGCCAGCACGAAGGTCCGCGCATCGGCGCACTCCTTCACGATCCGGGTCACGGTCGCGGGCCGGAACATCGGGGGACTCGCCATGGAACGCCTCTCCTGGTATTAAGATTCTTATAAAAAGAGAATAGCGTTCTCCTGAACGAGATGGGATTTTCTCATGACCGAGCCGGCGGCGATCGTGTTCGACGATCGGCACTACAGCCTGTCGCAGCTCGACGAGCTGGCCGGCGGACTCGCGTGGACGCTGCGCGATCGCGGCGTCCGGTCGGGCAGCCGGATCGCCGTGATGTCGTCCAACCGCCCGGAATTCGTCCTCGCGGTGCTGGCCGCGTGGAAGCTCGGCGCGGCCGTGGTCCTGCTGAGCCCGGCGTGGCGGCGAGCCGAGGCCGAGCACGCGCTCGCGATCACCACCCCGGGATTCGCGATCGGCGACCATCCCGTACTGGCCGAACTGATGCCCATGCTCGATCTCGACGAACCGATCACGCCCAGTCGCGAAGAATTCGACCCGCCGGATCCGAAATCGGATGCGGTGCTGGTGTTCAGCTCCGGCACGACCGGCCTGCCGAAGGCGGTGCGCCACACCCACGCCTCGTTCGACGCCGCGGTGCGCGACTGGCGGCAGGTGCTCGAGCTGGGTAGCGACGACCGAATCCAGATCCTGACCCCGCCGTCCCATATTCTCGGCCTGCTCAACATCGTCACCGCGCTGCGCGTCGGCGCCTGGATGCGGCTGCATCGCCGCTTCGATCCGGAGTCGATGCTGCGCAGCATCGAACGCGACCGGATCACCGTGGAGATGGCGGTGGCGCCGATCGCGCTGGCCATCGCCTCGCATCCGCAGTTGGAATCGTTCGACCTGTCCTCGCTGCGCTACATCATGTGGGGCGCGACGCCGGTGACGGTGAGCGTGGCCGAAACCGTCACCCGCCGCACGGGCGTGCGCTGGCTGCCGGCCTACGGGGCCACCGAACTGCCGGTGCTGGCCTGCAATCCGATCGAGGGCGCCCGGCTGGACACGGTGGGACGGGCCGCGCCCGGGGTGTGCCTGCGGACGGTGTCGCTCGACGACGGAAAAACGTTGCCGCCCGGGGAGATCGGGGAGATCCAGGCGCGGTCGCCGTCGCTGATGGCGGGCTATCTGCCCGACGGCGCCGACGCGGGGGCCGTGGTGGACGGCTGGTATCGCACCGGCGACGTCGGGTGGATCGACACCGACGGCTGGGTCCGCATCACCGACCGGGTGAAGGAGATGATCAAGGTCCGCGGCTTCCAGGTCGCGCCCGCCGAAATCGAATCCGTCCTGCACGGGCATCCGGCGGTCGCCGACTGCGCGGTTTTCGGCGTGGCCGACGGCGCCGACGGCGAGGCGATCGTCGCCGCGGTGTCGGCCGCCGCGCCGGTCACCGCGGAGGAGTTGTCCGCGCTGGTCGCCGATCGCCTGGCCGGATACAAGCGGTTGCGCCGGGTGGTCTTCGTCCCCGAAATCCCGCGCCTGCCGTCCGGCAAGGTGCTGCGCCGAGTTCTCGAGGAGCGCCATGGACGTCCGTCTGACCAGTGAACAGCGCCAATTACGTGATGCCGCAGCGAAATTGGCCGACGATCTGGGCCCCGGTTCGGTGGCGGACCTGGCCGATCGGGAGCGGATCACGCGGCTGGACAAGACCGTCGAGCTGACCGGATGGCGAGCCCTGCGCTCCGACGGAGCGTCGGGTGTGGAAGTGGCGCTGGTGGCCGAGGAGTTCGCGCGTGGACTGGTCGATGTGGCGTTTCTGGGACCGGTGCTGGCCGATGACCTGCGCGGCCACCCCGCCGGAGACGAGGGGCGTTGGACGCTGGGAGTGCGTGGCCGCGCCGTCGACGCGGCCGGATGCGATCGAGCGGTGGTACTCGCCGACGGCCAGGTGCTGGCCGGCCGGCTGGGGTCCGCCGCACCGCTGGCGGATCCGACCCGGACGGCGGCCGGCCTCGACGGACGGCTCGAACACATCGGGGAACTGTCGGCCGATCAGGCGTCGCAATGGTTCGCGCTCGCGCTGGTCGGCACCACCGCGGATCTGCTGGGCGCCGCCCGGGGCGCGCAGCGGCTGGCCGTCGACTACGCGAAAGTCCGTGCACAGTACGGCGAGACGATCGGCTCCTATCAAGCCGTCGCGCACCTGCTCGCCGAATCGCAGGCGCTGATCGAAGGTTCGGTCAGTGTGCTGCGCTACGCCGCCTGGGGGGTGGACGAACTGGCGCCCGACGAGGCGGTGCGTGCCGCCCGCATCGCCAAGATCTACTGCGCCCGCGCCGCCCGCACCGTGTGCGAAACCGCCATCCAGGTGCACGGCGGCATCGGCAACACCTGGGAATGCCTGGCGCACATCTATCTTCGCCGCGTCCTGGTCTCGACCGAACTGTTTCCCGTCCGTCTGGAGGAGATCGCCCGTGGACTTTCGTGACTCACCGGCCGAGGCCGAATTCCGGGAGCGGTTGCGCCGCTGGCTGTCCGAGGTCGCCGGCGACTTCCCGACTTCCGGGGACGAATACTGGGCCCGCCAAGGGGAGTGGCACCGCGCCCTGTACCAGGCGGGCTTCTTCGGGTCGTCGTGGCCGAAGGAGTTCGGCGGACACGATCTGCCGCCGGTCTACGACGTGATCGTCGACGAGGAACTGGCCCGCGCGTGCGCCCCGCCCCGGCCGAGTCTGGGCTATCTGATCCAGGGACTGGGCCGTCACGCCGGCAAGGACCTGCAGCAGCGATTCCTGCCCGGCATGATCGACGGCACCGAACGCTGGTGCCAGGGCTTCAGCGAACCGGGCGCCGGATCGGATCTCGCCGCACTCACCACCAGCGCCACCCTCGACGGCGACCACTACGTGATCCACGGCCACAAGATCTGGACCAGCTACTCCGATGTCGCGGACTGGTGTTTGCTCCTGGCCCGCACCGATCCGCAAGCGCCACGGCACAAAGGGATTTCGGCCTTCATCGTGTCGATGAAGCAGCCGGGTGTGCAGCAGCGGCCGCTGCGCATGATCAGTGGTATCACCACCGAATTCGGTCAGGTCGGTTTCGACGGCGCCACCGTGCCCGCCGACCGGATGGTCGGCGCGCCGGGTGAAGGCTGGAAGCTGGCGATGACCGTGGTCGGTCACGAACGGGAACCGTCGACACTCGGCTATTCGGCCCGCTACGCCAAGACGGTGCGCGTGCTGGCCGACCGCGTCGACGGGCCGGTGCCCGACGAATTGACCTGGGCGGCAGTGCAATCGGAGATGCTGCGGCTGCATGTGCGGCGGCGTCTGTCCGAACAGCTGGACGGCGTCTCGCACGGCCCCGACGGCTCACTCGACAAACTGCTCATGACCTGGGTGGATCAGGCCGTCGGCCACGCCGCGCTGACCGTCGCCGGCACCGACGACGCCGACATGTTCGGCACCTACCTCTACAGCCGCGCCCAGAGCGTCATGGGCGGCACCTCGCAGATTCAGAAGAACATCATCGCCGCCCGCATACTCGGATTGGGAGCCTGACATGTACGACCTGCCCGCCGAAGTCGACGTCCGGGCCGAGGGCCCGGTTCGCATCATCACCTTGAACCGTCCCGACGCGCTCAACGCGGTCGACGACGCGCTGCACACCGGGCTGGCCCGGCTGTGGCCCCGGCTCGGTGCGGATCGGGAGGCCCGTGTCGCGGTGCTCACCGGCGCCGGGCGCGCCTTCTCCGCCGGCGGCGACTTCGCGTACCTCGGCGAACTGAGCCGCGACGCCGAGTTGCGTGCGAAAACCATTGCGCACGGTCGCGATATCGTGCTCGGGATGGCGCGATGCCGGGTTCCGGTCGTGGCCGCCGTGAACGGGCCCGCCGTCGGCTTGGGCTGCAGTCTGGTCGCCCTCAGCGATATCGTCTACATCGCCGAACAGGCCTATCTGGCCGATCCGCACGTGCAGGTGGGGCTGGTGGCCGCCGACGGCGGCCCGCTGACCTGGCCGCTGCACACCAGCCTGCTGCTGGCCAAGGAGTACGCGCTGACCGGCGACCGGATCCCGGCCGAGCGGGCGCGGGAGATGGGTTTGGTCAATCACGTGGTCGCCGATCCGGTCGCCGAGGCGCGCGCCTGCGCCGAGCGGATCCTCCGGTTGCCCAGGCAGGCAGTCGAATCCACCAAACGGATATTGAACCTGCACCTCGAGCGGGCGGTGCTGGCCACGCTCGACTTCGCGCTCACCGCCGAGGATCTGACCTTCCAATCGGAGGATCTGCGTACCAATCTGGCTCGGTTGTCGGCGCCGAAGAACGGCGCGAAGAGGTAGCCGTGGCACAGGAGGGTGATCCGCAGTGGTACCTGTTCCTTCCGCAGATCCGGCTCGATATGGCCGATATCGTGGCGCGGGCCCGCGCGGCCGAGACCGGCGGATTCGACGGTATCGCCTTCATCGATCATCTGCGGGCGCCCGGCGCCGAACAGCAGCCGCTGTGGGAGGCGATGACGGTGGCCGCCTGGGTGGCCGCGCGCACCGAACGGTTGCGCATCGGTCACCTGGTGCTCTGTGATGCGCTGCGCCATCCCGCGATGCTGGCGAAACAGGCGGTGGCGCTGCAGGAGGCGAGCGGTGGCCGGTTCGAACTCGGGCTCGGTTCGGGGTCGGTGCCGAAGGAGCTGACCGATTTCGACATCGGCCACGAAGACGGCCCCGCCCGCCGGGCCCGGCTGGAACGCACACTGGCGCTGCTGCCGCGGTATTGGGCGGGCGAGGGGGACCTCGCCCTGGCACCTATGCCGACCTCGCGGATCCCGATCGTGATCGGCGGGTCCGGTCCCGCCACCATGGCGCTGGTGCGTCGCTACGCGGACTGGTGGAACCTGCCGGCCAACCAGCTCGACCGGCTGCCGCGACTGCGGGCGGAGGCGGGGTCGGCGCGCGTGTCCACCCAGCAGTTGGTGGGTTTCGTAGGCCGCGGCGCCGATCCCGGCCAGGTGCGTGCGCTGAGCCTGCGCCGATTCGGTTATCTGGCAAGCGGATTGGTGTGCGGAAACGCCGAGGAGCTGATCGCCCACTTCGCCGCTGCCGTCGAGCAGGGCGTCGAACGGTTCTACGTCTGGTTCACCGATTTCGCGAAACCGGAGACTCTCGCCGAATTCGGTGAGGCAGTCATCGGTGGCGTGCGGGGCGCCCGGCCGTAGCGCCCGGAGGGCGCTACCGTTGTGCCAGTAGCACTTCCGACTGCTGAACCGATCCGGTGATGCCGCTCGCGTCCTGCCCGGCGAGCAGTACCGCGGCCTCCGCCATCGTTTCCGGTGGCTCGACCATCTCCGGGGGAATCCGCCGTCCGCCCCCGCCCGCCTGCCATCCCTCGGTGAGAACCACTCGCGAGGGGCACAGGCAGTTCACCGCGACATTGTCCGCACGCAGATCGGCCGCCAGCCCCAGATACATGCGTTCCACCGCGGCCTTGGATATCCAATAGGCGTTGGCGCCGCGATCGAGCATGCCGACACCAGTGGTCGTGATGGCGATCATCGAACCGCCACCACGGGCGCGCAGCAGCGGAATCGCGGCCCGGGTGACATGGAAGACGCCGGTGAGGTTGACGTCCAGGCAGCGCTGCCAGCGCGCGTCCGGGGTGGATTCGATCGGGCTCAGCGCGAGGACCCCGGCATTCGCGACGACGATGTCGATTCCGCCGAATGCGGAAATCGTTGCCGCCAGAGCAGTGTCGACCGATTCGGCGTCGGTGACGTCGCACGCCACCGGCAGGGCCCGGCCGCCGGATGCGGTGATGCGCTGCGCCACCGAGTGGATGGTTCCGGGTAACCGCCCTGGTTCCCGCGAGCGAGCGGCGACGGCCACCTCGGCCCCCGCCGCCGCCAGACCGTGTGCGATCGCGGCGCCGATACCACGGCTGGCGCCCGCCACGAACGCGACTTTGCCCGTCAGAGCGGTCATTTGGGCGGAAAGCGCAGCGCGCCGTCGAGGCGGATGACCTCACCGTTGAGGTAATCGTTCTCCACGATGGACTGCACCAGTTGCGCGTATTCCGGGGACCGGCCCATCCGCTTGGGATGCGGAACCTGTTTGCCCCAATAGGTTTCCAGCTGATCGGCGGCCTTACCGTAGGCCGGGGTGTTGAACGTGCCGGGTGCGATGGTCACCACCCGGATACCCAGCGGCGACAGGTCGCGTGCGGCGACCAGGGTCATGCCGACCACGCCGCCCTTGGCCGCCGAATACGGCAACTGCCCGATCTGGCCCTCGTAGGCGGCGATCGAGGCGGTGTTGACGATGACACCTCGCCGGCCCTCCTCTTCCGGCTCCGACTGCGCGATCGCCGCGGCCGAGAGCCGCAGCACGTTGAACACGGCGGTGAGATAGAACTCGATCGTGGTGCGGAAGCCGTCCAGCGCGAGCGGGCTGCCGTCCTTGCCGACCAATCGGCCACCGCTGGCCGGTCCGCCGTGCGCGTCCACCGAGATGCGCAGCGGGCCCAGCGATTGCGCCTCGGCGATCGCCGCCTGCACCGACTCCTCGCTGGTGGCATCGGTGTGCACATAGCGGATACCGAGTTCGGCGGCGAGCTCCTTGCCCTTGTCGTCGGCGACGTCGGCCACCACCACCCTGGCTCCCGCGGCGTGCAGCCGTCGCACGGTCGCCTCGCCCAGTCCGCCGGTTCCGCCCACCACGATCGCGGAGCTACCGCTGATCTCCATGACACTGCCCTCTCTTGAAATCAACACTCTCTTACTGAGAGAATAATGTTCTCATGAACATTAGCATGATCCTCGAGATGGCGGCCTCGGCCGGAAACCGGCCGGTGATCACCGTCGACGGCCGATCTCTCACGGCGGCGCAGCTGCTACGGCTGGCGCGCCGCGCGGCCGCGGACTTCGCCGACAGTTCGGCGGTGCTGTATCTGGGCGCGAACCACCTGGCCTATCCGGTGGCGCTGTTCGGCGCGGTCCTGGCCGCGGTGCCGTTCGTGCCGCTGAACTATCGACTCGGCGAACACCAGCTGTCGGCACTGCTGGCACGGCATCCGGGTGCGCGGGTGCTGCGCCCCGAGGATCTGGACGCCCTGGTGGAAATCGATGCGGCACAGCCCGATCCGGAACCGCAGCCGGCACCGTGGGACGGTGATGCGGTGGCCGCGATCATCTACACCAGCGGCACCACCTCCGAACCCAAGGCGGCGCTGCTGCGGCACCGGCATCTGATGGCCTACCTGCTGAACACGATGGAATTCGGCGCGGCCGCGGAATCCGACGCCGCCCTGGTGTCGGTGCCGCCCTACCACATCGCCGGCCTCACCAACCTGCTGTCCAATCTCTACAGCGGCCGCCGGGTGGTGTATCTGCCCGCGTTCGACCCGCAGCGATGGCTGGACACTGTTCGGGCCGAACGGATCACGCACGCCATGCTGGTGCCGACCATGCTGGCCCGCATCGTCACCGCGGCCGACAATGCCGCCGCGGACACACCGACACTGGCGAGCCTGGCCTACGGCGGTTCGCGGATGCCGCGACCGGTACTGGAGCGGGCGCTGGCGATGTTCCCCGGCACCGGCTTCGTCAATGCCTACGGCCTCACCGAAACCGCCTCCTCGGTGGCGGTGCTCGGCCCGGAGGATCACCGCGCCGCGCAGGCCGCGACCGATCCCGCGATCCGCGAGCGGCTGGGCTCCGTCGGCCGGGCGCTGCCCGGCGTCGAATTCGACATCCGCAGCGCCGCGGGAGAATCGCTGCCCATCGGGCAGACCGGCCTCGTGTTCGTGCGCGGCGAGCAGATCTCGGGGGAATACGGTGCGCGCACCGCGCTCGACGCGAACGGCTGGTTCGGCACCCGCGATCTGGGCAGGCTGGACGACGACGGCTATCTGTTCATCGAGGGCCGCGCCGACGACACGATCATTCGCGGCGGGGAGAACATCGCGCCGGCCGAAATCGAGGACGTGCTCCTGACCCACCCCGGCATCAGCGAGGCCGCGGTGATCGGGGTGGCCGACCCGGAATGGGGGCAGCGGCTGATCGCGGTCGTGGTGGGCGCCGGTGATCCCGAAGAGATCAAGCGGTGGGTGCGCGAGCGGATGCGGTCCTCGAAGACGCCCGACGCGATCGTGTTCCGCGCCGAACTGCCCAAGACCGAAACCGGAAAACTGTTGCGCCGCAACCTCGTCGCCGAATTGGAGAGCTCCCATGCCTGAAGCCGTCATCGTGTCCGCCGTGCGGACCCCCATCGGCACCGCGCGCAAGGGCACGCTGCGTGATACCAACGCCTTCGACCTCGCCCACCACGTGGTCGCGGCCCTCGCGCGCGATATCGACCCGGGCCGGGTGGACGACGTCGTCCTCGGCGAAGGCCGCTACGGCGGCGGGGTGCTGGCTCGCCACGCCGCGGTCACGGCGGGGCTCACCACGGTGCCGGGTCTGGCCGCCAACCGGCACTGCGCGGCGGGAATGGCCGCGGTGCAGAGCGCGGCGGCCGGAATCCGCGCGGGGATGGACGAACTCGTCATCGCGGGTGGTGTGAATTCCGATTCGACCGGGCCGCGGGTGCGGTTCCGGGTCGGTGCCGACGAATGGATCGACCCGTGGGTCTCGCCGTCGCATCCGAACCGCCCGGACGCGCCGAATCTGGACATGTCGATCACCGTCGGCTGGAATACCGCCGTCAAGGCCGGGATTTCGCGCTCGGAGATGGACGCCTGGGCCTTGCGTTCGCACCGCAACGCGATCGCGGCCATCGACGAGGGCCGGTTCAAGGAGGAGATCGTCCCGATCGAGACGCCGCACGGCGAATTCTGCGTCGACGAACATCCGCGCCGCGACACCAGCCTGGAACGCCTCGCGGGACTGAAGGTGCTGCATCCGGAGATCGAGGGGTTCTCCGTCACCGCGGGTAACGCCTCCGGATCCAACGACGGCGCCGCCGCGCTGGCGATCGCCTCGGATCGGCTGGGCCTGCCGGTGCTGGGCGTCATCCGCTCGTGGGCGTCGGTGGGAGTGGACCCGGCCGACACCGGCCTGGCGCCGATCGAGGCGATCACCAAAGCGGTTGCGCGGGCGGGTATCTCACTGTCGGAGGTGAAGCTGATCGAAATCAACGAGGCCTTCGCCTCGGTTCCGCTGGCCGCGGTCAAGGCGCTGGACCTGGATCCCGAGCGGGTGAACTACAGCGGCAGCGGCTGCTCGCTGGGGCATCCCGTGGCCGCCACCGGCGCGCGCATGATCGTCACCCTGGTCCACGAATTGCGCCGTCGCGGTGGCGGATTCGGTATCGCGGCGCTGTGCGCCGGTGGCGGGATGGGATCGGCGACCGTGGTCGAGGTGCCCGCCCCGTGACCACCGCCGGGCGGGAGGCCAAGCGGCTGCTCACCGCCGCCCGGGACGGTTCCCTGCGAGCCACCGGGCGGCTGCTGAGCATGGTCGAGAACGGCAGCCGCGACGAGGTTCTCGCGCTGCTCGGCCCGGTCACGCCTCGGGTCCTGGGCGTCACCGGGCCGCCGGGCGCCGGGAAGTCGACCACGGTCGCGGCACTGGTCGGCACGTACCGGGCGCAGGGGGCACGAGTGGCCGTCCTGGCGGTGGATCCGTCCTCGCCCTACAGCGGCGGCGCCCTGCTCGGTGACCGCATCCGGATGTCGGCCCACGTCGGTGACCCCGGTGTGCTGATCCGCTCGGTGGCCACCCGTGGGCATATCGGCGGCCTGGCTGCCGTGGTGCCGGCCGCGATCCGGCTCCTCACCGACCTCGGCTACGACCGGATCGTGGTCGAGACGGTCGGGGTCGGGCAATCGGAGATCGAGGTCGCCGCGGTCGCCGATCCGACCGTGGTCATTCTGAATCCCGGTGCGGGAGACGCGATTCAAGCCGCCAAGGCGGGGCTGCTGGAGGTCGCCGACATCCTCGTGGTGAACAAGGCCGACCGGCCCGGCGCCGACCGGACGGTGCGGGAACTGCGCGGTGAATCGTCGGCCCCCATCCTCACCCTCGTCGCCGAGAACGGCACCGGAATACCCGAACTGGCCCGGGCCATCGACGCGCACCAGCGCGGCGACGACCCGGAACGCCGCATCGCCCGCGCCCGCGTGCAGATCCTGTCGCTGGTGCACACCAGAGTGCGAGCCCACCCGGATCTGGACCGCCTCGCCGCGGACGTCGCCGCGGGGACGGTGGATGCCTATACCGCCGCGGAACGGCTGGTGCCACGCTCCGCCGCCGTTCCGGCGCCGGCCATCCGGTGGTGAGCGCGCGGGGGGTGGTCGCTCACCACTCGGGATCGCGGCGGTAGATCGCGCGATACTCCCGGGCGAAGCCGCGCCGCCCGAGCACCCGCCAGGCCAGGCGTGCCGCCGGCGGCATCTCCGCGAGAAGTTTGCGCCGCTGGGATTCGGACGCCGTGTGCATCATGAAGCCGAGAAAGACCAGTTGGCGGTTCCTCGGCATCTGCGCGCGGCCGCGCTCGCCGAGAGCCCGCCACTCCGCGACGGTCATGACCTCCTCGACGACGGCCAGGACCTGGCGTTCCTCTTCGGCCAGGTGTTCGTCCAGGGCGGCGGCGAGCGTCCGCAGGGTTTCGGCGAGCCGATCACGCACCGAAGCCGATGCGGCCGTCGTGAATTCGTCCGCGTCACGCCGCGCGCGCCGAACCAGCTCCGCGATGCGCTCGTGCTGTTCCTCCATGCGCAGTATCGCGCCGGCATGCATCGGGGCGCGTTCGAGCAGCAGCGGCCACATCAGCTCGTCCTCGCCGGTGTGATGCTCGTGCAGTCCGGTGCACAACTCGTCCAGGAACGCCGCGAGCTGCCGGGCGCGCTCGACCTCGCCCGCATCGACCCGGGCGACGAGGCCGGGAAGCGCGCGGAAGTGACTGCGAAAGGCGTTGTGCACGACGAGCATGTCGAAGGTATCGGGGCGGGTGGGCGCAACGGCGGTGGACATGGCGGCTCCTGTTGGTGTCGAGAACTGCGACGAGGGTGACGCCGGCCGCTTGCAGCCGACTCGAGACGCACTTGGCGGCCGCCGTCCTAGACTTTGCGCATCATGGTTCGGATTCGGGTCCTCGGAGCGCTGACCGCGTCGGACGAGCACGGTGAACTCGATCTCGGCGGTCCGCGGCAGCGCGGCGTACTGGCCCGGCTGCTGGTCGCCCGGGGCGAGGTGGTGCCGGTCGACCGACTGATCGACGACCTGTGGCGGGGCGAGCCGCCGCCGCGGGCGTTGGGCTCGCTGCAGGCCTACGTATCCAATCTGCGGCGGCTGCTGGAGCCGGAACGAGCGCCGCGCGCACCGGCAGCGGTTCTGGTCAGCCGCGCCCCCGGATACGCGCTGCGGCTCGGCACCGAGGCGGTCGATGCCTGGTTGTTCGGCGCGGAGCTGGATCTGGCCGCGCGACAGACGGATCCACAGCGGCGGCGCCGCGCCCTCGAGCAGGCGCTGGCACGCTGGCAGGGCCCTGCGTACGGAGCCTATGCGCAGGAGGCCTGGGCGACCGCGGAGGCGGCGCGGCTCGAGGAATTGCGGCTCAGTGCGCGCGAACAGCTGGCGGCGGCGCTGCTCGATCAGGACGAACCCGCGCTGGCGGCGGCCGAAGCCGAAGTCCTGACCCGCGAACACCCGTTGCGTGAGGAGGCCTGGCGGCTCACCGCGCTGGCGCGCTATCGGGCCGGGCGCCAAGCGGACGCACTCGCCGCACTGCGGCAGGCGCGCGAGATCCTCGCCGACGAACTCGGCATCGATCCGGGTCCCGCGCTGACGCGATTGGAAGCCGACATTCTCGCGCAGCGAATCCCGGTGCAGGAGAGAGTGATCGCGGAGTCGTTCCCGCCGCGCGACCCGGCCCCGGCGTCCACGGCGACCGTCCTGTTCGGCCGCGACGCCGAACTCGCCGCGCTGCATGCGGCCGCCCGAGGCGACGGACCACGGACGGCGACCGTGGCGGGTGAGGCGGGCAGCGGGAAAACCGCTCTGCTGCACCGTCTTCGCGACGACGTGCGCGACACGGGATATCGCGTGGTGATCGGTCGCTGCCCGGAGGACGAGGCCGCCCCGTCGGCGTGGCCGTGGGTCGAGATCCTGCGGACCCTGGCCGGTGAGCACCATCCCGGGGAACTGGCGCCCGCACTCGCGCCGCTGCTCACCGACGGCGCGGGGCCTGATCGGGCCGACCGCGCGCACGGCCGTTTCCTGCTGCACCGGGCGGTGATCGACTATCTCACCACTGTGGCGCACGCGCGGCCGCTGGCGATCCTGCTCGACGACGCCCATCGGTGTGATGCCGAGACCGCGGCGCTGCTCGCCGCGGTGGCCACCCGGGCGCCGGTCTTCATGGTGATCGGCTACCGGCCGGACGAGGTGCCGCCCGCGCTGGCCGATGCGCTGGCGAGCTCGGCGACCACTGTCCAGGCGCGAATCCGGTTGCGCGGCCTCGGGGCCGCCGACAGTGCCCGGCTCGTCGGCACTCTGATCGGAGGCGTACCCGCGGCTCCGGTGGTGGCGACATTGCACGATCGCACCGGCGGCAATCCCTTCTACCTCATCGAGATCGCGCGCCTGTTGCAGAGCGAGGGTGAGCTGGTCGCCGCGTCCGAGGTCCCCGACGGTGTGCGAGATGTGCTGCGCCGCAGGCTGTCCCGGCTTCCCGAGACGGCCGTGTCCGTACTGCGTCTGGCCGCGGTGATCGGCCGCGAGTTCGACCTCGCGGTTCTGGTGCGGGCCGCGGAGGTGGGGGAGGAGGAGGTGCTGGACGCGGTCGAGGCCGGAGTGGTCGCCGGGCTCCTGCACGAACCCGCCAGTGGGCGAGCGCGTTTCGCCCATGTCCTGGTGCGGGACACGTTGCTGGGGGATCTGTCGCGGATCCGCCGCGACCGCTGGCATCGCCGCATCGGCGCCGCGGTCGAGGAGCTCGACCCGACCGATCTCACCGCCCTCGCCTACCACTACGGGGAATCGGTGACACCGCAGACCGCGCGGCGAGCCGCCGACTACGCGGTGGCCGCGGCGCAGCGGGCCGAGCGGCGCTTCGCCCACGACGTCGCCGCCGCCGGATACGAACGCGCGGCCCGCGCGCTCGAACGCCATCCCGGCGGCGATACCGTCGACGAGCGGGTGGCATTGCTGTGCCGAGCCGGACGCAGTCACCTCGTCTGCGGCGCCGGCCTCGCCGCGCGCGCCGCCCGCGACCGCGCCGCGACGCTGGCCGAGGACGCCGATCGGCCCGACCTGCTGGTGCGGGCGTTCACCGCCTGGGAGGCCCCGACGCCCTGGATGAACCGGCGCTACGGTGTCGTCGACCACGCCGTGGTCGCCCGCCTCGAGACCGCGCTGCGGTATCCCGGTCTGGCAGCCGCCGACCGGTGCCGGCTGTCGGTCGCGCTGGTCGAGGAGATCGGTGGCGCCGAACTCGACCGGGCGCGCCGGGTGGCCGCTGACGCCGAGGCTCTCGCCCGCGACCTCCGCGACGACACACTGCTCGCACCGGCGCTGCAGGCCCGGGCTTCGCTCTACGACAGTCCGGATCGCGGTGCGCTCGGCGCGGAACTGATCGAGATCGGGCAGCGCAACGATCACCATGCCTACCTGCTGCTGGGTCACACCGTCGCGCTGCAGGCCGCCGCCTTCGCCGGCGATCTCGAGGCGGCCCGCGCACATCTCGCGGCGGCCACCGTGCCGGCCGACCGATATCAGTGGCGGCAAGCCCAGGCGGCGAACGCGATGGCCCGGGGACTGCTGGCACTGGTGGGCGGCGACGCCGACGACGCCGAGCGGCGCTACGTGGAGGCCGCCGAATTGCTCGCCCGCACAGGCATTTTCAATGCCGGCACCCTCCCGCTCATGGCGCTGTTCACGGTCCGCCTGTATCAGGGCCGGGCCGGGGAACTGGCCGAGACGATCGAGGAATTCATCCGAAGCGCCTCGGCGGACACCGCGGACGCGACCGTCGACTTCCACGCGCTCGTCCTGCTCGCCGCCGGTGACCGGGCGGCGGCGGCCCGCGTCCGAAGCCGCGCGCGACCGGTTCCCGAAGACCTGTTCCGCTCGCTGTTCCTCACCCTGCGCGGCATGGTGATCGCGGCGCTCGGCACGGCGGAGGAGGCCACCGCCATCTACCGGGACCTGCTGCGGTATCGCGATCGTCTCGGTGGCGCCGACACCGGGTCGTTCACCGTCGGCCCGGTCGATCTCGTGCTGGGAGACCTGGCGGCGCGGTGCGGCGATCCGGATCTCGCCGGCGGACACCACCGTGCGGCCCTGCGCCTCGCCGAGGGCTGCGCGAACCAGGGGTGGATCGACGCCGCTCGCGTGCGTCTCGACCACTGATCGGTCACTGGTCGCTCACAAGCCGGATCCGGATCGTCGGTACCCGACCGCCTTCCGACCCGAGGAGCTCCCGTGCCCGACACCCGCCGTATCGCCACCGACCTGCGCCTGAAGACCGTGACCAGCCTGCACCGCACACTGCTCGACGTCACCGGTGGCCGCATCGGTACCCGCTTCAAGAACATGCCCACGCTCACCCTGACCACCGCCGGCCGACGCAGCGGGCGGCCGCACACCGTGGTGCTCACGGTCCCGATCGTGGACGGTGACCGCTATCTGGTCGTGGCGTCGCGGGGCGGAGACGCCGTCTCGCCCGCCTGGTACCACAACCTGTGCGCCGAACCCCGCGTCGAGGTGTCCTTCCGGCACGGGGCCGCACGTCCCATGACCGCGCGCGTACTCACTCCGGCCGAACGCGAGGCGCGGTGGCCGCAGGTGGTGCGGGCCTATCCGGGCTATGCGGACTATCAGAAGCGCACGGCCCGGCGGATTCCGCTGATCGAGTTGTCGCCGCGCGGCGAGTGAGCACCCCGTATGACGCGCACCGGATGTGCTGTGCGGCAGTGTATTCGGGCTATGGGAAGCGCACCATGGCTTCCTGCGCGAAGGAGGCGACCAGTGCACCGTTCTCGGTGAACACGTCCCCCCGGCCGAAGCAGCGGCCCTGCGCCATCACCGGGCTGTCCTGGCGCAGCAACAGCCACTCGTCGGTGCGGAACGGCCGGTGGAACCAGAGGGTGTGGCTGGTGACCGCCGAGCGGAACGCGGTGCCGTTGCCGCGCTGGCACACCCCCTCGAGCGGGCGCAGCGCGGTGCCGATCAGCGTGAGGTCGGTGGCGTAACCGGTCAACGCCGGCGCGAGCGCGACGTCGGCGGCCGGTGTTCGCATCCACAACTCGAATTCCGGTGCGGCCGAACCGGTGTCGTCGAGATCGACGTTCGTCCGTGTCTCCCACGGGATGATGTCGAAGCCGGCCTTGTGTTCGGCCGAGAGCAGCGGTCCGATCGGCGCGGTCGCCTGCTGCTCGGGGCCGTCGTCGGCGGCGTGCAGTGAAATCGCCGCGCTGGCAACGATTCCCGAGGCCTGCTCGGCCAGCACGGTGACCGAGGCGAAGGTCCGCCCCTGATGCTGGACCTGGACGCGGTATCGCAGCGCCTCGTCCGGTTTACCCTCGCGAGGAAACAGCGCGTGCAGCGATTTGACGGACTTGTCCGGACAGGTCAGTTGCGCGGCGCGGACGAATTGCGCCAGCAACTGGCCGCCGAAGATCCGGTAGTACCCCAGGCTCTGGTTGGGGCCGGAGAACACCGCGGTATCGCGGTCGTCGCCGGCCGGAACCGAACGCAGGTCGAGACAAGCGAGAAGGTCGCTCCACAGATCGGGCATGAGTCCGAGTGTAAGCGACCTTCTCTATAATGAGAATTGAATTCTCAGTCTTGAGCAAAGCCGTGAGCGCAGAAGTTCCAGACTTCCTCGGCGGTGATCGGGTGGGTGGTCTCCTCGTCGGTGCCGCCGGTGGACTGCGCGGTGAACATCACCGTCTGCATGACCATCGCCGCGGTCCGGCGCGCATTGAGTTCCTTGCGCAATCGGCCCTGCTCCTGGGCCTTCTCCATCAACTCCGTGATCAGGCCCAGCAGCGGTGCATGCGCCACCTTCACCTGCGCGGGATGTGAAACCAGCAGCTGCGGAGCGAAATCCGTGAACAGCGGCCGCTGCGCGGTCGGATCCGGACGGCTCAGTTCGAACAGCAGCTCGATGGTCACCCGCAGCTGGTCGATCGGATCGTCCTGCCCGTCGGCGGCCGCCCGGAGCTGGTCCGCGGTGCGGCTGAGCGCATCCTCGAACAGGGCCAGCAGCAGTTCGTGTTTACCGTCGAACTGCAGGTAGAAGCTGCGCAGCGATTGTTTGGAGCGGTCCACCACTTCCTGCACGGTGAAATCGGTGGTGCCCTTTTCGGTGATGATGGCCTGGGCCGCGTCGAGGAAGCGCTGTACTCGCTGTTCGGCACGCAATTTCGCGGTCCGGATCGAGCGCTCGACGGCGCGTTGCTTCCAGGCGGGCTCTTCGCTGGGGCTGCTCACGGTCGGCTCGGTCCTTGGTTATGTGTGCAGAACATGAATGCACTGTACCGGAGAATGTCATGTTCCCGGCCACTGAGGGCGCGTGTTCGGGAACGGCACGAGAGACTGTTACTTTCTGTTGTGGAGAATGCTATTCTCGCGTCGGTAGGCAGTCTAGTGGCCAGAGAGGCGGTCCGGGATGCTTTTGGAGTTCGACTCCGAACAAAGACTCTGGCGTGACACCGTGCGCGAGGCGGTCGGCAAACAGTGTCCGGCGTCGCTGATCCGCGAGATCGCCGACAAGGGCGGCGACCCGATGCCGTTGTGGCGCACCTACATCGAGCTGGGCTGGACCGAATTGACCGGCGACGCGGCCGCTGTCGAGCTGGCGATCGTCCTCGAGGAACTGGGCCGGGCGACCGATCCCACGCCGTATCTGGCCACGATGACCCAATTCGCCCCGCTGGCAACGGAATTCACCGATGCCGCGGTGGCCGGCACGGCCGTGTACGAGGGTGTCGACGCGGTCCTCGACGCCGACGGCTGGGTGCTCGGCGGCACCGCCCACCACGTCCTCGACGGCGACCGCGCCGAACGGTTCGCGGTGGTGACCCCGGCGGGTGTGTTCGTGGTGCCGGCGGCCGAGGTGCAGGTGCGCCGCAGCGCGGTCTTCGATCCGGTGCTGCACATCGCCGAGGTGCGCTTCGACGGCGTGCGCGCCGGACACGATCGGCGCAGCACCGTGGATGTGGCGCGGGCGCGCCAATTCGCCGCCACCGGGATGGCTCTGACCGTCGTCGGCGCCTGCCAGCGGATTCTGGACCTGGTGCTGGACCATGTGCGCGCCCGCCATCAGTTCGGCGTGCCGATCGGCTCGCTGCAGGCGGTCAAACACAAGGCCGCCGATATGCACGTGGCGATCGAGCGGGCCCGGGCGCTGGCCTATTTCGCGGCGCTGACCATCGCCGAGGACGACCCGCGCCGGGCGCTGGCGGCCTCGATGGCGAAGGCCGGCGCGGGGGAGTGTCAGAACGTGGTGTTCCGCAACGGATTACAGCTGTTCGGAGCCATGGGTTTCACCTGGGAGAACGACCTGCAGTTCGCGCTCAAACGAGCCCAGGCCGGCGAGCTGATGCTCGGCGGTGCGGCCGAACACCGGGCGCTGATCGCCGAGGAGTGCCGTGCAACTGAGATTTGACGACGACGTCGAGGAGTTCCGGGCCGAATTCGTGGCCTTCCTCGACGCCCATCTGCCCGATGCGGCCACCGCGAGCCGGCGGCGGTCGCATTCCAGTGCCGACGTGCCCGAATGGGCGCGTGACTGGCAGCGGCTGCAGTTCGATCACGGCTGGCTGCTGCCCGGCAATACGCCCGAATTCGGCGGGCGCGATGCCACCATCCTGCAGCAGTACGTGCATCTGCAGGAGTTGTCGAACCGGCGCATTTATCACAGCTTCAATCCGCAGGGCGTCGGAATCGTCGCCGCCTCGCTGCTGTCGTTCGGCACCGAGGAGCAGAAAACCCGGTGGGCGAGAAGGATTCTGCGCGCGGAGATCACCGCCGCGCTCGGCATGAGCGAACCCGGCGCGGGATCGGATCTGGCCGGTCTGCGCACCCGGGCCGTGCGCGACGGTGACGAATTCGTCGTCGACGGGCAGAAGGTGTGGACCTCGGGCGCCCACGACGCCGATGTGCTGCTGACCTTCGTGCGCACCGACCCGGACGCGCCGAAACACAAGGGGATCAGCGTGCTGCTGATTCCCACCGACACCCCCGGCGTGACGCGACGACCGTTCGCCTCGGTCTGCGGTCCGCACGATCTGGATTTCAACGAGGTGTTCTTCGAAGGTGCGCGGGTGCCGGCGCAGAATCTGGTCGGCCCGCTGCACGGGGGGTGGGGCGTCGCGAACGGTTCACTCGGACACGAACGCACACTGCTGTGGTTGTCCTACGCGGATCGGCTCGCGGAACTGGCCGCCGATTTCGCCCCGGAGACGGTGCTCGATCGTGATCACTACGCCACATTGATCATGGACAGCTACGCCCTGCGGCTGCTCGGCTCGGCGGCGCTGGCCCGCGCCGCGCGCGGCGAACAGGATGTGGCGGCGCTGTCGGTGCTGAAGGTCTTCGGCTCCGAGGCGGTGCAGACCGCCTCCGGACATGCCCTGCGCGCGCAGGGAGCCCGCGGCCTGATCCATCCGGCGCGGACCACGCCGTTCAACCCGCTGAATCTGGATGCCTTCGGCGCCAGCTGGTTCGAGCGCTACACCCGCAGTTTCGCCGGGACGATCGCCGGCGGCACGTCCGAAATCCAGCGCAACATCATCGCCGAGCGCGTGCTCGGCCTGCCCCGAGGCTGAGGAGTCGTCGTGTACATCACCTACGAGGCCGCCGACAGGATCGCGACCATCACCCTGAACCGGCCGGAGGCGGCCAACGCGCAGAACGGCGAACTGCTCGACGAACTCGACGCAGCCTGGACCCGCGCCGCCACCGACGACGAGGTGTCGGTGATCGTGTTGCGCGCCAACGGGAAACACTTCTCCGCCGGACACGATCTGAAGGACCGGTCCTGGCCGGACGCGTCGACGATCACCCTCGACCGCATCTACGCCATCGAGTCGCGGCGTTATCTGGAGTACTCGCTGCGCTGGCGCAACACCCCGAAACCGTCGATCGCCGCGGTCCAGGGCCGCTGTATCGCCGGTGGGCTGCTGCTGTGCTGGCCGTGCGATCTGATCGTCGCCGCCGAGGACGCGCAGTTCTCCGACCCGGTGGTGCTGATGGGCATCGGTGGGGTCGAATATCACGGGCACACCTGGGAATTGGGTCCACGCAAGGCCAAGGAGATCCTGTTCACCGGGCGCCCGATCACCGCGCGGGAGGCCGAACAGGTCGGCATGGTCAATACCGTCGTCCCGCGCGACGAACTGGACGCGCAGACCCGGGCATTGGCCGAACGCATCGCCGCGATGCCGCCGTTCGGTCTGCGCCAGGCCAAGCGCGCGGTCAATCAGACCCTCGATGTGCAGGGCTTCTACGCGGCCATCCAGTCGGTGTTCGACGTGCACCAGACCGGGCACGGCAATGCGCTCAGCGTCAACGGTTATCCGATTCTGGTGAACCTGGACGAGATGAAACAGAAGATCGAGTGAAGGGCATATCCATGCGCAACAAGATGATTCGCGGTGCGGCGGGTCTGTGCGGCATCGCGGTGATCGCGGCGGCGACCGTCACCGGCTGTAGCGACGACAAGTCCGACAACGCCACCCCCACCACGACAGCCGCCGCGGCGACCACCGCCGCCGCCGCGCCCGCCGCGGGATCGTCGGCGGCCGATCCGGCGACCACCAAGGCGGTCACCGACGCCTACGTGCTGTTCTTCGACGCCAAACAGCCCGCCGACAAACGCGCCGCCGCCGTGGAGAAGGGCGACGTCTTCGCGCCTGTGCTGGCTGCCCAGGCCGGCAACCCGCAGGCGCAGGGCACCTCCGCGACGGTCTCGAAGGTCACCACCGTCGACGCCGATCACGCCGACGTGACCTACACGCTGCTGATGGGCGGCAATCCGGTGCTGCCGGATCAGGCCGGGCAGGCCGTGCAGGAGAACGGGCAGTGGAAGGTCGCCGCCGCCACCTTCTGCGCTCTGCTGAAGTTGCAGGGCGGCACCGCGCCCGCCTGCTGATCGGTCGCTCCCGGCCCCCTGATCGACCCGCAGCGGCAGGGGGCACGCCGCCCCGGCCCGCGCGGCTGGCACACTGCAAGGGTCCCGCCGATCACCGCGGGGCGATGCGAGCGCCGGCCGAACGCCGGCGTGCCAGGTGCGCCCGGTCGGCGTCGGTTCGCCGTCCGGCGGGAGAGTGAGAACCGAATATGGACGACCACGCGGTGGCCGCCGAGCTCGCCCGGGAAGCCGGTGAGCTCCTGCTCGAGATTCGTGACCAGGGCGGTGCGGTCGGAGACCGGCGTTCGGATGAACTGCTGCTGAAGCGGCTGGCGGAGCTGCGGCCCGACGACGCGGTCCTCTCCGAGGAGAGCACCGACGATCCGATTCGCCTCTCCCGCAGCCGGGTCTGGATCGTCGACCCACTCGACGGCACGCGCGAATACGGGCAGCCCCCGCGGGCGGATTGGGCCGTGCACGTGGCGCTGGCGGTGGACGGCCGCGCCGAAATCGGTGCCGTCGCGCTTCCGGTGCCCGGGCTGGTGCTGGAAACCGGTGCGCCGCCGGTACTTCCGCCCGCCCACGACGGCCCGCCGCGCATCGTCGTCTCCCGCAGCCGCCCACCGGCCTGCGTGCACCACCTCACCGCCGCACTCGGCGCCGACACCATCCCCATGGGTTCGGCCGGCGCCAAGGCGATGGCGGTCGTCCGCGGCGAAGCCGACATCTACGCCCACTCCGGCGGCCAGTACGAATGGGACTCCTGCGCACCCGTCGCGGTGGCCGCCGCCGCGGGCCTGCACACCTCGCGCCTGGACGGCTCACCGCTGATCTACAACCAGCCCGACCCCTACCTCCCGGATCTGCTCATCTGCCGGCCGGAGCTGGCGGACGAAGTCCTGGAAGCCTTGCGAGACTTCGGCATCTGAGTAGCGACGGCCTTCGGCGCCGCGGTCCGTCCGCCGGCGCCGGAGCCGCCTGCGCGGTGCTCGCGGTCATTCGCCCGCGCGCCTCCGGGCCAGGTTCCAGCTGTTCCAGGTCTCGTCGCCGCGTCCGTGGGTGAGCCGCTGCCGCAGGTCGAGGCGGATCGGTGCCGGGAGACGGTCGAGGACGGGAACGATATCGGCCGACAGCCCGGACAGATAGTCGACATCGAGTTCTTCACCGCGCTGCCAGCGGTCGATGTTCTCCGACGCGACCAGCGCCTCGGGATTCGCGACGGCGAGTACCAGCAGCGCGGCCACCGCGGTCGCGAGGGTGGTGCGCGGCAGCCACGCCGTTTCCAGGCGCAGGACCGCGACGATCACCAGCAGGTAGACGACGCCGAGCCAGAGTTCACAGGTGCCGACCAGCAGACGCAGCACCGTGAATCCGTATGCCTGCTGATAGGTCCACATGCGACCGAGCGCGGAGGCGATGATCACCAGGGTGAGCCCGCTGATCGTGCAGAGCAGGCCGCGCAGCCAGATACGGTCGGTCGCCGAATCCCTGGTGGCCCGGTGCAGTACCGGCAGGATGACGGCGAGTGTGAGCAGGGTGACCGCGGCCAGTTGCCAGAATCCGCTGCGCGCGTAGTCGGCGTAGGTCAGACCGGCGGTGCGCTGCACATAGTCGTCGCCACCGAACAGGGCTATCAGCTGCGCGCCGAGGAACGACGCGAACAACACCGTCAGCGCCCCGACCGGCAGCGCCCATTCCAATCGTGCCAGTGTGCGTTTCGCGGGTCGGCTCCGTGCGTCGGCAGGAGCGAGGGGACCGGCGAGCAGGTACAACGCGCTCAGGGTTGCCGTAGCGGCGAGCAGGAACAGCACGATCCATCGAGTGGTGGTGGCGGCGTCCATCCGCGGCACCAGTCCGGTGACGATGGCGGCGAAAGTAGCGTCGGCGCCGACGAGCAACGGCACGAACACCGCCAGAATCACCACCGTGGCAACCACGGACGCACCGAGCCGCCAGTGCCGTGCACCGGCGCTGCCCCGCCGCCTGCCCTGCGCCGCGTACACCCAGGCGAGGGCGCCGGCCGAGGCCAGCGGGACCGCGATCGCGTCGTGCAGCACTCCGCGCGCCGACGGCCGCCCGACCACTGCCAGCGACCCGCACACGGCCGCCGCGATCAGGCAGAGGACGAACAGCCACCCCGCGGCCCGGAAGGTGCCCACCGCGAGCAATGCGAGTGCGGCGGCCGCCCACCAGCGGCCGGGCCGGATCCGGCGTTCAGGGGGTGTTTCCGACCGGTTCGTGGCGCGCCGATGGACGGTGCCGACCGCGACCGCGGTGGCGGAACCCGCGAGCAGCCAGCCGATTCCGGGCCGATCCAGGGACATGGTGGCCGCCGCGACCAGACCGGCCACCCCCGCGGCGGGCAGCACGCCCGCCGGGTAGACGACCCGTCGCCGGCGCGGCGGAACGGGTGGTGCGGACCCGGGGCCGTCCAGGTCCGGCGGGGTTTCGCGTCGCTCCGGTTCCGAGTAGGCGCCGGAAGGTACCGGATGATCGTGGGCGGCGGAGTCCGCCGGTTCCGGTGTCCGCGTGCGGTCGAGGGTGGGTTCTTCGGGCACAGCTGGTCCCTCCTGAGGGTGTGCGGTATCGGCCCGGGACCGAATCGGTCTGCCGGGCTGTGAGATTCGGGCTGTCAGTAGTGGTGCGGCGCGGTGGCCGGGAGTATCACGCGGATCCGTGAGCCGGGGTCGGCGACCGCGATGGAGCCGTGGTGCAGGTCGACCACCCAGCGGGCGATGGCGAGGCCGAGCCCGGTGCCGCCGTCGTCGGTGCTGCCGCCTCGGGTGAAGCGGTCGAAGATGCGCTCGCGTTGCGCGGGAGGAATACCGGGTCCGTCGTCCTCGACGTCGATGACGAGGTGCTCGCCCGCGGTGTGGGCGAGCAGGCGGACTTCGCCGCCGGCGGGGCCGTGCCGGGCGGCGTTGTCCAGCAGGTTCAGCAATACCTGGTGCAGGCGGGCGCGGTCGGCGTACACGGTGGCGGTGGCGGGATCGATCTCGCTGCGGAAGTGGATACCGCGCCCGAGGGCCGCGGTCATGACCTCCGCCTCGGCGGTCACCGTCGCGAAAGTCGGTGCGATATCGAATTGTTCGCGGTCGAGCGGGATCGCTCCGGCCTCGATGCTGGACAGATCGAGTAGCTCGGAGACGAGCCGGCCGAGCCGTTCGGTCTGTGCCAGTGCGGTTTCCAGTGTTTTCGGGTCGGGCTCGGATACGCCGTCCACCAGGTTCTCCAGGACGGCGTGCAAGGCGGTGATGGGGGTGCGCAACTCGTGCGAGACATTGGCGATCAGTTCGCGGCGCTGCCGGTCGGCGGCGGCGAGGTCGGTCGCCATCCGATTGAACGCGTCGGCCAGTTGCCCCACCTCGTCGCGGGAGGACGCGCGCACCCGGCTGGTGTAGTCGCCGTGTGCCATGCGTTGCGCCGCGGCGGTCATCTCCCGCAGCGGCGTGGTGATGCCGTGCGCCAGGAATTGGGACGACACCAGGGCGATGAGCATCGCGGTCAGTGTGGTCATCGGCGGCAGCCAGCCGATCCGGTGACTGAACCAGGCGAAGGCGAGCCCGCCCGAGAAGGTCATCAGGACGGCCAGTTTGAGTTTGATGGATCGGATGCGATCCAGCGGCCGCGGTAGCCGATCCGACAGCTGCGTTACCAGTCTCGAAGTCCGGAGATCGGCACGGTCATCGGGGTCGAGGCCGGCACGCGCGCTCATCGGGTCTCCAGGGCATAGCCGACGCCGTGGACGGTGCGGATCAGGTCGGCGCCGAGTTTGCGTCGCAACGCCTTGACATGACTGTCGACGGCCCGGGTACCGGCCGCATCCGCCCAGTCCCAGACCTCTTCGAGGAGCCGCTCCCGGGCGAGTACCGCGCGGGGACGCCGGGCGAGGCGGGCCAGCAGATCGAATTCCAGCGGCGTGAGCTGGGCTTCGACCCCGCCGCGCCAGACCCTGCGCTGATCGCTGTCGATGCGCAGATCGCCGACCACGGTGACCGCCCCGCGCTGATCACCTGCGCGCTCGACCCGCCGCAGCAGCGCATGCACGCGCGCGGTGAGCACCCGCAGCGAGAACGGTTTGGTCAGATAGTCGTCCGCGCCCACACCGAGACCGATCAGCTGGTCGGTCTCGTCGGTCCGCGCGGTGAGCATCAGCACCGGTATCGAGCGCTCGGACTGGATCCGCCGGCACACCTCCAGCCCGTCGTAGCCGGGCAGCATGACGTCGAGGACCACCAGGTCCGGTTCGAACGTCGTCGCGGCCGCCACCGCCGCCGGTCCGTCCGGGGCCGTGGCGACCGTGAACCCTTCGGCCCGCAGCCGCGCCGCAACCGATTCCGCGATCGTGGATTCGTCGTCCACGACCAGGATCCGCCGCGCCGGCGTGCCCTCCACCAGTGGGTTCTGTTCCATGCTCCGGGAGCCTAGCGATCTCGTGTGGAGAGAACCGGTATCAGTTGTGGAGATTCTGTGTGGTCGGTCGCGGTATCAGTCGCGGCGGCGCAGATACTCCAGTAACTCGTTGTGCAGCAATCCGTTCGACGCGACCGCACCTCCGCTGAGGGGGCTGGGGGTGCCGTCGAAGCCGGTGAAGGTGCCGCCGGCCTCGGTGACGATGACCGCGTTGGCGGCCATATCGCCCGGGGACAGGCGGGGATCGGCGCAGCTGTCGATCGCGCCCTCGGCGAGCATCATGTAGGACCAGAATTCGCCGTAGGCGCGGGTGCGCCAGACGTCGCGGGACAGGGCGAGGAAGCTGTTCAACCGGCCGTCCTCTTCCCAGGCGGTGACGGTGGAGTAGGCGAAGGAGGCGTCCGTCAGGTTCGAGACGCCGGAGACCCGCAGGCGGGAGGCCGAGGTCAGGCTGCGACCGGTGAAGGCGCCGTGGTCCTTCGCGGCCCACCAGCGGCGGGCGAGGGCGGGCGCGGAGACGACGCCGACGATGGGGCGATATCCACCCGCGGACACCTCGAGCAGGGAGATCTGCGTGGCCCACACCGGGACTCCGCGCACATAGTTCTTGAGTCCGGTGATGGCGTCGACCACCCAGCAGCGCGGACCGCCGCCCTCCAGTCCGTCGCCCGCACCGAGGACCGCGTCGCGCGGGCGGGACCGGCGCAGCTGGCCGCGGACGAGTTTTTCCACGGCGTTCTCGCCGTCGGTCACCGCGGCCAGATCCGGTCTCGCCCGGACCGCACGATCGAGGCCCTTGAACCGGTCCATATTCACCGCGTCGGCGGAATCGGCGAGGACATGGGCGAAACGGAGATCGTCGTCGAGGTGGTCGTGCACCACTGCAAGCTATCCGCAGCCGATGGACACTGCCACCGCCTAGCGTCGACCGATGCTGAACCAGGCGTGCAAACCTCGGGGCATCGGCCGCAGCCGTCTCACAGCTGCGCGAGCCGAGGTGCGGTGCCGCGCGTGCGCACCCAGGCGCCCGCTTCGCGTGTCAGTTCCGCTGCGCTGCCGAGCAATCCGTCGAGGACGTGGGCCCGGCGGGCGTGCCGATGGAAGTCGTGTTCGGCGGTGAACCCGATGCCGCCCAGGACCTGCTGGCAGTGCCGTGCGGTCAGGCGGGCGGCGTGGCCGGCGGCGGCTTTGGCCAGGAGCGCGCCGAGATCGGTGTGGGCCGTCGCCAGCGTCGCCTCGGCGCCCTCGATGGCTACCAGTGTCTCGGCCAGCCGGTGCCGGACCGCCTGATGAGCGGCCAGGGGCCGGCCGAACTGGATACGGTCGAGGGCGTGGCGGCGGGCCAGGTTCAGCATCGCGCGGCTGGTCCCCACCAGCCACCACGCGAGGGCGCGACGGCCCTCGGTCAACGGGAGCGTCTCTCCCGCGAGGACTCGGCGCACAGGGAGTTCCGGGTCGAGCGCCGGTACCGCGGAAACCGGTTGTGCGGCAACGGTTCGTTCCCACACCACCCAGCGGCCCCCGGCGAAGGGGAGCGCGACGGTACCGGGAAGCGCACGGCCCGCAGCGTGGGCGACCACATCGTTGAGGACGGGCGCGTGGGCGCCGGTCTCGCCGAGCAGGCGGAATACCAGAGGAATCGCCACCTCCGGCGATTCGGTCAGCAGATCGAGCCAGCCGAAGTCGAGCAAGGCGCGATCGAGCGCGTCACCGGTGCAGCCGGTCATGGTGGAGCGCAGGGTCTCGGTCAGCAGCGTGATCTCATCGGCGTCCATGATCGAATCCTTCCGCTCATTCCCGGCCGAGGTCGAGCAGGCGGCGAGCGATGATATTGCGCTGGATCTCGGCCGTTCCGCCGTAGATCGTGGCCGCGCGCGAATACAGGTATTCGGTACGCCATTGCTCGTCATCGAATTCGATGGCGCCGGGCAGCATGTCGCGCGCGGTATCGAACAGCTGTTGTTCGGCGGTGGCCAGCAGCACCTTGTCGATCGAGGTCTCCGGTCCGAGGCGCTGTCCGTCCGCCAGCCGCCGCTGGGTGGCGTGCGATCGGCAGCGCACGGTGTGCAGGGCGAGGTAGGCCGCGCCCAGGGCGGCGTCGTCGCGCAGGTCGGTGTCGGCGATCAGGGCGTCCACACGGGTGAACAGGTAGGCGATGCGGTGCCAGAAGCAGGTGGACCGCTCGTGCGGCAGCAGATCCATCGCCACCCGCCATCCGTCCCCGGGCCGGCCCAGCATGCGATCGCCGGGAACCACCACGTCGTCGAAGTACACTTCGGCGAATTCGTCGACGCCGTGCATGGTTCGCAACGGCCGCACCGTGATTCCCGGGGAATCCATGTCCACGAAGAAGGCGCTGATGCCGTCGTGCCCCGGCGCGGTGCGGGTCAGCAATACGCAACGCGCGGCGTACTGCGCCAGGCTGGTCCATACCTTCTGCCCGCTGATCACCCAGTTCTCGCCGTCGGCAACGGCTTTGGTGCTGAGGGAGGCGAGATCGCTGCCCGACCCGGGTTCGGAGAATCCCTGACACCACTGTTCGCGCCCGGACAGCAGCGCCGGTACCATCCGCGCGGCGAGTTCGGGCCGGGCGTAGGAGATCATCGTGGGCGCGAGCACTTCCACCATCGAATAGATCCCCGGTTCCGCCAGCCCGCGGGTCGCGACCTCCTCACCGAGCACGGCCCGCAACGCCGCCGGCCCGCCGAGCCCACCGACGTGTTCGGGCCAGCCGTAGCGCATCCACCCGGCCTCGAACAGAGCGTGGCGCACCCGGGCCAGCTGAGCGACCTGCCCGCTGAGGGAATTGTCCGGGCCGGGAGACAGGTCGGTGGTATCGAGCCAGCGCCGCAGGTTCGCGCGAAAGCTCACGATATCCGTTGTCCCGGCGCGTGTTTCGCCTGCGGCGTGCCCGGTGTGCGAGTCCATCAGACCGCGGGCCGGTCGAACGCGTGCGGAATCCCGGAATCGTGGTCGCCGCTGCGCCGGATGAACGTCATCGCCCGCGTGCGCAATCGCCATCCGTCCCGGGTGCGGGCGTAGGTGTCGGTGTAGTACCCGATGCGCATGTCGTGGGTGCTGTGTTCGACGAAGCACAGCGGTTGGGTGCCGGTGGCGCTGTCGCCGTCGATGTCGAGAACCGGTGTGCCGGTGAGGAACAGCCCCTTCGGCGCGGCCGCCACCAGCTCGGGGAAGACGTCGAGGGTGTAGGTGTCGCCGAAGGCGCGGTAGGTGCCGTCGGGCGTGAACACCGCCAGCAGCCCCTCGATATCGCCCTTCGTGATGGTGACCGCGTAGCGTGCCAGCAGCTGCTGGATATCGAGCAGATCGTCATTTCTGGACATACACTTTTCCGCCTTTCATCACGAATCGCACGTCCTGGGTCACGGTGATGTCGTCGACGGGATTGCCCGGCACACCGATGATGTCGGCGAGCAGGCCGGGGGCCAGCCGGCCGCGGTCGTCGGCGTCGATGAGTTCGGCGGCGTCGACCGTGCCCGCCCGCAACACGTCGATGGGCTTCAATCCGCGTTCGACCAGTGCCACCAGTTCGTCGGCGTTGCGGCCGTGCGGGATGGCGGGCGCGTCGGTGCCGACCGCGATGCGCACCCCGGCGTCGTAGGCGGCCTTGACCGACAGGCGCGCCTTCGGAAACATTTCCGCGGCCTTGGCCTGCAGCGCCGGATCGGCCTTGGAGACGTCCATGGCGTCGGCCAGGCGGGTGGTGGGCACCAGCCACGTGCGGGCGGCGACCATCTGCGCGATGGTTTCGTCGTCGATCAGGAAACCGTGTTCGATGCAGTCGATTCCGGCGGCGATCGCGTGGCGCACTGCCTCCGCGCCATGGGTGTGTGCGGCGACCTTGAGTCCGCGCCGATGCGCCTCGTCGACGATCGCGCGCAGTTCCTCGTCCGAATAATGTTGTGCGCCAGGGGCTCCGGTGAGCGACATGACGCCACCCGATACGCAGATCTTGATCAGCTGGGCGCCGTACTTGATCTGGTAGCGCACCGCCCTGCGCACCTCGTCGACACCGTTGGCGATGCCCTCCTCGATGCTGAGGTGTAAGACGTCGGGCATGAACGCGGAGAACATGGTCGGATCCAGATGACCGCCGGTGGGCGTGATGGCGTGCCCGGCCGGCACGATCCGCGGACCGTCCACCCATCCCTTGTCGATCGCCTTGCCCAGCGCCACATCCAGCAGATAGCCACCGGTTTTGACGAACAGGCCCAGATTGCGCACGGTGGTGAACCCCGCGCGCAGCGTACGGCGGGCGTTGCCCACCGCGCGCAGCACCCGCGTGGCCGGATCGTCGGTGACGCTGGAGGCCAGCCCGGTTTCCCCGCGCCCGCCCATGAGCAGGTTGACTTCCATATCCATCAGGCCGGGCAGGAGCACCAGATCGCCGAGATCGAGGACCTCGCCCTCGGGTTCGCCGCCCACGCCGACGATGCGGTCGTCTGCCACGCGGACCACGCCGGGCCGGATGATCTCCCCGGAGTCGATGTCGAGGACTCCGGCGGCCTTCAGCGTCAGCATCGGCCTACACCACCGTCTCGCGCACGAGATCCAGATAGGCCGCGCCCGAATCGGGCACCCGGGGCTGCTTCCACACCTCGACCGGAAACGACACCATGATCAGCGACTGCATCAGATGTGTCAGATACCGTGCGTCGTCGGGCATGTCGTCGAGCGGGAACTGATCCAGATAGTCGAGCGCCTCCTCGAGCCGGGGAAATGCGGCGTCGTAGAATGCTTGCATCTGCGCCATATCGGAGGCGAGCCGCTTGCGATAGCGTTCGGGCTCGGTATCGATGATCCAGTCGGAGAACTTCTCCAGTTCGGTGAATTCCCCGGGCAGTTTCTTCGTCTCAGACGTCGGCATCGCGGTACTCCTGAACTTTGCGCTGCGCGACATGATGCAGATGCCGCAGCAGGACTTCCTGGTCGTTGAGCGGGAATTCCTTGACGACACCGGTTTCCAGCATCGTCTGGGTGGCCTCCAAGGTGTTGGCGTCCTGCAACGCGTATTCCTTGAACGTCACACCCGCCAATTCCTGGCGCAGCCGTTCGCGGGCGTTCTCGGGAGGTACGAAATACAGATTCGCCTCGAAGATGTGCGTGCGCACCGAGGTCGGCCACCAGTTGTAGGTGAGGAACCAGCCCGGCGCCCAGACCAGGATCGCGAAATTGGGGAATACATCGAATTCGTCCACACCCCAGGCGCGATGGCCGGACGGATTGATACCGGCGGGCATGGGATCCAGCCCCTCGATATCGGGCCGGTCCCACGGTCCGAACAGGCCCGAGCGCAGCACCCGCTCGATCGGCTTGACCATGCCGAGGTCCTTCGGCGGTGCCATACCGCCCCACGAGGACACCATCGAATGCGGAGTGTCGATCTGATAGTGCAGTGCCTCGAAGCCGACGTCGGCCAGTTTGTCGGCCTCGTCCTTCACCGCTTGCTTCATATGCAGGATCGGCGCGTGGTAGAACTCGGCGAACGCGTCGATGAACAACTTCCAGTTGCTGCCCACCTCGGCCTTGTAGCTGTAGACCTCGGTGAATTCGTGGAAGGGAAATCCCTCCAGTCCCTTCACCATCGGGCCGAGATAATCCTGCAGCGGCGGGGCCTCGGGATCGACATTGACGAAGATGAACCCCTCCCACACTTCGCAGCGCACATCGGCGAGGCCGTAGTCGGCCTTGTCCATGCCGAAGAATTCCTTCTCCTGCTGGACGAAGGTGCAGGTGCCGTCGAGGTTGTAGCGCCAGGCGTGGTACTTGCAGGTGAACTGCCGGCAGGTGCCGGAGGTCTCCTCGTTCGGGAAGTCGTCCCACACGAGTTTGTTGCCGCGGTGGCGGCAGATGTTGTGGAAGGCGCGGATCACGTCGTCGGTGCCGCGCACGATGATCAGCGAGGTGCCGATGCAGGCCAGTTCCTTGGTGAAGTAGCTGCCCTTACGCGGCAGCAGCACGTCGCGGCCGACGCACAGCCAGCTCTTGCGGAAGATGGCGTTGCGCTCGTCCTCGTAGAACTGCGGGTCGATCGAATCGGTGTAGTCGACGGTGCCGGTCCCCAGTTCGGGATAGTGCTCGGTCCAGCTTCCGGCGGCTGGTTTGCTGAAGTGCGGCAAGGGATTACCTCTCGTGATCGGGCTGGATGCCGAAGGTGTTGAAGGCCATCGCGACCATGGCGTAGCCGCCGACGGTGAAGACCAGATCCATGCGCTGGCGTTCGTCGAGATAGTCGCTCAACGCGGCCCAGGTGGTGTCCGACAGCTGCGACTTCTCGTCGAGTTCGTCGACCGCCGCGAGCAGCAGCCGATCGAACTCGCCGGTGAGCCGACCGTCGCGGATCCCGTCGACATCGGCGTCGGACAGACCGGTCGAGTCGGCCATCGCGACATGGTGGGCCCATTCGTAGGCGCACTGGCGGCGGTGCGCGATGCGCAGGATCGCGATCTCGCGCACGCGTGGCGGCAAGGTGGATCGGAACAGCAGATAGACGCCGAAGCCGAGATACGCCTCGGCCAGGTCCGGATGCCTGGCCAGAGCCGACATCGCGGGTCCGGCGCCGTCGGGATTGCGCCGAGCACGTGGCAGCAGAGCGGCCAGGGCGCCGCGGGTCCGATCGTCCCATTGATCGGCCGGCAGGGGCGGCAGGCGCATCCTCTCCTCCTCTCATTCAGGAGAATGACATTCTCCTCAACCGACCAATAGATTTTCACGCCGGGGGCCGACTCGTCAATGTCCACCGGGGATAGATCGAAAGGGGCTGGTCGGAAGCGGTTCATGCGAGGTGCGTGGAGTGCCCACCGGTCGTCGCTGCCGACGACGCCGCCCGTTCGGCGAGGCGGGAGAGTAGGGGTGCGGGGCGTCCCGGATGCGGAAGTAGAAGGTTGATTCTCCAAATATGAGAAGATAGTTTTCTAGGTGGATAGTCCAGGAAAGAGGAGTCGAGAGCATGGCAGCCCTGCGTCCCGGTGAACAGCTCGCCAGCACCGTCTGCGGCACCAAGGTGGTAGTGGTGCGCGCGCCCGCCGATGCGGATCCCGTAGTGACTTGCGGTGGAAGCCCTCTGGTTCCCGCCGCGAGCGCACCACCGGTCGCCCCCGCCGCGGGGGAACCGGTGACCCTGATCGGCAAGCGCTACGTCGACGCCGCCGACACCGTCGAATTGCTCTGCACCAGTTCGGGTTCCGGCGAACTGAGCTGCGACGGCGCCCCCATGACGATCAAGGCGGCCAAGGCGCTGCCCGCCTCGGACTGAGCGAGTGCGGTGACCGGAGAGCAGGAGTGCGCATGTCCGCCGGAATGACCTTCGAGCCGACCGAGGATCAGCAGGTGATCCGCTCGGCCGTGGCCGAACTGTGCCGCAGATTCGACGACCGCTACTGGATGCGGAAGGACCAGGACCACGAATTCCCCACGGAGTTCTACCAGGCGATCGCCGCCGGCGGCTGGCTCGGCATCACCATTCCCGAGGAGTACGGCGGCCACGGGCTGGGACTGACCGAGGCGACCATCCTCGCCGAGGAGGTCGCCCGTTCGGGTGGCGGAATGAACGCCGCCACCGCGATCCATCTGTCCATCTTCGGCATGCAGCCGGTGGTCAAATACGGCTCCGAGGAACTCAAGCGGCGGACGCTGCCGCGGGTGGCGGCCGGAGACCTGCACGTCTGCTTCGGTGTCACCGAACCGGGCGCGGGCCTGGACACCAGCCGGATCACGACCTTCGCCCGCCGCGACGGCGACCACTACATCGTCAACGGCCGCAAGGTGTGGATCTCCAAGGCGCTGGAATCGGAGAAGATCCTGCTGCTGACCCGGACCACCGGCTACGACGAGGTGACGCGCAAAACCGACGGAATGACCCTGTTCCTCACCGATATCGACCGTGCGCACATCGATATCCGCCCGATCACCAAGATGGGCCGCAACGCGGTCTCCTCCAACGAGGTGTTCATCGACGATCTGCGGATTCCGGTCGCGGACCGAGTGGGCGAGGAGGGCGAGGGGTTTCGCTATCTGCTCGACGGGCTGAATCCGGAACGGATGCTCATCGCCGCCGAGGCACTCGGCATCGGGCGCGTCGCGCTGGACCGGGCGGTCAGATACGCCGGTGAACGCGTGGTCTTCGGACGGCCGATCGGCATGAATCAGGGCATCCAGTTCCCGCTCGCCGACTCGCTGGCCCATCTGGACGCCGCGGAACTGGTGCTGCGGAAGGCGGCCTGGCTCTACGACCACGGGAAACCCTGTGGCCGCGAGGCGAATACGGCCAAATATCTGTGTGCCGACGCCGGCTTCACCGCCGCCGACCGCGCCATGCAGACCCACGGCGGGATGGGATACGCCGAGGAATATCACGTGGCCCGCTACTTCCGCGAGGCGCGCGTCATGCGCATCGCTCCCGTCAGCCAGGAAATGATCTTGAACTACCTGGGTTCGCACACATTGGGATTGCCGAGGAGCTATTGATGCCGGCACGAGGACTTTTCGATCTGACCGGCCGCGCGGCCATGGTCACCGGCGCCGCGGGCGGCATCGGATCGGCGGTGGCGCAGGCGCTCGCGGCCGCGGGCGCAGCGGTATTGGTCACCGATATCGATGCCGCCGCCGCGGCGGCGGTCGCCGACAAGATCGTCGGCGGCGGTGGGCGCGCGGCGAGTTGCGCGCTGGACGTATCCGACCGTGCCGCAGCCGATTCCGCGGCCGAGCAGGGCGCGGCGCTGGCCGGCGGCACGCTGCACATCGTGGTCAACAACGCCGGTGTGACGGCGCCCGCGATGTTCGGCGCCACCACCGTGGATTCGATGCGCCGCCTCTACGACATCCATGCGCTGGGCACCTTCAACTGCGCGCAGGCGGCGCTGCCGTATCTGCCCACCGACGGCACCGGGCGCATCATCAATGTCACCTCCTCGGCCGGGCTGACCGGAACCCTGGGGCAGGTGAACTATTCGGCCGCCAAGGCCGCGATCGTGGGCATCACCAAATCGCTGGCCCGCGAGCTGGCCCGCAAGAACATCCTGGTGAACGCGCTGGCGCCGCTGGCGGCCACGCCGATGACCACCACCATCCGCACCGACGAGAAATTCGCCGCGCAGATGCTGAACCGAATTCCGTTGCGCCGCTGGGCCGAACCGGACGAGGTGGCCGGGGCGTTCGTCTTCCTCGCCTCCGACGCCGCCTCCTTCGTCACCGGGCAGGTGCTGCCGGTGGACGGCGGCATGGTGATGTGATGATCATCGATCCGCAGGCGGCGGGCCCGCTCGCCGGGGTGACGGTGGTGGCGCTGGAACAGGCGGTGTCCGCGCCGATGTGCACGCGCACCCTCGCCGACTTCGGAGCCCGGGTGATCAAGGTGGAGAACCCGGACGGCGGCGACTTCGCCCGCTACTACGACGACGTGGTCGAGGGGCAGGCCGCGCATTTCGTCTGGGTCAATCGCGGTAAGGAATCGGTCACTCTCGACCTGAAATCGGCTGCGGGCGTCGATCTTCTGCATCGCCTGCTGGACCGTGCCGACGTGCTGGTCGCCAATCTCGCACCCGGCGCGCTCGATCGGCTGGGATTGTCGCCGGCGGAGTTGGACAGCCGGCACCCGGATCTGATCTCGCTGACCATCGACGGATTCGGCGCGGGCGGGCCGCTGTCGCACAAACGCGCCTACGACCTGCTGGTCCAGGCCGAGGCCGGAGTGTGCGCGGTGACCGGCACGGCTGGCGCGCCCGCCAAACCCGGGCCACCGGTGGCGGATGTGACCACGGGTCTGTACGCGGCGCTGTCGATCGTGGCCTCGCTGTGCGGGCGGCTGCGGCGCGGGCCGGGGCCGGGCACAGCGATATCGGTGAGCCTGTTCGACACCATGGCCGAGCTGATGGGCTATCACCTCACCTACGCCCGGCACAGCGGAATCGACCAGCAGCCGCTCGGCATGAGCTCACCCGCCGTGGCGCCCTACGGCGCCTACCCCACGGCCGATGGACAGACCGTGGTGCTGGGGACCACGAACGATCGGGAATGGCAGCGCCTGGCCCGCGACATCCTGCAACGCCCGGATCTGGCCGCCGACGAGCGCTTCCGCACCAATCCCGGCCGGGTCGCCCAGCGCGCCGACCTCGACGAGGCGATCGGAAGCTGGTGTGCGCGACACGATCTGGCCGAGATCCAGGCGGCCGCCGACGCCGCCGGCATCGGCAATGCGCGCTACAACCGGCCGAGCGAGGTCCTGGCCCACCCACAACTGTCCGAGCGCGGCCGCTGGCGCGGGATCGACACCCCGAACGGGCCGATCCCGTCCCTGCTTCCCCCGGCCGTGATCGAGGGCTATCACCCGCCGATGGGCGCGGTGCCGGGCCTGGGCGAGCACACCGATGCTGTCTTGAACGAAATCGGTTGCAGCGCAGAGGAGATCGAGCGGTGGCGAGCTGACGGCGCGATCGGACTCCGATACACCGGGACAGGTGCCGCCCATGCCCGATGATGCGGTTCTGCTGTGCACCGATCAGGCGGGTGTGCGCACCCTGACCTTGAATCGGCCACATCACAAGAACGCGATCGACGCCGCACTGTGGTCGGCGTTGGAGGACGTGCTGCGCGCCACCGCGACCGATCTCGACGTGCGGGCGGTGGTCCTCACCGGCGCGGGCGGTGAATTCTGTTCCGGCGCGGATATTTCCACGCCGGACAACACCCATCCGACCTATCGGATGCGGGCACTGACCGAGGTCGCTCTGGCCCTGCACGAACTGCCGATGCCGACCGTGGCGAAGGTGCGCGGCGTGGCCATCGGTGCCGGGTGGAATCTCGCGCTCGGCTGCGACTTCGTCGTCGCCACCCCGCACGCCCGGTTCTCGCAGATCTTCGCCCGGCGCGGCCTCTCCCCGGATCTGGGCGGCACCTGGCTGCTGCCCAAGATCGCCGGGCTGCAACAGGCGAAAAGACTTGCGCTGCTGGGCGAGACGATCGACGGCGAACAGGCGCGCGAGCTGAACCTCGTGACGTGGCTGTGCGACGACGCCGAGATCGACGCGTTCGTCGACGACCTGGCGGCACGGCTCGCGGCGGGCTCGCCGGTGGCGCTGGCCCAGACCAAGGCTCTGCTCAACGAGGGCGCCGACCGCAGTCTGCGGGAGGCGCTGGCCGGGGAGGCGCGGGCACAGGGCATCAATTTCGCCACCGCCGACGCACCCGAGGCCTTCGCCGCCTTCGCCGAGAAACGCCCACCCCGGTTCACCGGCCGCTGGACGGTGACCAGGCCGCCGATCCGCCGTACGGACCGGCCCGACAAGGAAAGTCGAACAGATGCGTGAGGTAGTCATCGCCGCGGCGGTCCGCACCCCGATCGGCAAACGCAACGGCGCCCTGGCCGGCATCCACCCCGCGGACCTGTCCGCGCTGGTGCTGACCGCGCTGGCCGAGCGCACCGGTCTGGATCCGGCCCTCGTCGACGACGTCATCTGGGGATGTGTCGCCCAGGTCGGCGACCAGTCCTCGAATATCGGCCGCTACGCGGTACTGGCCGCGGACTGGCCGGAAACCGTGCCCGGCACCACGATCAACCGCGCGTGCGGATCCAGCCAGCAGGCAGTCGATTTCGCCGCCGCCGTGGTCGGTTCGGGGCAGCAGGACCTCGTGATCGCCGGCGGTGTGGAGGTGATGAGCCGGGTTCCGCTGGGCTCGGCCCGCGCCACCGGCATGCCGTACGGGCCGAAAGCCCGTGCCCGCTATCACGATTTCTCCTTCGACCAGGGCATCTCGGCCGAACTGATCGCCGAGAAGTGGGGTTTCACCCGCACTCGTCTCGACGACTACGCCGCCCGCTCGCACGAACTGGCGGCTGCGGCCGTCGACCGCGGGGCCTTCGACGATCAGATCGTCGACGTGCCCGCCGGTACGGTCACGATCGGCGCCGACGAAGGCATCCGCCGCGGCACCTCCGCCGAGACGCTGGCCCGGCTGAAACCGGCCTTCCGTGCCGACGGCGTGATCCACGCCGGCAATTCGTCACAGATCTCCGACGGCGCGGCCGCGGTGCTGGTCACCACTCCGGACCGGGCGCGTGAACTGGGCCTGACCCCGCTGGTCCGCTATCGCGCGGGCGCGGTGACCGGCGCCGATCCGGTACTGATGCTCACCGGCCCGATCCCGGCGACGGAGAAGGTGCTGCGCCGGTGCGGGCTGTCGCTCGCCGAGATCGGAGTGTTCGAGGTGAACGAGGCGTTCGCACCGGTGCCGCTGGCCTGGCTGGCCGAAACCGGCGCCGACCTCGACCGGGTGAATCCGCTGGGCGGAGCCATCGCGCTCGGCCATCCGCTCGGCGCGTCGGGCGCGGTCCTGCTGACCCGCATGGTCCATCACATGCGCGACAACGGCATTCGCTACGGCCTGCAAACCATGTGCGAGGGCGGCGGTACCGCCAACGCCACCGTCGTCGAACTGCTGAACTGATCGGAGAACCGGCGTGCGCCGAGAACTGTTCACCGCCGACCACGAATCGTTCCGGGCACTGGCCCGCGAATTCATCGACAAACATGTGGTCGAGAACTACCCGGACTGGGAACGCGCCGGCCGGATGCCGCGCGAAATCTTCACGCGGCTGGGCGAATCAGGCCTGCTCGGCATCGCTATCCCCGAGGAGTACGGAGGAGCGGGGCTGCGCGACTACCGCTACAACGTGGTGCTGCAGGAGGAGGCCGCGCGGGCGCTGGTCACGCTGTCGACCGTGCGCACCCAGTTGGACGTGATCCTGCCGTACTTCCTCGACTACGCCGACGCCGGCCAGCGCGAGCGCTGGTTTCCCGGCCTGGCCTCGGGCCAGCTGCTGACCGCCATCGCCATGACCGAACCCGGCACCGGATCGGATCTGGCCGGGGTGCGGACCACCGCCGTCCGCGACGGAGACCACTACGTTCTCAGCGGAGCCAAGACGTTCATCACCGGTGGGCTGCTGGCCGATCTGGTAATCGTGGTGTGCCGGACCTCCACCGATCCGGACAACCGCCGGCACGGGCTGACACTGCTGGTCGTGGAGGGCGGCATGCCCGGCTTCGCTCGTGGCCGGGTGCTGGAGAAGATGGGCTGCAAGGTCCAGGACACCGTCGAGCTGTCGTTCGACGAGGTGCGGGTGCCGGTGGCGAACCGGCTCGGCGAGGAGGGTGCGGCCTTCGGCTACCTCGGCCACAATCTGCCCCAGGAACGGCTGACCGTCGCTGTCGGCTCGGTGGCGCAATCGCGCGCCGCGCTCACCGCGACCGTCGATTATGTGAAGCAGCGCAAGGCATTCGGCACGCCGGTCGCCTCGTTCCAGAACACGAAATTCGAATTGGCGGCCATGTCCGCCGAGATCGAGGCGGCCCAGACCATGCTGGATCGGGCGGTCGCCGACCTGGTCGACGGGGTGCTCTCCGGCGCCGACGCCGCCCGCGTGAAGCTGTTCTGCACGGAGGTGCAGGCCCGGGTGGTCGATCGCTGCCTGCAGTTGTTCGGCGGTTACGGCTACATGATGGAATATCCGATCGCGCGGCTCTACACCGATGCCCGGGTGGCGCGCATCTACGCCGGCACCAGTGAGGTGATGAAGACGATCATCGCCAAATCGCTGGCGTTGTAAGCGTTTTCGACACACGAACACCCGGCCGCGAAAGATCGGCGGCCGGGTGCGGTGCCGGCGTCAGTCCCCTTCGGGGGTATCGGTGTAGCGCTGCAGATAGAGCTGCTCACCCAGCGCGCCCAGCAGTGCGATCTCGGTTTCGAGGTAGTCGACGTGGCCTTCCTCGTCCTCGAGGATCGACTCGAAGATGCGGGCGGAGGTGACGTCGCCGCGTGAGCGCATCAGCTCGATCCCGCCGCGCAGCCGGGTCACGGCCTCCATCTCGATCTCCAGGTCGGCCCGCAACTGTTCCGGGACGGTCTGGCCGATCCGCAGCGGATTCAGCTTCTGGTAGTTCGGCAGACCGTCGAGGAACAGGATCCTATCGGTGAGGACCTCGGCGTGCTTCATCTCATCGATGGATTCGTGACGTGTGTGCCGGGCCAGCTTGGGGTAGCCCCAGTTCTCCTGCATCTTGGCGTGCAGGAAGTACTGATTGATCGCGGTGAGTTCGGCCGTCAACTGCTCGTTGAGCAGCGCGATGATTTCCTTGTCGCCATCCATGACGTGTGATCGTGGCACATATCACAGATCAGGGGAATGAGCGGGGTGCGTGTCGGTGTCAGGCAGCAGTCGGCTCGGCCGGTACGTCGGTGCGCGCTCGGCCTATCGCCTCGGCCAATCGGGCGGTGCACGAGCCGCAACCCGGCTTCCACCCGCAGGCCTTCTTCACTTGTTTGGTCGAACAGGCGCCGGCGGCGACGCAGGTGTGCACGTCTGCCTCGGAGACGGCGTTGCAGATGCAGATGTACACGGTCGGCCTCGGATTGCTCTGTACGACAATTGCGGGGTCGCTTCGGGAGGTAAGCCTCGCCTAAACAGGTAACCCTTGCCTAAGGTAGCACCCGGGGAGCGGGGGTTGTCAATGGGTCGGCACGCGTCGCGGACATGCCGCGTGCCGGGCGCCGCTCACCGCGCGACCGGCTGATCTTGCTCCGCCCTCGGCTGCCGGAACGTCTTGCGATAGGCGATCGGCGCGACGCCGAGCTGGGTGCGCAGGTGATGGCGCAGCGAGGCGGCAGTGCCCATACCGGACGCGCGGGCGACCTCGTCCACGGAGAGTGCCGTGGTTTCGAGGAGATGGCGGGCGTGGCGCATCCGCTGGTGCAGGATCCACGCGCCGGGCGCCGTGCCGGTCTCGGCCTTGAAGCGGCGGGTGAACGTGCGCACGCTCATGCGGGCGTGTGCGGCGAGGGTGGTGAGATCCAGATCCTCGCCCAGTCGCGCGAGGGCCCACTCCCGGGTCGCGGCGGTGCTTTCCGCGCCCGGATCGGGGACCTGCTGTTCGATGAACTGCGACTGCCCGCCTTCGCGCCACGGCGGTACGACGCAGTAGCGCGCGGCCCGGTTCGCGGCCGCGCTGCCGTGATCGGAGCGCACCAGATGCAGGCACAGATCCACCCCGGCCGCCAGACCCGCTGCGGTGCAGATATTGCCGTCCTCGACGAACAGCAGATCCTCGTCGAGCAGTACGGCGGGAAAAAGGGTGCGAAAGTCCGCCGCGTACTTCCAGTGCGTGGTGGCGCGGCGGCCGTCGAGGAGGCCGGCCGCGCCCAGGACGAAGGCGCCGGTACAGATCGAGACGATGCGCGCATCGGGCCGGATCGACGCCAGCGCGGCCGTGACCTCGGGTGGCAGGACGCCGTCATGGCGTGGACCCGGCATGGCCGTACCCGGGACGATCACGGTGTCGGCGCGACCCAGCAGCTCGGCGCCGTACTCCGGGGTGATGGTGTAACCGCTGGTGGACGGGATCGGGGACCGGTCCAGACCGCAGATCCGCACCTCGTAGAGATCGGTGCCGTCGTCGGCGGTGGCCGCGCCGAGCACGGTCGGCGGAATCGTCAGATCGAAGCCGACGATGGGCGCCAAGGCCAGCACGGCCACCAGATGCGGGTCCGGCACGGTCGCCTCCTCGTTGAGGACCAAGGGAATGGCTGAATCTTTACGCATTATGGCATTCAGGCCACTCGTCGGCGACCGCGCGATTCGGCACGCTCTTCCGGTGACCGAGATTCGCCTCACCGACCCCGCCCCTTCGCCACCGCCCGAGCGGCCCACGACGCGATTCGCGCGTAGTCCGCATCCGGCGTGGACCGTCGCCGCCGTCGGCTTCGTCGCGCTGCTGGGCGCGGCCGCGTTTCGCTCGGTGCCGAGCGTGCTGATGGATCCGCTGCACGAGGAATTCGGCTGGTCGCACGGCACCATCGGCGCCGCGGTTTCGGTGAATATGCTGCTGTACGGGGTGATTTCGCCGTTCGCGGCCGCGTTGATGGACCGGTTCGGTATTCGGCTGGTGGTGGCGTGCGCGTTGCTGCTCGTCGCCGCGGGCAGTGGGCTCACGGTCTTCATGACCCAGCCGTGGCAGTTGATGGCGACGTGGGGGCTGCTGGTCGGCATCGGCGTGGGATCGATGTCGATGCCGTTCGTCGCGACCATCACCGGACGCTGGTTCGTCCGGCACCGCGGCCTGGTCACGGGGGTACTGACCGCCGCCGGTGCCACCGGACAGCTGGTGTTCCTGCCGCTCGTCTCGATGCTGGCCCGCGACCACGGCTGGCGGGCCCCGGCCCTGGTCGTCGCCGCGACCGCTCTGGCCGTGGTGCCGCTGGTGGTGCTGTTCATCCGCGACTTCCCCAGCGACATCGGACGTACCGCCTACGGCGCCGGTCCCGGCAGCGACGCGGGCCTGCGCACCGCGGCGGCAGGCGGGGCGGCGCGGGCGCTGACCGTCCTGGCCGCGATCGTGCGCCGGCCCGTATTCTGGTTGCTGGCAGGCGGTTTCGCGATCTGCGGGGCCTCCACCAACGGATTGGTCGGCACCCATTTCGTCAGTGCCGCACACGATCACGGCATGCCACCCACCACCGCGGCCGGACTGCTGGCCACCGTCGGCATCTTCGATGTCGCGGGCACGATCGCCTCGGGCTGGCTCACCGACCGCATCGGCTCGCGGTACCTGCTGACGATGTACTACGCGCTGCGCGGCCTCTCGCTGGTGATCCTGCCGATGCTGTTCGCTCCCGATGTGCGGCCGAGCATGTGGGTGTTCGTCATCTTCTACGGCCTGGACTGGATCGCGACGGTGCCGCCGACGGTCGCGCTGTGCCGCGAACACTTCGGCGCCGACGGTCCGATCGCCTTCGGCTGGGTGTTCGCCTCGCATCAGATCGGCGCCGCGATCGCCGCGTCCGGCGCCGGCGTCATCCGCGACATGCAGGGCAGCTACCAGCTCGCCTGGTTCCTCGCCGGAGGTCTGTGCGCGGTGGCGGCGGTGATGTCGCTGAGCATTCGCCAACCGCGTCCGCGAGAGGCGCTGGCGCAGTAGAGTTTCAATCCCGGCTCCACCGTTCCCGATGAGGGAGGTCGTGCAGTGCCCGTGGTTTCCGTGCCGATCCGGCCCCGGCTGATTGCCGCGGCGCTGACCGGCGTCGCAATTCTGTTCGTCGCTTGCGGATGCGGATCGTCGTCGAAACCCGCGCCCGCGAGCACCTCATCCGCCGCCGCGACCACCTCGCCGGCCCCGGCCGTCCATCCGCTCGACGAGCCCACGCTGCGCGGCATCGTCGAGTCGGTGGCGCGGCCGGCGTCGGTGCCGGGAGTCGTGGCCTTCGTCCGCACCGCCGCCGGCGAGGTGGGCACCTCCTACGGCACCCGGACCTTCGGCGGCGGCCCGGCGGTCACCGCGGCCGATCACGTGCGCATCGGTTCGGTCACCAAGACCTGGACCGGCACGGTGATCCTGCAACAGGTCCAGGAACACAAACTGGCCCTCGACGATCCGGTCTCGAAGTACCGGACCGATGTGCCCGGCGGCGGGGCGATCACCATCGCGCAGCTGCTCGATATGCGCAGCGGCCTCTTCAACTACAGCGAGACCCGCGAACTGGCCGAGGCCATGGACGCCGACCCGGGCCGGGTGTGGCAGCCCGACGAACTGCTCGCCATGGCCTACGCGCACCCGCCGTATTTCCCACCGGGACAGGGCTATCACTACTCGAACACCAATACGATCCTGCTCGGGCTGATCGCCGAACAGCTGGACGGCAAACCGCTCGAGCAGATCATGCGGGACCGGCTCTTCGGCCCGCTCGGCCTGACCCAGAGCTCGTTCCCCGCGCGCACCTCCGCGACCGTGCCCGACCCGCATCCGCAGGGCTACATGTACGGCACCAACGTCGTGACGATGGGATCCCCGCCGGCGCTGCCGCCCGAGATGCAGGCCGAGGCCAAGGCGGGCCGGCTGCTGCCCGGTGATCGCACCGCGGACAATCCCTCCTGGGCATGGGCCGCGGGCGCGGGAATCTCCACGGTCGGGGATCTGGCCACCTGGGCCGAGGCGCTCACCGACGGCAAGGTCCTCGACGCCGACATGCAGGGCCGGCGCATGAGCAGCCCGCAGCCGACCGCGCCGGCCAACCCGCCGCAGGCGCCGCAGTACGGTCTCGCCATCGCGAAATTCGGTGCGCTGTACGGACATACGGGTGAGCTGCCCGGCTTCAACACCTTCGCCGGATCCGATCCGGCGCACAAGGTGACCGTGGTGGTGTGGGCGAATCTGGAACCCACCGCCGACGGGAGCGCGGCGGCCAGTGAGATCGCCAAGCGCATCATCGAACATCTCTACGGCACGGGCGCCGCGACGGCGACCTCGGCCACCACCGCACCCGCCACGACGACCTCGCCGACCCCGACCGCGGCCGCCACGTCTGCGGTCCCGCTTACGCCGACGGGTACGCCCGCACCCGCCCGGTGAGCCGCTGAAACGAAGGCAGCAACGTTTCGGCATCCGATGGTCGGATGCGTACCGACCCATGCCGATGTCCAGTAGCGTCGATGTGGTTACGAGTTGGCAAACGATACGGCCGGTATCCGGCACGACCTGTGCGCCCGTCGCACGTGTCGGGCAACGAAGGAGGATCGAAGTGCTGCACACCGACATCCCGACCCGCCGCGAGATCGAAACCCTCGCCGAATGGACCGGCCCCTGGTCGGTGTCGATCTATCTGCCGACCGAAGCCGCCACCGCGAATCCGGAGGCGAACCGGATCGCGTTCACCAATCAGGTCCGGGAGGCGATCGATCTGGTCACCGAATCCGACGGTCGCGCGGCCATCGCCGAACAGCTCGACGATCTGGCCGATGACGAGGATTTCTGGCGCTTCCAGTCGCACACGCTGGTCGTGCACGTCTCCCCGCAGCGCATGTGGACCTTCCGGATCCCCAACCGTCTCGGCGCGGCGGTCACCGTCTCGGACCGGTTCCTGCTCAAACCGTTGCTGCGAGCCGTCACCTTCCCGCAGGCCGCCTTCGTGCTGGCGTTGGCCGAGGGCGCGGCGCGGCTGGTCGAGGTGACCCCGGACCGGCCGGCCGAGGACGTCCGGGTTCCGGACATGCCCGGCAACGCCGCGGATTTCGCGCGCAAGGCCTCGATCGGCGATCGTTCGCCCAAGCGGCGGCTGACCGGCAGCGAAGGGAAGAAGGTGCTGGTCCGGCAGTACGCGCGCGGAGTCGACCGAGCGTTGCGCGACATCCTCTCCGGCCGCGACACCCCGCTCATCCTGGCGGCGCCCGAACCGATCGACGCGATCTATCGTTCGGTCGCCACCTACGGCGAACTGCTCGACGACGGAATTCCCGGCAACCCGGAACATCTGTCGGATCAGGAACTGGCCGACAAGGCCCGCCACATTCTCGACGGCCACTACGCGGCGCAACTGGCCGATCTGCGCCAGCTGTTCGACAAACGCCGCAGCGAGGCTCGCGCCACCGCCGACCTCGCCGATATCGCCCGCGCGGCCACCTTCGGCATCGTGCAGACATTGCTGGTCGACATCGACACCGCCGTACCCGGCACGGTCGCCGAGGACACCGGTGCGATCGATTTCGGTCCCGAATCCGAGACCGAGATACCGGGAATCCTCGACGAGATCGCCCGCCGCGCACTGCTTTCGGGCGCGCGGGTGCTCGCGGTGCGTAAGGCCGATATCCCGGACGAGGCAGCGGCCGCCGCCATCCTGCGCTATTCGATGTGAGCGGGGGTCACGCCAGAAACGGTGTGACCAGTTCCAGCAGCGCTTCGGGGCCGTCCAGTGGGACGATATGACCGCAGTCCGGAATCACATGCCCGACAACGTCTTTCGCGATCGATCTGAGCTGCCGGCGACAAGATCAACCGTAGGAGGGGGAGCGACGGCTCGCCACCACACGGCGCGGAGGGGCGCGCGTGGGATCGCCGAAGGGGTTGTGCGGGAACCTAACCGTCGTGGGCTGTCGCCGTCGTGGCGAGGTCGTCGATCGCCGCGATGAGGTGGCGGCGGCTGTCGGCGGCGAGGGCCAGGAGTTCCTCGTCGCCGAGTGCGCGGGCCCAGATCGCCGGATCGACGGCCTCGACGACGACGGTCTCGCGGCGCTCACGCACGACCACCGGATGCGGCACGATCATGTCGGCCCGGTCGTCGTCCGCGAGTTCGGCCACGAGCAGGTTGCGGCGGCAGACCTCCAGGATGGTGTGATGGGCCAGGCGCCGGGTGCGGCCGTCGTACCGCGCCGTGTTCAGGTCAACCTCCGCGAGGATCGCGAAGCCGTTGGACCGCAACGCGTTCCGGGTACGATCCAGCGCCGTGTCGAAATCGGAGAGCACCCGGGTGACGATCGTCGGCGAGGGCGCCACGGGCAGCCGGATCTCGGTGACGAGTTGACGCGGATCGCTCACCTCGTCGGGACCGACCAGATAGACCTCGGTCGGCGGGCCGATGATCCGGTAGGCATTGCGATCCACCCACTCGGCCAGGCTCCGATAGGCGGCGCCGAGATCGCGGTAACCGCCGTGGTGGCAGGCGCGGGCCACCGTCGTACCGGGGGTGACGAGCACCTCGGCGCCCGAGGCCAGACTCAACTCGGCGGCGGGCTCGACCGGAACGCGGAAGTCGACGCTCGTCGCGACCGCCGATCGTTCGGTGTCGGTGTAGGTGATCGCGGTCGGGCCGCTGGCGGTGAGGCCGGAGCGGGCGACGGTCGCGAACAGTTCGCGCATACCCGCGGTGATGTCCTCACCGGGCCGATCCGTCCGGATCGCGCGAGGTAGTCGCAACAGGGCCTGCGGCGGCACTTCGCACACGTCCACCCGGTAGTCCATGGCGTCCTCTTTCTCGGTGTCTGCCTCGACAATGCCCGCGGCCACGACGATGCGCGAGGGACCAAGGGCCTGTCCTGCCGGGACGAACGCGCCGACTTCGCCCCGGTGGCGGGCCGCGGACGAAGGCGGCCCGCGGTAGCGACTTTCGGCCCTAGATCGACGGTCATCGCAGCCGGACGATCGGAGCAGGCCCGGCGGCAGGAGGCGGCGATGACCAGTGACAACGGGACCGAGCGGACGATCGTCGCGGCGGTCGACGGATCCGGTACGGCGCTGCAGGCGGTGCGGTGGGCGGCGGCCGAAGCGGCCGTGCGCCGGTGGGGATTGCGGATCCTGCTCTCGTCGGCCTCGGCGCCGCGCACCGGGCTCAGTGCGATGGAGATCGTCGGCGGCCGGGAATGGTTGTACTGGAACGGTGAAGGCGTGCTGTCGGAGGCCGCGGCCATGGCCCGGCATGTGGCCGACGGTGTGGAGGTCACCACCGAACTGACCGCTGATCCGGTGATCGACACACTGGTGGAGCGCTCGGCGCGTACGCCGATGATCGTGGTCGGCAGCCACGGCCGCGGTGCGGTCCGCCGGGCGCTGCTGGGCTCGGTCAGCTCGGCGGTCACCCGGCAGGCCCGGTGCCCGGTCGCGGTCGTCCACCGCGAAAGCCTGTTCACCGTGGGCGAGGACGGGCGGCCGGTGGTGGTCGGCGTCGACGAGGACGGCACCGCGGTCGGCTGTGCGTTCGAGGAGGCGGCGTTGCGCGGGGTCGGCCTGCAAGCCGTCCGGTGCTGCGATGACGACGTCGGCGGGTTCGTCCTCGACGGAGAACTCCAGCAGTTCCGCGCGGACGAGACGGGCGCGCTGGACCGGCAATTGGATCCGTGGCACCGGAAGTATCCGGACGTCGCGCTGGAGTCGGAGGTCATGTTCGGCGGTCCCGCCCAGGTCCTGCTGGAACGAGCGGGTGACGCCCAACTGCTGGTGGTGGGCCGGCACCGCTGGACGGGCCTGGTCGGAACCACGATGCGGTCCACGCGCGCCGCGGTCCTGCATCGCGCCCACTGCCCGACGCTCGTGGTGCCGGAGCACGTGCAGCCGGAGTAGGTCCGGCGGAGATGCGTTTCCGTATCAGAATCAGCTGTGCGACAACAACACTCGAAGTTTGCGTCGCCGGTTCGAGCGGTCCCTCCGGAGCGCCGTCCCGCCGATCGGCGTGCGCACCCGTCCGACGCTGAAGCGCGACGCTCTTCGCTGCACCCGGCGACCGGTCCGCGGCGGGTGGGCCGGCGTCGGTGCCGGACTGCGGAAGAACCACCGTTTGGCCGCTTCGGCGAGAACCAGATAGACCAGCACGGTCGCGCTCAACGCGGCGAAGAACGCGGCGGGCAGCGGGGTGAGGCCGAGATCGGGCGCCACCGGCGTGTACGGCAGAGCCACGCCAACCCCGACCGCGGCGAGCACCGCCAGCAGCAGCGGAACACTGGGCCGGCTGCGATAGCTGGGACTGCGGCGCGTGCGAATCACGAACAACACCAGCGTCTGAGTGCACAGGGATTCGACGAACCACCCCGTGTGGAACAGCTCCGCGCCGGCATGGAACACGAACAGCATCACAGCGAAGGTCGCGAAGTCGAACAGCGAACTGATCGGGCCGAAGACGAGCATGAAGCGCCGGATCAGGCCGATGTCCCAGCGGGCCGGGCGGGCGAGTTGTTCCGGGTCGACGGTATCGGTCGGAATGGCGAGCTGGCTGGTGTCGTACAGCAGATTGTTGAGCAGGATCTGGCCGGGAAGCATCGGCAGGAACGGCAGGAAGGCCGAGGCGCCGGCCGCGCTGAACATATTGCCGAAATTGCTGGACGTGCCCATCAGCACGTATTTCATGGTGTTGGCGAAGATTCGGCGTCCGGCCATGACTCCGTCGGCGAGGACCTGTAAGTCCTTCTCCAGCAGAACGATGTCCGCGGCGTCCTTGGCGATATCGGTCGCCGAGTCGACGGAGACGCCGACATCGGCGACGTGCAGTGCGAGCGCATCGTTGACACCGTCGCCGAGGAAGGCGACATCGCGGCCGGCACGCCGTTGCAGGCGGACGATGCGCGCCTTCTGCTCCGGGTCCACACGGGCGAAAATCGTTGTGGTGGACAGTAATTCGCTCAACGAGGCGTCATCACACCGTGGCGCCGTGGCGGATCCGCTCGTGCAGCGCGTCGGCGGCGCGTTCGGCGCGAAACTCGTTCACCGCCCCCAAACCGACCGACACCAGCAGGATGATTCCGATGACGACCGCGTCGGAACGTTCACCGACGAAGAACGACACCACCGCGGCCACCCCGAGCAGCAGCAGAAGCGGCGAACGCAGCTGCCGCGCGAGCACCGCGAGCAGCCGGGCACGGTGCGTGCGAACGGCATTCGGTCCGAGCAGGTGACGTCGGCGCGCGGCTTCCGTGCTCGTCAGGCCGGTGTCGGAGGTGGTCACCGCGGCCAGCACCTGGGCCGGGGTCGAGGTGGCGGCCGAGGTCGCCGGCACTGGGCCGATCGAGGTGGTGGCATCGGTCCGGGGCGTGGCCGTCGAGACGACCGCTCGCACGGCGGCACGGTTCATACCTCGATGGTTGTTCGCGGCTACGGGCTTCGCCAGGGACCAAAGACCTTGCCGGACTGCTACGTGGTCACCGCCGCTGCCGGCAGGCGGCCGGGGACCGGTGGCGGGGTGGGTGAGGACTTGTGTACCTTGCCGGGGTTCGTACGCGGGCGGAGGCTGGGGGAATGCACCCTGGCAAACCGGTGGCCGGGCCGGTGATCGACGCGCGTCGCTACGACGCGGTGATCTTCGATATGGACGGCGTGGTCACCGACACGGCGTCGATCCACGCCGCCGCGTGGACGCAGGTCTTCGACGGATTCCTCGCCGCCCGCAAACCCGGGCCCGGCGAGAACTGCGCGCGGTTCACCGCCTCCGACTACCAGGACTACGTCGACGGCAAACCGCGCTACGACGGCGTCGCGGATTTCCTTGCCTCCCGGGCGATCTCACTGCCGCGGGGCGAGCCGTCGGACACGGCGGCCGACGCCACGATCTGCGGCCTCGGCAACGGCAAGGACGAGGTGTTCCTCGCCCGGATCGCCGAGTCGGGCGTACCGGTGTTCGCCACCACGGTGGCCCTGGTGCGCCGCTTGCGCGCGGCGGGGGTGCGGGCCGCGGTGTTCTCGGCCAGCCGCAATGCTGCTCAGGTACTCGACGCCGCGGGGCTGGGGGATCTGTTCGCCGTGCGGGTGGACGGTGTCGTGGCCGAGGAACTCGGGCTGCCGGGCAAGCCCGATCCGGCCACCATGGTGCTGGCCGCGCAGCGGCTGGGGGCCGAACCCGAGCGGACGGTCGTCGTCGAGGACGCCGAGGCCGGGGTGAGCGCCGGGCGGCGCGGCGGGTTCGGACTGGTGATCGGCATCGAGCGCGCCGGAGATCCGGACCGGCTGCTGTGCACCGGAGCCGACGTGGTGGTCACCGACGCCGAGGAGATCCGGGTGCGCAGCGGTTTCCGCCGTCTGTCGGAGATCGCGGACGCGCTGGCGTGCTGGACGTCGATCGCCGACGCCGTCGAGGACGAGCGCATCGCGGTGCTGCTGGATTTCGACGGCACGATCTCGGAGATCGTGCCCGATCCCGAGACGGCGATCCCGATCGAGAATGTGCGCGCCACCTTGGCCACGCTGGCCGCGCGGTGTCCCGTCGCCGTGATCAGCGGTCGCGGACTCGACGATCTGCGCACACGCGTGGGTGTCGAGGGCATCTGGTACGCCGGTAGCCACGGTTTCGAACTCATGGCGCCCGACGGCACCGAACACGTGCACGACGGCGGCCCGAAAGCCGAACGCGCGCTGGTACAGGCGGCGGCCGAACTCGCCGACCGGTTGAGCCGGATTCCCGGGGTGCTGATCGAGCCGAAACGATTCGCGGTCGCCGTCCATCACCGCCAGGTCGCCGCCGACGCCGTCTCGACGGTTGTGGCCACCGTGCACGACATCGCCCGCGGGCAGGGACTGCGCGTGACCGCCGGCCGCAAGGTCACCGAATTGCGTCCCGATGTGGACTGGGACAAAGGGCGGGCGCTGCACTGGGTGCTGGATCTGGTGGGCCGCCAGGTCATGCCGGTATACCTGGGCGACGATCTGACCGACGAGGACGCCTTCGACGCGATCCAGGTCACCGGAATGCCGCTGGTGGTTCGCCACGCCGACACCGGCGACCGGCGCACCGCCGCACGGTTCGCCCTCGACAGTCCCGCGCGCGCCGGGGAATTCCTGCAGCGGCTGGCGGAACTGCTGACCGGGGAGAGCGACTGGGCGGTGGGACGCTCGTGGCTGCTCACCTACGACGGCTACGACCCCGGTGCCGAGCGGCTGCGCGAAGCGTTGTGCGCGGTGGGCAACGGCTACCTCGTCATCCGCGCGGCCGCGCCGGAGACGCGCGCGGGAACCCACCACTATCCCGGAACCTATGTCGCGGGAATCTACAACCGGCTCGGCGACGAGATCGCCGGGCGGCACGTCGAGAACGAGAGTCTGGTGAATCTGCCGAACTGGCTTCCGCTGACCTGGCGCATCGCCGACGACGAATGGTTCGATCTCGACGATGTCGAATTACTGGACTACACACAGCAATTCGATATGCGCCAGGCGGTACTCACCCGGCGGCTGCGCTGCCGCGACGCCGCCGGCCGGATCACGGCGGTGGTTCAGCAGCGATTCGCGTCGATGGACTCACCCCACGCGTGCGCGATGCGGACCACCTTCACGCCCGAGAATTGGAGCGGGCCGCTCACCATCCGGTCCGCGATCGACACCTCGGTCCGCAACGCCGGAGTCGACCGGTACCGCGACCTGTCCGGAAAGCACCTGAGCGAATTGCGCATCGATATACCGGACGCGCACACCGCATCCACGCTGATGCGAACCACGCAGTCGCTGATCACCGTGGCGGTGGCCACCCGGACCACGGTGACATCGCACGCGCGGCGAACAGCCGGTTCGCCGCTCGCCGACGGTACGGCCGCGCACGATTTCGTCGTGCGTGCCGAGTCCGGGCACGACATCGTCGTCGACAAGACCGCCGCGGTGTTCACCGGCCGCGACCGCGCCATCTCCGCTCCCGATGAGGCCGCGCTGCGCCTGCTCGACGAGGCGCCGGACTACGACGCACTGTGCGCCGCGCACGCCGATGCCTGGGATCACGTGTGGCGGCGGCTGCGCATCGATCTGGACGCCAGTGAGGAATCGGTGCGCGCGCTGCGACTGCACGTCCTGCAGGTGGCGCAGACGCTGTCGCGCCATACCGCCGACCTCGACGCCGGGGTGCCCGCGCGCGGTCTGCACGGCGAGGCTTACCGGGGGCACGTGTTCTGGGACGAGCTGTTCGTCCTGCCGGTGGTGAGCCTGCGCGATCCGGCGCTGACACGAGAACTGTTGCGGTACCGCTACCGCCGCCTGCCGCAGGCGCGGGCCGCGGCCCGCGCACAGTGCTGCCGCGGCGCCCTGTTCCCCTGGCAATCCGGCAGCGACGGGCGCGAGGAGAGTCAGCGCCTGCATCTGAATCCCCGCTCGGGACACTGGAATCCGGACGCCAGCGCTCGCGCGCAACATGCCGGCCCGGCAGTGGCCTACAACGTGTGGCACTACTATCAGGCCACCGGAGACCGGGCATTCCTCGTCGAGTTCGGCGCCGAACTCCTGGTGGAGATCGCCCGATTCTGGTCCGATCGGGCCGGCTACGATCCCGCCGACGACCGGTATCACATCCGCGGTGTCATCGGACCCGACGAATTTCATTCCGGCTATCCCGGGCGGCCCTACGAGGGCATCGACGACAACGCCTACACCAATGTCATGGCGGTGTGGGTCATCCGGCGCGCCTTGGACACGATCGAACTGCTGCCGCCGCGCGTGCGGTCGGAACTGCTCGACCGCCTCGCGGTGCCGGCCGCCGAACCGGAACGCTGGGCCGAGGTCGCCGATCGGATGTTCGTGCCCTTCCACGAGGGAGTGATCAGCCAGTTCGCCGGATACGACCGGCTCGCCGAACTGGATTGGGACGACTACCGGCGCCGCTACGGCGATACGAGCCGGCTCGACCGCATCCTCGAGGCCGAAGGCGATGACGTCGACCGGTATCGCGTGGCGAAACAGGCCGACGTCCTGATGCTGTTCTATCTGTTCTCGGCCGACGAGTTGGGGCGGCTGTTCGCCGGGCTCGGCTACGATTTCGGCGGCCCGGACATCCCGCGCACCGTCGACTACTATCTGGCCCGCACCTCGCACGGCTCCACCCTGAGCGCCGTCGTCCACGCCTGGGTACTGGCCCGGGCCAACCGGGACCGCGCGATGGAATTCTTCGCCAGCGTCCTGGAATCCGATATCGCCGACATCCAGGGCGGCACCACGGCCGAGGGGATTCACCTGGGCGCGATGGCGGGCAGCATCGACCTGGTGCAGCGCTGCTTCACCGGACTCGAAACCCGCGACGACCGCCTGATCTTCGCCCCCTGCTGGCCACCCGAGCTGGGCACGCTGACCTTCGCGATCATCTACCACGGCCACCGCTTGACCGTGCGCATCGACGCCCGGCGAATCGAAATCACCTCCGACACGGACGGGGCGCGGTCGATCACGATCGAATGCCGCGGCCGCATCGTCGTCCTGTCGACCGGGGAGAGCGTCACGCTGCCGGCGACCGACGAACACTGACAGCGCAACACCGACGGCATGGGAACGCCGAACCTCCGCGGACGGTTCGGCGCGCCGTGCTTCGAATTATGCTGGATCCGAATTATGCTGCGGTCGAACGGAATTCGGTGACCCGCCACCATTCCGCGCCACCGGCGGCGGGACCGGTGACCGCCACCGGCAGATCGCGGCGGCGCAGGCCGGGCAGCACCCGATAATCGATCGAGCCCGGGACACTGACGAGAGCCAGCACCCGCCACAGGGCGCGGGCGTAGGCGTCCGCGGACGCCGCCCCGTCCCATTCGTAGAGCCCCCGGTACGCGCCGCGTTGATCGTGCGCCAGCCACAATTTGGTGATCAGGCCAGGGAACCCGGCGAAGAGCACGGTATTGAGGATGCTCTCGCGCCGGAACCACGCATGCCCGCGTCCACGCACGCCCCGCAACTCGAAACGCACCAGCAGCACACACGGTTCGGGCGACGGGATCCGATCGATCACGGTTTCCCGGTACACGTAGGCCGAGGTTCCGTCACCGAAACTCAGCCACGTTCCCACATTCCGCGACGGGCAGTGGATGCGATGCCGTGCCAGCAGGCCGGCGGTCGTGACCACACACCGGGCGACCGCGCGGAACGCCGTCGCGCTCGGCAGTGGTGTCGGGGTGCCGGTGGTGGTCACGGTGCCCTGCTTCCGATCGGGACGGGATGGGCGACGCGATGCGTTTCGGCGCGTTCCTTGATGCCGCGCAACATCTTCTGCTCCATCACGAGGCTGCCCGGTTCCAGGAAGAAGGTGTCGAACAGCCGCAGCACCGGCGAGGCGCCGGGAGTCGCGATCCGGTTGCGGCTGACCAGCCGGGTGCCCTCCGGGCACGGATACAGTCCGAACGCCCAGACCCAGTTGCTGTCATCGGTGCGGAAGACGAGCGCTCGTCCGGGTTCGAGCACCGCGACCCGGGCCGGGGTGCTGTCGGAATTCACCGTGACGGCGTCACCGACGGCGAGGTGCTGGAACTGCGGCAGGATCGACCGGGTGCTGTGGACGTCGATGCCCAGGAGCCGGTCGATCCAGTCGTAGCTGTAGATTCCGCCGCGCTGCGGTCCGAACTGCACGAGCCAGGGCCAGACCGCGGCGGGATCGGCCGCGATCGTGATCGCCCGGGTCGAGAGCATGTCGGGCAGCAGGAGCAGATCGTCGCCCGGCATACGCCGCCGCACCTCCTCCTCGGTCGCACCCCAGCTCAGACACCAGCGGCGGGCGAAGAGCCGGTAGCCGGTGGCCAGCCCGCCCAGAAAGGATGCGGCGCCGACCGCCGCGGCCGCACCGCGACGGGCCACCGAATGCTCAGGCCTCATGTGTCTGCTCTCCCTCCGGCGAGCGCACTACCATGACGGGGCATTTCGCGTGCTGGACAAGGGAATTGGACACCGAACCGAGCAGCAGCCCGCGGAAGCTGCCGCGGCCGTGGCTGCCGACGACGATGAGCTGCGCGGATTCGCTCCACCGCTGCAGATGGGCGGCGGGCTCGGCCATGCTGATGTGGCGGCGCACCGGGACGTCCGGATACTTCTCCTGCCAGCCGGCCAGTCGTTCCGCGAGGATCGCTTCCTCGTTCACCTCGATATCCGACATCGGGAACCAGGTGTACGGGTCGCCGACGAACGAGCCGAACGTCAGATCGCTCCACGCGTGGACGGCGACCAGTTCGGCGCCGCGTTCGGCGGCTTCCTCGAATGCGGCCGCCACCGCGGCCTCGCTGAGCGGGCTGCCGTCGACGCCGACCACGACGGGGCCGCTCTCGCGCGGTCGTGGCTGGTCCTCGGACTCGGTGCGTACCACCACGACCGGGCCTTCGGCGTGACTGGTGACCGACAGCAGGATCGAACCGATATGGGTGCCGAAGCCGTCGGCGCCCTGGGCGCCCAGCGCGACCAGATATCTGGTGGCGCTGTGCCGCAACAGCATTCGCGCCGGATGCTCCGAGGAGACCTCCGTGCTGACCTGGACCTCGGGCAGAGTGCCGCGCACGGCGAGCGCCTCGCGGGCAACCAGTGCGGCGCCGTGGGCGCGCAGGCGTTCCAGCACCGCCGGCTCGGACAGGTCATAGTTGTTGAACACCCGGCTCGCGCTCGGCAGGTCGAGTCCGTAGGCGATGCGCAGGTCGCGTCCTCGATCGCGGGCGACCTCGGCCGCCCACAGCAGCGCGGTGCGGGCACCGGCCGACCCGTCGACACCGACCACGATCGGGGCGGAGGCGAGGTGGTGCGCGTCGTCCGCGTACTGAGAACTCATCGGTATGTCCTTTCACCCGGATCGATCCGCCGCGCGGATGCGCCGCTCATGATTCGATCTCCTCGGTTGTGATATGCAGTCCCAGCGCGGCGACGACGGTGCCGAGGACGAGATACAGCGGCTGCGCCCAGTCCAGGGTGCGAAGCATGGTCATCTCGGCCAGCGGCCAGCAGCACGTGGCAGCGCCCGACGCCATCCCAGCGAGTGATTCCTGCCATACCCCGACCTTTCCCGACACCGGGGAAGCGCCACCAGGGCCTTTGGTCCCGCACTGTCGTCACGAGGGTCCACCGGAGCCGGACGCCCGGCGACCGGCCGACGTTTGCCGCGGCAGCCGACCGTCACGACGACCACGACGGTCCGAAGACTCGGCGTTCCGGTGACTTTCGGCCGTGCCCCGTCGGCTGTGCGGGCGCGATGCTGAGTGCGATACCGCACCAGCGAAAGGGGCGACAGACCATGGGCATGTTCAGCGGACGCGGTGCGATCGTCACCGGCGGCGCACGGGGCATCGGTGCCGCCGTCGCGGCCGAACTCGCCAAGGAGGGACTCGGCGTGGTGATCGCCGATCTCCTCGAACGCGACGGCACCGCCACGGCCACGGCCTTGGGCGCCGGCGCGATCTTCCGCCGCCTCGACGTCGCCGACGAAGATGCCTGGCAAGGGGTGATCGCCGACGCGGAGGCCACGTTCGGTCCACTGGCGGTCCTGGTGAACAACGCCGGCATCGTCGATTTCGGCGGCGTCGACACCGAGCCGCCGACGATCTTCCGCCACGTTCTGGACGTCAACCTGTACGGCTCGTGGCTGGGCATGCACCTGGCCGGTCCCCGCCTGCGGGAAGCCGGGGGAGGGGTGGTGGTCAACATCTCCTCGACCGCCGGCCTGATGGGGTACGCGGGCCTGGGCGCCTACGTTGCCAGCAAATGGGGGTTGCGCGGGTTGACCAAGGCGGCAGCGCTCGAATGGGGACCGGCGAACATCCGCGTCTGCTCGGTGCATCCCGGCCCGATCCGTACCGCGATGACGGCCGGCATGGACGAATCCGTCACGGCCGCACAACCATTGGCGCGTTTCGGGGAACCCGAAGAAGTCGCCGCCATGGTCCGGTTCATCGTCTCCGAGGCGACGTTCTCCACCGGATCGGAATTCGTGGTGGACGGTGGCGCCACGACCGGCCAAGTACTGAATCTGCCTGCCGCGGTAGGGGATCGATGATCATGACGAGACATCCGGACTACGACACGATAATGACGGCGGTAGGTCTGGCGGTGCGCGCACCGTCGGTGCACAACAGCCAGCCGTGGCTGTGGCGCATCGGGGACGACACCGTCCAGCTGTACGCCGACACCGCCCGGCAACTGCCGCAGACCGACCCCGATCAGCGCGATCTGATCGTGAGTTGCGGTGCGGCACTGCATCATCTGCGGGTGGCGGCCGCGGCGCTGGGCTGGGCGACGGTGGTGCACCGACTGCCGAACCCGGCGGTGCCGGACCATCTGGCGGCGGTGGAATTCCGGTCCGCTCCGGCGACGGTCGACGCGGTCGGGCTCTCCCGCGCGATCCCGCTACGCCACAGCGACCGCCGCCACTACACATCCTGGGAAGTGCCCGACATCCACGTCGGCGCCTTGGCGGCCGCCGCCGCGGCGAACGGTGTGCTGGTCCGCGATGTGGTCGCCGACGGTGACCGGGTGCGGTTGCTGCACGCCTTCGAGCGGGCGGCCGCGGTACACAACGCCGACGCCGCCTACCGCGCCGAATTGGCGCGCTGGAGCGGCCATCACGCTGCTCCCGACGGCATTCCGGCCCGGAGCGCAGTCGCCGCGACCGATGCGTCGACGCGGCCGTTCGGCGATCCGCGGCTACCGGAGGCGGTCGTCCGCGATATCGCCGACGCCGATCACATGCTGGTGCTCTACACGGCGGGCGACGACCGGGTGAGCCGGCTGCGCGCCGGGGAGGCGACCAGCGCGATCCTGCTGGCCGCGACCACATTCGGCTTGGCGACCTGCCCGCTCAGCGAGCCGCTCGAAATTCCGGAGGTGCGCGCGGACCTGCGAACCGGTCTGCTCGACGACAGCGGATATCCGCAGATGATCGTCCGAACCGGCTGGGCCGCAACCAGTTCCCCGCTGTCACCGACACCGCGACGACCGCTCGACGACGTCGTGACCCGGGTGTGAGGAGATGACCGACATGAGACGGTATCCGTCGTTGGCATTGCGCGCATGGCGCACGGGTCCGTGGACGCCGAACCGGTTGATGCGGCCGTCGGACCGAATCGAGGCCGTCGTCCGGATCCTGGCCGTCGCCGTGGTTCTCGCCGCGGTGCCGATCTGCGCGGCGATGGGCACGGCCCGCTACACCGATGCCGCCGTGCAGATTCGCGGCGAGAACGCGGCGAAGACGGCGGTCACCGCCACGATCGTCACCGATCCGGTCCGTGCGACGGCGGCATCGATGGACGTGTCCGCCGATCGGTACGAAGCCACGGTTCGGTGGACGCACGACGGGCGATCCGGCGAAGCCACGACAACCGTGGCCGCCTCGGCGCATCCCGGGCAGCAGCTGACCATGTGGCTGGCCCCCGACGGCCGCCCGACCGCCGCGCCGCTGCCCGCCGACACCGCCGCGATGCGCGGCGTCGGGCTGGGAATGGCCACATTCGTCGAAATCTGTTTCGCCACAGCGGCACTGGTATGGCTGACGGCCTGGGGCTTCAGCGTGCGGCATCGTGCCGGCTGGGCCCGGGAGTGGCGAAAGATCAGCCGCCCCATAGGAACTCCGTAAACACACGATTCACGAGGAGAACATCATGACCGAGCATTCCGCCGTACCGCAGCGGCACATCGATCGGCCGATCGTCGCCGCGGTCGACGGCTCGGCCGTCGGTTATCACGCGGCCGCCTGGGCCGCCGCCGATGCCGCACTGCGCGACTGCCGCCTCCATCTGGTCACCTCGATCTCGGTCGCGGGCGGGCTGGGGCCCGCCCCGATCCTCACCGAGGACGATATGAGCTGGCTGCACGTAGACGCCGAACGCATCCTCGTCGAGGCCGCCCGCATCGCCCGCGCCGCGACACCGGACCGTACGCCGGTGATCACCACCGAGATCACCACCGACGCCGTGATCGAGCATCTGATCGCCACCTCGGATCAAGCGGAGGGGATCGTGGTGGGCAGCCGTGGCCTGGGCGCCATCCGGCGTGGCCTGCTGGGATCGGTGTCCTCGGCGGTGATCCGGCACGCGAATTGCCCGGTGACCGTGGTGCATTCGATGTCGGCGACCGACGCGGTCACGGCGGTGAAGCCGGTTCTGGTCGGCGTCGACGGCACGGCGAACAGTATGCCGGCGCTCGAATTCGCCTTCGCGGAGGCGTCGCGGCGCACCGTCGGATTGGTGGTGCTGCACGCGTGGAGCGACCGCAGCAGCGGTCTCGACCCCGCGATCGTCGGCTGGGACGCGATCCGGGAATCAGAGGACGCGGTGCTGGCCGAGACCCTGGCCGGATACTCCGAACGGTATCCCGATGTGAAGGTGCGTCGCGAAATGGTGCTGGACCGCCCGGTGCGCTCGCTGCTCGACGCGTCGGAGAACGCGCAGCTGGTGGTCGTCGGCAGCCACGGTCGTGGCGGATTCACCGGAATGCTCCTCGGCTCCACCAGCGCGGCACTGGTGCAGTCGGTGGAATGCCCCATCACCGTGGTGCGGCAACCGGCCGAATAGACCGCGCCGCAGCGGGTTCGGTAGCAGTCGGCGGGGTGGTCAGCTCAACGGAGCCGACCACTCCAGACGAGTACCCGGCCGTTGCGAACCCGCCACGCCGGCCTCGGTTCGGAACGTCCCGCCCAGCGACCGCGCGCGCTCGGCGAGATTGGTCAGGCCGCTGGGAGTGATGTTGTCGCCGATACCGCAGCCGTCGTCGGTGACGGTGATCGTCAGGTCGTCGCCGACGCCGATCACGACCTCGAGCGTCGTGGCGCCGGCGTAGCGGACCGCGTTGCTGACCGCTTCGCGCACAACGGCTTCCGCGTGGTCGGCAAGCTGCGAACCCACCACCGACAGCGGTCCGGCCACCCGCAGCGAGCTGCGGATCGGAGTGTCGCCACACTGCTGGCGGATCGCCTCGTCGAGGCGCTGGCGCAAGCGCGTGCTGGTGCCGCCGTGCAGATCGAAGATGGAGGTGCGGATCTCCTGGACCACATCCTGCAGTCCGTCGATCGCTTCGGTGAGCCGGACCTTGACCTCGGGAACGCGGGTGCGGGGCACCGCGCCCTGCAGGGACAGGCCGATCGCGAACAACCGCTGGATGACGTGATCGTGCAGATCCCGGGCGATCCGATCGCGGTCGGTGAGCACGTCGAGTTCGCGCAGCCGCTGTTGGGTGGCGGCCAGCTGCATGGCCAGTGCCGCCTGATCGGCGAAGGCGGCGGCCAATTCCAGCATCTCGTCGTCGTAGGGGGCGGTGTCCTTGGCGCGGACCGCGATCAGGATCCCTTGTGGGGCATCGCGAGTGTGCAGAGGGACCAGCAGCACCGGTCCGCCGGTGGGGAACAGTGCGGCGAAATCGAGGTCGCTCACGTCGTCGAAGCGCAGCGGCCTCCGGTCCGCGAAGGCTGTCCCGATGACGCCGGTGATGTCGAGGGAGCGTCCCGCGGCGTCGGTCCGTTCGCCCGCGGCCTGGTCGACGATCAACTCGGTGATCTCCTCGGCCGGCACATCCGGGTCGGTGACCGTGGCGAGCAGCACCCATTCCGACCCGGTGAGCACCCGCACATGGCCGACCAGATGGGCCAGCACCCGGCCGGGTTCGTCGGCGGCGAGGAATTCGGTGGTCAGATCGCGGGTGGCCTCGATCCACGCCTGCCGGTTGCGGGCGGCCTCGTACAGCCGGGCATTCTCGATGGCGATACCCGCGGCGGCCGCGAGTGCCTGCACGATCAGCTCGTCGTCCTCGGTGAACAGCTGACCGCCGGCCTTCTCGGTGAGATACAGGTTGCCGAAGATCTCGTTGCGAATATGCACCGGAACACCGAGGAACGTGCGCATCGGCGGGTGGTGGGCCGGGAATCCGACCGACGACGGATGCTTCGCGAGATCCTCGAGCCGGATCGGTGCGGGCTGGGTGAACAACATGCCCAGCACGCCGTGGCCCTCGGGCAGATCGCCGATCTGCTTGCGCGTCGGTTCGTCGATGCCCTCGTAGATGAACTGCAGCAGATGTTCGTCGTGGCCGCGGACGCCCAGCGCGCCGTACTGGGCGTCGACCAGGCTGATCGCGGCGTGCACGATGGCGCGCAACGTTTCGGCCAGATCGAGTCCCGCGGTCACCGCCAGCATCGCCTCGACCAGACCGTCCATCCGGTCGCGGGAATCCATGATCTCGTCGACCCGATCGCGCACCTCGGCGAGCAACTCGCGCAGCCGCAGCTGCGAGAGAGTGTCGCGCACCGAGTAGGTACCGGCTCGCTGATCATCGGGCATATCGTCAGTCTCGATTCACTGTCCGAGTAACGCGAAACATCGGTGTTTACGCTTGCGCAAAGCCTACCGCCATGCCCCTCGCCGCAACAGATATCCGCCGGTCGGACGCCGGGAACCGATGCGACGAAGGTCGTCTCGACGGCCGCCGAAAGGCCCTGGCCACGGCGGTTCGCGAGGCGGACTGTCGATTGATGGGGACCTTCTACGACACATCCCGCCGGAAAGGTGCCGCGCGATGACCGGTTCCAGTGTGACGCGGACACTGCCGGAGGGTCTTTCCTCGGCCGAAGCTGCTCGCCGGCTGGCTCGCGACGGCGCCAACATCGTGCCGCGGCGGCCGCCGGCACCGTGGTGGCGACGGGTACTGCGGCAGTTGCGGGACCCGTTGATTCTGGTGTTGCTCGTCGCCGTGATTCTCACGGTGGCGACCGGGGACTGGACCGATACGGCGGTCATCGCCCTGGTCATCGTGGTCAACACCGCGGTCGGTGTCGGTCAGGAGATCCGTGCCCAGCAAGCCATCTCGGCGCTGGAACAACTGACCGCACCCACGGCCCGGGTCATCCGCGATCACGATCAACGGCAGATACCGGCGGCCGACGTGGTCGTGGGCGACCTCGTCGTGCTCGGCGAGGGCGATATCGTCGCCGCGGACGCGACCGTCGTCGAGACCGCCGCGTTGATGCTCGACGAGTCGGCGCTGACCGGAGAATCGCTGCCGGTCGACAAATCCGTGGACGGCGACCCGGACCTGTCGGCGGGCACGGTCGTCGTGAAGGGCCGGGGCGTCGCGGTGGTGACCGCGATCGGCGCCGCGAGCGCCACCGGCCGCATCGCCGGACTGCTGGATCGCCGGACCGGTCCGACACCGCTGCAACGACGTCTGGTCGACATCGGGCGGCTGCTGGCCGCGGTCACGATCGTGCTGTGTGTGGTGGTGTTCGCGCTGGGACTGGTCCGGCAGCAACCACTGGAACTGATGCTGGTGACCGCGATCAGCCTCGCCGTGGCGGCGGTTCCGGAATCACTGCCGGCGGTGGTGACCCTCGGGCTGGCGCTGGGCGCCCGCCGCATGGCCGCCCACCGCGCCCTGGTCCGGACGCTGCCCGCGGTCGAGACGCTGGGGTCGGTCACCGTGCTGGCCACCGACAAGACGGGAACCCTGACCGAGGGCCGGATGGTCGTCGGAGAGATCTGGACGGTGACGCAGCGGTCCTCGGAGGACGATCCGGCGGTGGGCGAACTGCTGGCGGCCGCCGTGTTGTGCAACGACGCGCAGTTCGTCGCACCCACCTCCGAGGCGGACGAGGCGGCGGTGCTGGGCGACCCGACCGAAGCCGCATTGCTCTGTGCCGCAACGAAAGCCGGCATCGATGAACGGGAGTTGCGGACCAGGATGCCCCGCGTCTCGGAACTGCCGTTCGACAGCGATCGCAAGCGCATGACGACCGTGCACCGTCTACCGGACGGCACCTACCGCACCGTGTGCAAAGGCGCGCCCGAAGCCGTTGTGCGCGAGACACTGGTCGATGCCGGTCCGGCGCTGCGGGTTGAAGCGCTGGAACGTGCGGCCGCGTTCGCCGGCCAGGGGTATCGGGTGCTGGCGGTCGCCGCGGCGGATCGCCCGGATGCCCCCGGCGAGCATCCCGAACACGGCCTTCACCTGCTTGGTCTGGTCGCGATTCTGGATCCGCCGCGGGAGGAGGCCGCCGCGACGGTGGCCGCCTGTCGCCGCGCCGGGATCCGTCCCATCCTGATCACCGGCGACCATCCCGGCACCGCCGCCGCCGTCGCCGCCGACCTGGGCATTCTGGCGAGTGACGAGGCCGTCGTCGATGCGCGCGGGGCGAGCGAGGCCGAACTGGGCAGCGCCGCGGTCTTCGCGCGCGCTACCCCCGACCGCAAACTCGACATCATCCACACCTTGCAGGCCGACGGCCAGATCGTCGCCATGACCGGGGACGGGGTCAACGACGGGCCCGCGCTGCGGCGCGCCGATATCGGCGTGGCGATGGGCCGGCGCGGCACCGAGGTGGCACGACAGGCCGCGGACCTCGTGCTGGCCGACGACAACCTCGACACCCTCGTGGTCGCGGTCGAGGAGGGCCGCCGCGTCTACGCCAATATCCGGCGTTTCCTGATCTACGGCCTCTCCGGTGGGGCGACGGAAATCGCGGTCATGCTGTTCGGCCCGCTGTTCGGACTCGCACTGCCGCTGCTGGCCGCCCAGATCCTGTGGGTCAATCTGCTCACCCACGGCCTCACCGGGGTCGCCCTCGGTGGCGAACCGGCCGATCCGGCGATCATGCGCCGCCGGCCGCGCCCGCCCGCGCAGAGCATCCTCGGCGCCGGTCTGTGGCAGCGGATTCCGCGCATCGCGTTCGTCCTCACGGTGGTCACGCTCGCGGTGGCGGTGTGGGCACACCACACCGACCGGCCCTGGCAGACCATGGCGTTCTTCACCCTGGGGGTGACGCAGCTCGGTGTGGCGCTGGGATCGCGCACGCGTCCGTGGTCGAGCGCCAATCCACTGTTGCCGGTGGCGATCGCGGTCTCGTTCGCGCTGCAGGTCGCCGCGGTGTATCTGCCGCTGCTGCAACGGCTGCTGGAAACCCGGGCCCTGAGCTTCACCGACCTGCTGGTGGTGAGCGGGCTCTCGGTATTCGGGTACGCCGCCGTGCGGATGGATCGGCTGCTGCATCCGGGATCGGAACGGGCGGCCGACACGGCACGCAGCCTCACATGAAGGTCAGCACCTCGTCGACGTCGCGGCGCGGGGTCGAGGGCGGGATCGGGTCGTCCGCCGGAGAGTTGCCGATGCGGACCAGGACCTGCGGGAAGTGGTGATGCGGGAGCAGCGCGGCCAGGGCTCGACGACCCGCGGGCGCCTCCGTGAGGTGGGTGACCGGGCAGGTTCCCAGTCCCGTGGCGGTGCATTCGAGCAGTACCGCGGACAGTGCCTCGCCGGTGCGGAGCCAGTACGGCCGCGCATCTTCCGGTGAGCTGATCGCGACGAGCCGGGCGCGATCGAGGTGACCGGCGCGGCGCTCCGAATGCGGCGCCGACGGGAACGCTCGGGCGACGTCGACTCGCGCGAGTTCGGCGTCGGAGATCAGACCGCTGGCGGGGATGCCCTCGGAGCCTTCGACATGTCCTGCCCACCAATGTAATTCGTCCTGATACATCCAGTCGTCGCGGCGAGCCGCGGCGGCGGAGCGCGAGATCGCGGCGACCCGGGCGCGGATGTCGCCGGCGAATTCGTCGAAGTCGAGGTCGTGCGGGGTGACGAGGGCGCGCAGCCTCGGCGCCACTTGCTCCCAGTGCCGGGGCGCGTCCATCGGCAGCCGGTCGGTGTATCGATGGGTGATGGCCGCCGCCCGATGCGGGATGCCGTTCGGCGGGTCTCCCCACGGCCGGAATTCGAGGACCGCCATGAGGCCGGGCCGCTGCGGATCGGGCATCCGCACGATATCGGTGTGCCAGTCCCGGGCGGCGAAGGCGGTGCGGGCGTGATGCAGTACCGTGCCGCAGCTGATCACCTGTTCGCGGCCGTGTGGGTCCGCGCCGGCGAGGACGCGATCGGGATCGGTGTACAACAGCAACTGGTGCCGATCGAAGATCCACCGCCAGGGTTGAGTGTTGTGGACCGAGGGTGCTCGCTGCGCCAGCTCGACCACTGCCGCGACCGTGCGGTCGTCGGGCGTGTCGACGATTGTCGAATGCTTTGCCGTGGTCATGGTGTCCAGTCTCACAACCGCGAGGCGATGCGAATACGGGCATTGATCCCGCACGGTGGGGCCGATGGTCACCGGCGATCCGGGCTACTCCGCGGCGGTACGCGAATGCAGTTTGGTGGCGTAGACGGCCGCCTGGGTGCGGCGCTGCATACCGAGTTTGGCCAGCAGCCGCGACACGTAGTTCTTGACGGTCTTCTCGGCGAGGAACATGCGATCGGCGATCTCGCGGTTGGTCAGGCCCTCACCGAGCAGGTCGAGCAGTTTGCGTTCCTGCTCGGTCAGCGTCGCCAGGGGGCCGTCGGGCTCGGTGCCGTGCCGCAGCTGCTCCATCAGTGCGGCGGCCGCCCGGTTGTCCAGCAGCGATTTCCCGGCGCCGACATCCTTCACCGCGCGGGCCAGCTCCATCCCTTTGATGTCCTTGACCACATAACCGCTGGCACCGGCGAGAATCGCGTCGAGCATCGCGTGCTCGTCGGTGAAGGAGGTGAGGATCAGGCAGCGCAGGCCGTCGACCTTCGACAGCAGCTCCCGGCACAGCTCGATGCCGTTTCCGTCGGGCAGGCGGACATCGAGCACCGCGACGTCGGGTCGCAACGCGGGGATGCGAGCGAGGGCCTGCGACACCGATCCCGCCTCACCGACGACCGACAACTCCGGGTCGCCGTCGAGTAGGTCACTCAGCCCGCGGCGGACGATTTCGTGGTCGTCGACCAGGAAGACCTTGATCATGGCGAGTGCGTCCTATCGGAGAAGCGGTGAATGTACCCACCATATCCGCCTGATCAGCCACTCATCATGGACGAAAGTCCCTTTCCTGGTTGCTGGAACTTCCTGATTGCCGGGAGCTACGCGTCGCCGGGAACCGTCGCGGCCGTCCCGTTGAGTTCGCTGCCGAGCAGTACCGCGCGCAGTGGCTCGGGGACCACCGCGAGGACGTGGTCGAGATGCCCGGGGGAGAACACATCGGACAGTGCGATCGTCACGGCGCCGATCAACGCGACCGCCTCGTCGGCGGACACGCCCGCCTCGTGGGCGAACGCGTCGACGAAGGAGGCGACGTCGTGGTGCACGGGAACATGGGCGGGCACCCAGCCTTCGTAGAAGATGCCACGCAGCAATTCGGGCAATTGGGCGCTGAAATGCGCGGCCACGGGGACTTCGAGGCGGTCGCGCACGGTATGCAGCCAGGCGCGTAGCGCGCGCAGGGCGAAGGTCCGGTCCTCGGTGGCCAGCCGGTCGGCCACGGTTCGCAACCAGGTGTGGGCGGTGTTCAGGGCCGGAGCGAACGGATCATCGTGGTAGGTCATTCTTTTCGGCTTTCGGCGAGGGGGTCGGTGGCGCCGGCGGTCCGGGTGACTCCGGTGCGCCGACGAGACGGATACCGGTCACGATGGTGGGTTCGATTTCGACGACCGTATCCATGGTCGCCGCTGTCCACGGTCGCAGCATTTGCTCGTATCGCGCGACCCGGTGCGGATCGGCGACCGGCCGCGCGAGGCCGGTCACCACGACCGACCAGCCGGTGTGGGTGCCGGGGTCGATCTCGTCGGCCTCGTAGGCGACCACCACTCCGGAATCGGCTCGGATCGCCGAGGTCAGCCGGGACGTGAGCCGGGTGCGCACCACGACGCGCCCGTCGGCTTCGACGACATGGTTGACCGGGCGAATGGCCGGTAGCGCGTCGCGAGTGAAAACCACTCGGCCGTAAGCGATTCCGGCCAGCAGCCGCATCGCCTCCGCGCGGCCGAGGGCGACCGTGGAGTTGGGTGCGCCGTCGTCGGTGCGGTCGGTCGGTATCACGATGCGGTACCTCTCGGGAGCTGAGCATCCGGTCTGTTCATGCCACCACCGCGCGGGCGGTGCTGCTAGGGGCGAAGGTCCACCACTGCGAGGCCTTCGCCGGATTCATCGTCGCGAGGTGATGAATCCGTAGTGACCGTCGTAGCGGTGATAAAACACGCAGCCGCGATCGAGTTCGCGATCGCGGTAGAAGAGGAACGGCGAACCGCTCAGTTGCAGCCGGGTCAGGGCCTTCGCGCGGTCGAGGACGGGGGCCGGGGCCCCGTCGACGGTGAGCGGCAGATCCGCCGCATCGGCGGTCGCCGCGCGTTCGTCGAGCCGGGTCAACCGGTAGTGACCGCCTGTCGTGCGCGCGAGCACGCTCTCGGTATTCGCGCCGGACTCGGTGAACAACCAGAAGTCGTAGTCCATCAGCGCCATATCGGCCGCGGCCTCCGCGGCGGTGCGGTCGAGCAGATGAAAACACTTGGTGCGCACGATCTTCCGTTGCGTGACCGGGCGCAGATAGAGCAGCGTGGCGGCCGGCGGATCACACCGCTGCGGCTGCGCCGCTCCACCGCCGATCGGCATGCGCAGCCGAGCGCGGGTCCGTGTCTGCAGCAGATCCACCGCCTCGCGGGCCGTTGCTCCCGTCACCTGTACCCGCAGCGGTCGCGCGGCGACGATGTCGGCCTGTGCCACGAACGGATTCGCGAGCGCCGACTCGCGATGGTCGGCCAGGCGGACCCGGATCGATGCCACCGGCGACGGTGCACAGCGCGCGGCGTCGCCGATGCGCCGCCGCGCGTACTCGCCGAACATGCTGGGGACTCGATCACCGAGCCGGATGTCGACGGTGGGCAGGCCGTACCCGGGGCCCTGGTCGTCGGATTCGGCGCGGCGTACGGTGCCGTGCCGAGCACCCGGCGCGGTGCTCGCGAAGTTCATGGTCACGCTCCTTCGCGTCGATACCACCGCATCGCCGGCGCTCGGGCCAGGGCCGAAGGTCACCGGCCCGCCTCGTGTTCGTCCGCGCTGTCAGGTGCCGGGGGCGGGCTCGGTGGTGTCCGGCGGCCCGGAATACGGACTCTGCACGGCTGCGAACTCCGGCGTGGAGGCGAGGGTGATCACCGCGTCGAACAGCTGCTTTCCCTGCCGCGGATCGGGAATCTTCGTCAATACGGGGCCGGAGAATCCGCGGCCGTCGACGACGGCGATCGGACTTCCGCTGGGCTGCCCGAGGGCCTGCTGGGCGGCCCGATGCTTCTCGGCGACGAACTCGTCCGAGCCGGCGTCGTCGGCGGCCGCGGCGAGCGCCGGATCCAGATTCAGGCGGGCGAGCACATCCGCGATCGTCTCGTCGGTGATCGGTTCCTTGCGGGTGTGCGCCACTGTGCCGAACTCCTGATACAGCCGGTCGAACCCGTCGTCTCCGTATCGGCGGGTGACGGCGGCGAAGACCCGCCCGAGGCGCCGCGATCGTTCGATCATCGGCCGTTGGTCGTCATCGACGTCGCGTCCCTCGTTGAGGACGGCCAGGCTCATCTGCCGCAGCGTGACGTGAGCGTCGGCGCTGGTCTGCAGCCAGCGCGCGGTGACCCAGCTGAACGGGCAGACCGGGTCCACGTACAGCGCGATATCCGTCATGTCGTCTCCTTTCGTCTTCATGGCCGGTGTACCCGGATGTGGCCGAGCGCACCTTTGCGTCCCAGATACCCCCTGGGGTATGTTGGCCGCTATACGAAATATACCCCAGGGGGTATCGAAGGAGGCGTGATGACCGAAACGCAGGTCGTGTCACCGCCGGCGGCCACCACGCGAGGCCCCGGCGGAATGCTGAGCAGACTGGGTGCCGCCATGGCCGGCCACGCCCGGATCGTGTTCGGGGTGTGGCTGCTGGTGCTGGTGGCGCTCGGAGCCGCGGCGCCGAGCGTGTTCAATTCCCTCGCGGGCGCCGGCTGGCAGGCGAACGGGTCGGATTCGGTGCGCGTGCGCGAGCTGGCCCAGCAGCACTTCGGCGGCAATTCGTCGGCCGCGGTGCAGGTCGTGGTGCATTCCGACAGCCGGACCGTCGAGAGTCCGCAAGTGCAGTCGGTGCTCGGCCGGATGACCGCGATCTTCGCCGGTGATTCCCGCTTCGGCGAGGTGGTGGCGCCCCAGCCGGGGATGTCGATCAGCCCCGACGGGCACACCGGAATCCTCATCGCCGGCGCCGCGGCCTCGACCGACGACATGGTGAAGGCGGTCGACGCCCACAAGGATGCGCTGACGGCGTTGTCGGGCAACGGAATCGACGTCTATCCGACCGGTGCGTCGGCGCTGTGGAGCGACTTCAACAAGGCCAATCACGATGCGATGCTGAAGGCCGAGATGTTCTCCTGGCCGGTGACCCTCGCGATCATGGTGGTCGCCTTCGGATCGCTGGTCGCGGCCGGGCTGCCGCTGCTGCTCACCATGGCCGGCTTGATCGCCTCGGCCGGCGGGCTGGTGCTGCTCAACCACGTGACGCCGATTTCGGTGTGGGCCATGAACTTCGCGATGATGTTCGCCCTGGCGCTGGGAATCGACTACGCCTTGTTCATCGTCGCTCGCTTCCGCGGCGCGCTCGCGGCGAGTTCCGATCCACGCGCGGCGGTCGCCGAGACCATGAGCACGGCGGGTAAGGCCGTGGTGCTGTCCGGGCTGACGGTGCTGGTCAGCTTGTCGGCGGTGCTGATCGTGCCGGCTCCCGCAGTGCGGACGATGGCCGTCGGAATCATGTTCGCGGTGGCGTTCGTGCTGCTGGCGACGCTGACTCTGCTCCCCGCCGCGCTGGGAGCACTGGGTGGCCGGATCAACGCCGGATCACTGCCGCGGATCGGTCGCCAGCCGCACCGCTCACCGCGGTTCGCGGCCTGGGCACGGATACTGCACGATCGGCCGTGGCCGTTCGCGATCGCCGCGCTGCTGGTCCTGGTCGCGCTCGCGATCCCGGTGACCGGGCTGAAGGTCGCGATGCCGTCGATCCAGGTCGTGCCCGCGGATGCACCCGTTCGTCAGGGTTACGAGCTGGTGCAGGCACAGATGGGCGAGGGTGCTCCCGGGATGCTGCAGATCATCGCGCCCGCAACGGAATCCGGCGCGGTGGCGAATGCGGCCTCGGCGGTCGACGGCATCGCGATGGTCACCGCACCGCAGCCCGCCCGCGACGGCAGCGGACTGGCGATGATGCAGGCGCTGCCCAACGTCGATCCCTCCGACGCGCGGATGGCCACGATCCTCGATCACCTACGCGACCGGCTGCCGGCCGGAGCGCTGGTCGGCGGCGCACCCGCGGAGAATCTGGACCTGCAACACGCGCTGAACCACTACTTCCCGATCATCGTCGGAATCATTCTGGTGCTCGGCTTCGCCCTGCTGCTGGTGGCGTTGCAGGCTCCGCTGATCGCGGCGCTGGGCACGGTGGTGAGTCTGCTGTCGACGGCGGCGGCGTTCGGAGTGGCGAAACTGATCTTCCAGGACGGGCACGGGGCCGGCCTGCTCGGTTTCCGCCCGCAGGGATTCCTCGACGGCTGGGGCCCGGTGTTCTTCTTCGCGATGATCTTCGCCATCGCCATGGACTACACGGTATTCCTGCTGGCGACGGCGAAGGAACACTACGAACGGTCCGGGGACCCGAGTCGCGCCCTGGTGGACGGGCTGGCCCATTCGGGTCGAGTGATCTTCGCGGCCGCGGCGGTGATGGTGGCGGTGTTCTTCACCTTCTCGCTCGCCGATCCGCTACCGCCGAAGGAGATGGGCATCATCCTCGGTGTGGCCGTGCTGCTGGACGCCGCCGCGGTGCGACTGGTGCTGCTGCCGGTGCTGTTGCGCCTGACCGGTCACCGGGCCTGGGCGTCGCCGCAATGGTTGCGCCGGATGCTGCCCTCGATCAGCTTCGCGCATGACTGACGCCACAACCCTCCGGTATACCCCCAGGGGTATGCTGGAGGGGTAGGCGACGAGAGGACGGACAGCCATGGTCGGCAACGAGGAAACGATCGCACAGGTGCTCAACCGGTTGCGCCGCGCACAGGGGCAACTGGGCGGTGTGATCGCCATGATCGAGCAGGGACGCGACTGCAAGGACGTCGTCACCCAGCTCGCGGCGGTCTCGCGCGCCCTGGACCGGGCCGGATTCAAGATCGTCGCGACCGGCCTGCGCGAATGCCTCACCGGCGAGAGCGCCGACGGCGCCGAACCGATGAGCGAAGCCGAACTCGAGAAACTGTTTCTCGCCCTCGCCTGAAAAGCGAAGGCGCCCAACCGATTACCGGAAGTGAACGCATGCCGAACCTACCTCGCCACCAGGGCTGGTCCATCGCCCGCGTCGTACCGCTGCTGGCCGGCACTCTCGTGCTGATCAGTGTGGTCGCGGCCGCGGCATGGTCGGGCTGGTGGCTCGTTCTCACCGGGTTCGTCGGCGCGAATCTGCTGCTCTTCGGCGTCGCGGGCTGGTGTCCGGCGACCCTGCTGCTCCGGCGGCTGGGCCTGCCGGCCACCGCCGGCTGCGCCGTCTCACGAACCTGACCCCACCATCGACAGAAAGCGGGCGACCATGAATCTGGCGATTTCCACCACGCTGCACACCGACCGGTTCGACGATGCCGTCGAGCGGACGCGGGCCGCACTGGCCGAACAGGGTTTCGGAGTGCTGACCGAGATAGACATGGCCGCGACCCTGAAAGCCAAACTCGGCGAGGACATGGAGGACTACCTCATCCTCGGCGCGTGCAACCCGCCGCTGGCGCATCGCGCGGTCGGCGTCGACCGCCGCATCGGATTGCTGTTGCCCTGCAACGTGATCGTGCGGCGCGACCCGGGCGACGCGGGGACCGTCATCGTCGAAGCGATGGATCCCGAGGTCATGGTGCAGGTCACCGGTGATCCCGGACTGCAACCGATCGCGACCGAGGCCGCCGCGAAACTCCGCGACGCCATCGATGCGCTGACCGAGGCCTGACGGCGTCACGCGCCCGGCACGCGGGCGCGCGGGAACTCCGTTATCTTCGAGCGCATGGATTCCGAGGCAATGGCCGACCTGCGCCGCCGCCTCGGTCTCGGCGACGCGGTGGTGATCGCCCGCCATCCCGCCTCCGGCGGCACCTACGTCTACGGCCGGGAACGCCTGGGGGAGTTCTGGGGGTATCTCGCCGGTTGGGGCTTCGTCGTCGGTAAGACGGCCTCGTGTGCGGCGATGGCACTCACCGTCGGTGCCTACGCCTGGCCCGGCCATGCGCATGCGGTGGCGGTCGCGGCGGTGCGCCGGTCTCTCGCACGGTAGGGCCGCGCCCGCACTCCGTGGCACTACCGCGCGGGCAGCGCTGTGACGAACAGTGCCCGGCAGTGCGGTGACAGTGGCCGCGGTGTCGGCGGCAAGCGATTCGCCGGGCCGATCGGTTAGCCGGCGCCGTCGGTGACGCGCAGGATCTCGTGCAACGGCAGCCGCGGCGTCGGGTCCGGGCGCGGTTGATTCTCCGGCGCCCGCCCGACGCGAATCAGTACCTGCGGGAAGGCATTGCGGCCGAGCAACCGCGTGACCACGCTGCGACTGCGCGGGACCTCCGTGAGATGGGTCAGCGGGCAGGTGGCGTAGCCGGCGAGCGTGCACTCCAGCAGGACGGTGGACAGCACCCGTCCGCAGGCCAGCCATTCGTCGGCGCTGTCGCCGTAGGTCGACAGCACGAGGATCTTCGACCGGTCGATGCGCACCTCGGTGCGACGTGGTTCGCCGGTGACCGTGGGCAACCTCCGCCCGACGTCGACGCGTCCGCGTTCCTCCTCGCTCACCAGCGCTTCCCGGGGAATGCCGGTTCGGGCCACCACATGCCCTGTCCACCAATGCAATTCGGCGTGATAGTCGGCATCGTAGCGGCGTACGGACGCGGTGAGCTCCGACGCCCGGGCCAGTTCCGCGCGGCTGTCGTCGGGCAGGACGTCGACGATGGTGTCCTCGGGGTCGACCATCGTGCGCAGGACGGTCTCGAACGGCTCCCAGCCCTCCGGTTCGTCGAACGGGAGCCGATCGGTGTACCGGCGCGCCATGGCGCCGGCGCGTTCGCGGTCACCGTCGGTGATGTACGGCGAGGGCTCGAACCGGACATCGGCGAGGTGGGTGCGGTCGTTGGGGTTCGGGAAGGTCGCCACGATCGTGCGCCACCCGTGGGCGGCCATCGCCGCGCGCAGGTGGTCGAGCACGACGCCGCAGCTGATCACGAGCTGTCGGCCGGTGTTGTCGGTGGTCGGCAACATGCGTTCGTGCACGCTGAACAGCCGCAGCTGCGCACCGTCGAACATCCACCGCCACGGCTGACTGTTGTGCAGCGACGGCGCACGGCCGGCCATCCGGACCGCTGTCTCGACGACGTCGCGTGAGGGCACTGTGTTCATATGTCGACGGTAGGTTCGCGCCGTGCGCTGCGGAGGGGCCGTTGGTCCCGAGGTGCCGCGACCATGGTCCGCGACACCGGCATCACGGCAATCGCCTCTCGTCACCGTGCACGCACCGTTCGAGCAGTAACCGGCGCTCGGCGGCGGCCACCGTGCGGCGGGCGTTGCGCACCGCGTCCGGGGTGACCGAAATCGAGGTGATCCCCGCCGCGACGAGATGTTCGGCGAATTCGGGCCGGGTGGACGGGGCCTGCCCGCACAACGACGACGTGATGCCCAGTTCGCGTGCCGAGGTGACGATGCGCCGGATGGCATGCAGGACGGCCGGATCCGATTCGTCGAACAGTTCGGCGCACTCCTCGGAATCGCGGTCCACACCGAGGATCAGCTGCGTGAGATCGTTGCTCCCGATCGACACCCCGTCGATTCCGAGCCGCACGTACTCGGGCAGCCAGTGCACGACCGACGGTACCTCCGCCATGATCCACCGGTGCATACCCCGGTCGTGGCCCAGCGGCGAGGCGTCCACCAGTTCCAGGCAGGCGGCCAGTTCCCAGCGGGTGCGCACGAACGGGATCATCAGATGCAGATTCGGCGTGTATTCGCGCACGCGTGCCAGCGCCGCCAGTTCCAGCCGGAACACATCCGGTTCGTGGACGTAGCGGTAGCAGCCGCGATACCCGATCATCGGGTTGCGTTCGTTCGGCTCGAAACCCTCACCGCCGGTGAGGGTGCGAAATTCGTTGCTGCGCAAATCCGTTGCGCGGTAGACGACCGGGCGCGGGGCGAAGGCCACGGCGATGCGGCGCAGGGATTCGGCCAGGGTGGCGACGAATTCGTTCTCGTCGCCCGCCGCGATCACCGCGCGGGGATGGCGGCCGCCCAGCGCGCGCGTCAAGAGGGTTTCGGCGCGCAGCAGGCCGACGCCGTCGACGTCGGAATCGGCGACGCGCTCGGCGATTTCGGGCAGGGCGAGGTTGACATAGATCTTCGTTCCGGTGGTCTCGGTGACCGGGGCCGCCGGCGGCATGGTGGCGGTCGCGGCAGGAGCGGACGCGGTTGCCGCCTCGGCAGCCCGCTCTTCCGGGCTGTCCGCGCGAATCCGGCCGGCCTTCGCGTCCACGACGATGCGCTGGCCGTCGTGCAGGGATGTGGTGGCGGTCCGCGCGCCGACGATGCAGGGGATACCCAGTTCGCGGGCCACGATCGCGGCGTGACAGGTCATGCCGCCGCTGTCGGTGACCAAGGCCGCCGCCCGCGCAATCGTCGGCAGCCAGTCCGGGTTGGTCATCGGCGCGACCAGGATCTCCCCGTCGCGCAGCGCCGATCCCTCGGCGGGTGAACGCAGGATGCGCACCGCGCCGCGGGCTCGTCCGGGGGCGGCCGGCAAGCCCTGCAGCAAGACGGCCGCAGGCGTCTCTTCCGTTGCCGCCGAGAGTGTTTCGTCGGGCAGAGTGGTGATCGGCCGCGCCTGCACCAGCCACAGCCGCTGGTCGTCGAAGGCCCACTCGACGTCCTGGGGGCGGCCGTAGTGCCGCTGGACTTCGAGCGCGAGGCGCGCGACCGCGGTGGCCTCGTCGGTGGTCAGCACCGGCCGATGCGATTCGTCGTCCGGGAGGTCGACGCGGCGGTCACCGTCCTCGTCGGCGAAGATAGCGAAACGCTGTGCACCCCTGCGGGATTCGGTCAGCGTCGGGCCGTCCGCGGCGAAGACGTAGGTGTCGGGCTCGACCGCGCCGGATACGACCACTTCACCCTGTCCGCGCGCGGCGTCGATGACGACCCGGTCCCGCCTGCCGGTGGTCGGGTCGGCGGTGAACGCCACGCCCGCGCACCGGACCGTCACCATCTGCTGCACGACCACCGCCATCTCCGGCCGCCGGTCCATGCCGCGGCGGGCACGGTAGGTGAGAACGCGCGGAGTGAACAGGGACGCCCAGCATTGCCGGACCGCGTCGAGAAGCTCGGCGTCGCCACGAATATTGGTGCGCGACAAGTTCATTCCGGCGAAGGAGGCATCGGCGCTGTCCTCGCCGACCGCCGAGGACCGCACCGCGACGCGTACCCGGTCGCCGAGCCGGTGGTACCCGTTCACGATCGCCTCCTCGATCGCCCCGTCGAGCCGGGTCTCGTGCACCAGGTCGCGCATGCGGGAACACAACAGGTCGAGCTGCGCGCGGCCCACGTCGTCCGCGGCGACGGCGCTGCGCAGTGCCTCGGCATGCAGGGAGTCGATCTCGGGCCCGTGCGGCCCGGCGGCGACGGCCGTCTCGTAGGTCGATCGCAGGATCACGAATCCCGGCGGCACCGGAAGTTTCGCCGCGACCATCTCACCGAGATTGGCCCCCTTGCCGCCCACCTGGCCGGCATCGGTCAGCCGAATATCGTTCAGACTTGCCACATAGTCGCCCATCACGGCTCCGATCTGCTGAAAAGGGTCTCGATGCCAGACTCGCGCGTCCCGCCCGCCGGGACCATGGCCGAAGGTCCTCGATCCGGTGAGCGGAACGCCCACCACTGCGGATCAGAGACCACCGGGGTAGTGGGAGGTCGGCTGCCGGGATTCACGCGGGACGGGGGCACGGCTGGATTCTTCGGTGGACAGGGATCGGCTATTGCGAGTCCGGAGCCGTCCCCTGGTGGGCGGGGCGGCCGACAGGCAGCCCGAGAGCCGAGCGATCGCAGGCGGTGACCAGGTCGGTGGCGGTGATCAGACCGGTGAGCCGGCCGAACCTGTCGACCACCGCGACCGCATCGAGTTTGGGCCGCAGAACGACTCGGGTGGCGACATCGGCGAGAAGATCGTCGCGCCCGACGATCGCGACCGCGCGCAGCGGCCGGGCGACCGAACGCACCAGGGTCGTCTCGCGCGCCGGGACGGCGGTCGCGGTGAGATCCGACCACGCGACCACGCCGATCGGGTGGCCGAGCGCGTCGACGACGGGGAACACGCGATGGCCGGTCTGCGGTGCGCTCGAGTTCAGTAGCTGGATAATCGTCCACTCGGCCGGCACCGCCATCGGATTCTCGGTCATGATGTCGCGAACTCTGGTGTCTCCCAGCCGATGCCGCAGGCCCGCAGCGGCGAGTTCGCGGTTGGCGGCGGTCTGCAGGAACCATCCCAGCAGCATCAGCCACAACCCGCCGAACTGCCGGAGCACGATGATGTCGACGGCGCCGACTACGACGAGGGCGGTGCCGAGCACCCGGCCGCCGCGCGCGGCCACGGTGGTGGCACGCAACCGGTCGCCGGTACGCCACCAGACGAGGGCCCGCACGACCCGGCCGCCGTCGAGCGGCGCGCCGGGCAGCAGATTGAACAGTCCCAGAACGATATTCGTGGCCGCGAGCCAGGCGAGCGCCGCGGTGGCGGCGCTGCTGGGCCGTCCGCTGTCCACGGCCACCGCGACGACGGCGAACAATCCGCCCAGCGCCAGACTCGTCGCCGGACCGGCGATCGCGATCCGGAAATCGCTGCGCGCGTCGGGCGGTTCGTCGCCGAGTTCGGACGCCCCGCCCAGCAGCCAGAGCACGATGCGCTCGACCCGCACCCCGTGCCGCCGGGCGACGATCGAATGGGCCAGTTCGTGCGCGGTCAGGGAGGCGAACAGGGTCACCGCGGCGAGCGCGGCGACGGACCAGGTGAAGGCCGGGCTGCCGCTGCCGCGCAATTGCACGCCGAGCATCCAGACGAACAGCGCAACGGTGACCAGCACCGACCAGTGCGCGCCGACACGGATACCCGCGACCCGGCCCAAAGGAATTGTCTCGTGCAACATCCGGCCACCTCGCTCCCGGTGTCGTCGCACCGGCCCACGGAACATTTCGGGTCGTCGCGTGCCCGGCCGGGCAACGCGCCGCGGCGCGCCGATGCGTCGACCCGGCGATCGGCCCGCCTACCGCCAGTCTGTGCCGGTGCCGAGCCCTGGGGGAGGGGCGAGATTCCCGGCGTCCCGGGACCAATGTCCCTCGTGGACGCCGAGCACATCCGGGCCGGGGCCGGACGTTCCGGCGTGGGGACCGTCGGCCGGTCGGTGAGGTCTTTCGCCCCTGCCACCGGCCGGTCGCGCCGATCACGCTGGATCGCGAACGCGGAAACGGACCCGCGCGGAGGAGATGCTCGAGATGGACATGCAATCGCCGATGATGCAAGCAATGCACGCCGTGATGATGTGGCTGCACCAGATGGGGATGTGCCCGATGATGCAGATGCCGATGTGACCGCCGGATGCGGGCAGAAAGTGAGGAAGTACCGCGATGATGATGTGGTACGGAAACGGCGTCAGCGGCTGGGGTTACGGCTTGATGTTCGCGGGCATGGTGATCTTCTGGGTGCTGGTCGTGGTGGCGATCGTGGCCGTACTGCGCTACCTCGCCCGGCCCGAGACCGTCGCCTCCGACCGCGGCCGCCCCGGACCGTCCCCGCAGCAGATCCTCGCCGAACGCTTCGCCCGTGGTGAGATAGACGACGAGGAGTACACCCGTCGCATGCGGACACTCGATCACTAACCGGTCCGGCGCCGGCAGGCCGACCGTCGAATCCCAGGGAGCCGCCGTGGCGCGCGAATTGCCGTTCGGATCGCTGTATCGGCACGGGTTCGTGCGTGTCGGCGTCGCCGTGCCGTCGGTGCGGGTGGCCGATCCCGAGTACAACGCCGAGCAGACACTGCTGCTCGCGCGGCAGGCCGCCGCCGATTCCGTGGTGCTCACGCTGTTTCCGGAACTCGGCCTCTCCGGCTACTCCGCCGAGGACCTGTTCCACCAGGATGCGCTCGACGACGCGGTGCGCGCGGCCGTCGACCGCGTGGTCGCCGAGAGCGCGGACATCGACAGTGTGCTGGTCGTCGGGGCTCCGCTGCGGGTGCGGGAGCGACTGTTCAACTGCGCGTTGATCATCGACCGCGGCCGCGTCCTGGGGGTCGTGCCGAAGAGCTACCTGCCGAATTTCCAGGAGTTCTACGAGAAGCGGCAGTTCTCCGCGGCTCGCGACGCCGTCGACGACCACACCACCGTTGCCGGCCAGCGGGTGCCCTTCGGCGCCGAGCTGCTGTTCGAGGCGGTGAACCTGCCCGGCTTCGTGCTGGCGGTGGAGATCTGCCAGGACGCGTGGGTTCCGTTACCGCCCAATGTCTTCGCCGCGCTGGCGGGCGCGACCGTGCTGGCGAATCTGTCGGCGAGCAATATCGTCGTCGGCAAGGCGGACTACCGCAGGCAACTGTGTGTGTCGACCTCGGCGCGCAACATCGCGGCCTATCTGTACACCGCGGCCGGACAGGGCGAGTCCACCACGGATATGGCGTGGGACGGTCAGGCCCTGATCTGCGAGAACGGCACCCTGCTCGCCGAAAGCGATCGCTTCGCCGCTGACCCGCAACTGGTCACCGCCGATATCGATCTGCAGCGGCTGGCCGCGGATCGGCTGCGGCTCAACAGCTTCACCGACAACGCCCACGACCATCACGAGCGGGTCACCCGGTTCCGGCGGCTCGAGTTCGAGGCGCCGATCCCGGCCGGCGCACCACCACTGCGGCGCGAGATCCCGCGCTTTCCCTACGTCCCGGCCGATCCCGGCAGCCGCAATCGGCGCTGTGCCGAGGTCCATCACATCCAGGTCGCCGGGCTCGCCACGCGGCTGGCCGCGACCGGATCCCAGCACCTCGTGATCGGCGTGTCCGGCGGCCTCGATTCCACGCTCGCGCTGATCGTCGCGGCGCAGACCATGGATCGGCTGGGTCTGCCGCGGTCGCAGGTGCTCGCCTACACCATGCCCGGCTTCGCCACGAGCACGCGGACGCTGGAGAACGCGCGCCGGCTGATGCGCGCCGTCGGAGCGACCGCCGGTGAGATCGACATCCGGCCCTCGGCGACGCAGATGCTGCGCGATCTGGGTCATCCAGCGGCCGACGGGGCGCCCGTCTACGACACCACCTACGAGAACGTGCAGGCCGGGGAGCGCACCTCGCATCTGTTCCGGCTCGCGAACATGCACCACGGCATGGTCGTCGGGACCGGCGACCTGAGCGAATTGGCCTTGGGCTGGTGCACTTTCGGCGTCGGCGACCATATGGCGCACTACAGCGTGAACGCCTCGGTGCCCAAGACGCTGATCAAATATCTGATCGCCTGGACCGCCGACCGCGGTGAGCTCGGTCCGGAGGCGAGCGCTGTGTTGCATTCGGTCCTGGAGACCGAGATCTCACCGGAGCTGGTGCCCGGCGCGGCGCTGCAGAGTTCCGAGGCCACCGTGGGCCCGTACGAATTGCAGGACTTCCACCTCTACCACCTGCTGCGGTTCGGATTCCGGCCCAGCCGCATCGCCTACCTCGCCGAACACGCTTGGAGTGACCGCACCCGCGGCGGCTGGCCCGACCTGATCCCCGAGGATCAGCGTCACGAATACGACCTCGCGACCATCAAGCACTGGCTGGCCGAATTCCTGCGCCGCTTCGTGCAGACCAGCCAGTTCAAACGATCGACCCTGCCGAATGCGCCCAAGGTCGGGTCCGGCGGATCGCTGTCGCCGCGCGGGGACTGGCGGGCGCCGAGCGACGCTCCCGCCGCGGCCTGGCTGGACGAACTCGCGCGCAACGTTCCCGGCTGAGCGGCCGCCGCATCGACAGGAGTCGACCACAACCGCGTGGCGAGATTCGTCGGATGAGGACTTTCGGCCGCATCGCGGCATCGGCCCTCGTCTCTACCGTTGAGAACAACGGCCGAGCACCTCGCGGGTCGTCGCACGGAAGGAGGGCGCCATGACCCCCGATCCAGCCTCCGACATCCGGCATTCCGCCGCGGCGGCCGTCGTGGTCGGTGTCGACGGTTCCGGGCACGCCGATCTCGCGGTGGACTGGGCCGCGGGAATGGCGGCGCAGCGCGGACGGGAACTGCGCATCGTGCACGCGCTGGACCTGAACCGGATTCAGCTCGGTATCGGCTCGCTCGATTCGCCGGCGGCCGCCATGCTTTCCGCAGCTCGTGAGCGCGGTGCGGCGCTGGTCGAACGATCGGCGCAGCGCGTCCGGGCAGTACTGCCGGGGCTGCGGATCTCGACCGAGGTCGTCGACCGTGATCCCGCCAGGGCGCTGGTGAACGCCAGTGTGTCGGCCTACGCGGTGGTGCTCGCGGCCCACGGCACGCACCGGCTGCCCGGCCACTTCGGGTCGACGATGTCGGCAGTGGCCGCCCATGCGGCCGGGCCGGTGCTGGTGGTACGGACCGATCCGCACGAGAAGGGCCGCGTACACACCGAGGGCCCCGTCGTGGTCGGCGTCGACGGCGGGCCGGTCAGCGAGGCGGCCATCGGCGCCGCCTTCGAGGAAGCCGCCGAGCGCGGGGCCGAACTCGTCGCCGTGCACGTATGCCACGACGTCTACTACGGGCAGTTCGCCGATGATCCGCACATTCTGTATTCGGCTCGCGAGGTCGAGGTGCGCGAACGTGCCGTGCTGGCCGAACGGCTGGCCGGCTGGCAGGAGAAGTATCCGGAGGTCGCCGTGACGCGTCGGGTGTCGCTGGCCGATCCCGGTGCGGTGCTGCTGGAGTCGTCGAAATCCGCGCAACTGCTGGTGGTCGGGAGTCGCGGCCGGGGCGCGGTGCTCGGCGCGCTGGTCGGCTCCACGTCCCATGCCCTGGTGCAGCACGCCTGGTGCCCGGTCCTGGTCGTCCATCCGCACCCGTGACGCGCTCGCGCCACCGGTTGTTCTCGCCAGAGCAGCACTGCCCGCGGGGTGTCGCCTTTCGTCACTCGCGGCGGCTACCTTCGCATCTGCCGGTGACGCGGCGGAGCGCGCGAGACTGAACCCACCAGCTCGGCAGATCGCCGGCATGTTTCGGAACGGGCCACCACCATGAGCGAATTCGGACCGCTGGACACGGGTTTCATGGAGCTGGAAGACAGCGACCGCCACGTCAACATCGCCATCGCCGCGATCGCGATCGTCGCCGGTCCGGTGCCCAGCCGGGAACGGTTCGAGGAGACCGTGACCCGGGCGCTGGGCCGGAACGAGCGTCTGCGTCAGCGGATGCGGCGCACACCGCTGGACATCACGGCGCCGAGCTGGGAGGACGACCCGGATTTTCGGTTGTCACGCCACGTCCGGTGGGCGGCGCTGCCCGGCCCCCGCGACGAGGGGGCCCTGCGCGAGCTGGTGGGGGAGGAGCTCGCCCGCCGCCTCGATCGCGAACATCCGCTCTGGCAGGTCGTCGTGGTCGACAATCTCGCCGGGGACCGGTGGGCGGTGATCGTCAAGGCGCACCACAGCATGGTCGACGGGATCGCCGGCATCACGGTCTTCGAAGGTCTCTGCGACGAGGAGCCGGAGTCCCCGTCCGAGCTGCCGGTGCCGCCGCCGGACACCACCGTGAGTCTGCGGGCCACGGCGCGGACCGTGATCCGATTGCCGTACACCGCTTCCCGTTTCGCCGTCAGCACGGCACGCACGCTGGTTCCGGTACTGCGCGATACCGTGGTCCCCACCTCGACGTCATCGCTCAACGGCCCGCTGGGCCGCCGGCGCCGGTATGCGGTGGCGCGGACCTCGCTGGCGCAGCTGCACGAGATCGGTGCCGCGTTCGACGCGACGGTCAACGACGTCGCGGTGTCCGCCCTGGCCGGGGCGTATCGACGCCTGCTGAGCGCGCGGGGCGAAGAACCGCAGGCGGATTCGGTGCGGATCGTGATACCGGTCTCGATGCGCTCGGCCGAGGCGAAATACGCGATGGACAACCGGGTTTCGGTCGTCATCGCCGCCTTGCCGGTCGATGTCGCCGATCCGGTACACCGCCTGCAGACGGTGCACGAGCGCATCGCCCGCCATCGGGCGCGTGGCGAGGCGGAGGCGGAGGCGTCGCTGCTGACGCTGGCCGGCCGGCTTCCCGCGGGTATGGCGGCGTGGGCGTTCCGGCTGGCCACCCGCTTCCCGCAACGCGGCATCAGCGCGCTGGCGACCAACGTCCCGGGACCTCGTCACCGGCTGAGCATCGCGGGCGGCGAGGTCGAGCAGGTCTGGCCCGGCATCCCGGTAGCCATGCGGCTGCGCACCACGGTCGCGATGCTGAGCTACGCCGGTCAGTTCACCTTCGGCATCACCGGCGACTACGACACCACCCCCGATATCGAGCTGATCCCGGCGGCGGTCACCGACGAGATCGAGACACTGCTGGCTCGCGCTCGCGCCACCGCCTGAACTCGCCGCACATCCCTCGACAGGGCAAGCGCGCGACAACTCAGGCACCTCGGCGGCGCAACACCCACCGATACACCTCGTCGCACCCCCACACGATGAACGGGAACGGGACGACGAACGCGATCATCCAGGGCGCGAGTGCGGCGGTCCCGAGGACGTCCTGCAGCGGCGGCACATAGACCACCGCGGCGGTCAGCGCCAGCTCGAAACCGATGCCCCATAACAGCATCGGATTCGAGAACACTCCGATCGACCGCAGCGACGCGCGTTCGGTGCGGGCCGCGAAGGCAGTGCCGATCTGGCCCGCGACCATACCGACGAACAGCGTCGTCACGCCCTGCCGGTAGGCATGATGCAGCGCGGTTCCGAGCCCGGTGGGATCGCCCGGATGCCAGCCCGCCGAGAGCAGGACGGCGAAGAATCCGGCCAGGGCCAGCAGGGCGCACACGAGTCCCAGAAACAGCCAGGCACGCAACAACATCCGGCGCCGGATCACCGGTTCGCCGCGGGGTCGCGGCGGTCGGCGCATGATGCCGGGCTCGGCGCGTTCGCGGCCCAACGCGAGGGCGGGAAGCGTTTCGGTGCCCACGTCGAAGGTGAGCAGCAACGGCACCGTCAGCGGAACGGGCACCGCGCCGCCGGACAGCGCGAACACCAGGAACGGCAGCACCTCGGGAGTGGCGTGGGCGAAGATGTAGAAGATGAACTTGCGGATGTTGTCGTAGACCCGGCGTCCGGACTCGACCGCCGCGGCGATGGTGGCGAAGTCGTCGTCGGTGAGCACCATCGTCGACGCCTCGCGGGCGACGTCGGTTCCGCTGCGGCCCATGGCGATTCCGATGTCCGCGCGCCGCAGGGCGGGTGCGTCGTTGGCGCCGTCGCCGGTCATGGCCACCACGTGTCCGGTCTCGCGTAAGGCGTCGGCGATGCGCAGTTTGGCCTCGGGGGAGGACCGGGCGAAGATCACCTCGTCGGCACCGGCGAGAAGTTCGTCCAGCTGGGCCTCGCTCATGGCGTCCAGTTCGGGTCCTGTGACGATGCTCGGGGTGCCGTGCACGATGCCGACCTGGCGGGCGACGGCGGCGGCGGTCGCCCCGTGATCGCCGGTGATGACGACGATCCGGATTCCCGCGGTGCGGCAGCGGGCGACGGCCTCGGGGACCTCCCGGCGTGGCGGATCGACGATGCTGACGACCGCCAGCAGGGTGAGATCGGATTCCGCCGCGGCGGGTGTCGCTGGATCCGGGCGGCCCGTGGGTAGCGGCCGGTCGGCGACGGCGAGCATCCGGTACCCGTCGTGAGCCCGCGCGTCGACGGTCGCGAGAACGTCGGCGCGCCGCCGCTCGGTCAGCGGGCGGCTGGTTCCGTCCGGCGCCACCTCCGCCGTGCACAGCGGGACGACGGTCTCCGGCGCCCCCTTCACGTGGACGGTGTGCACACCGCGGGCGTCGTCGAGGGTGGACATGCGTTTGCGCACCGAGTCGAAGGCGAACTGCCGCAAGCGATGTCCATCCGCGGCCGCCGGACCGAGGGCCGCCGCCGCGGCGAGGACGGCGATATCGGTCGCATCGCCGGCGAGCCCGCCGCTCGGCGACGGATGGGCATTGTTACAGAGTGCCATCGCCCGTGCCGCCCGGCGCACCGGTTCCACTGCCGCGGCGGCGGCGAAGGGGTCGGTGTCACCGGCGGTGGTGGCGACGGTGATCACCCGCATCCGGTTCTCGGTCAGGGTTCCGGTCTTGTCGGTGCAGATGACGTCCGTGGATCCCAGCGTCTCGACCGCCGACAGCCGTTTGACCACCGCGCCGCGAGCCGCCAGCTGACGCACCCCGATGGCCAGGGCCAGGGTGATCACCGGCAGCAGACCCTCGGGCACGTTGCCGACCAGCAGCCCGACGGCGAAGATCACCGCGTCGAGGAACGGCAGCCCGGCCCCGAAGATCGCGAGCGGAATGAACGCTGCGCCGAGCAGGACCGAAATCGCCGCGATCAGCCACGCCACCCGCCGCACCTGATGTTCGAGCGGACTCTCCTCGGTGCGCACCCGCTCCGACAGCGAGGCGATCCGGCCCAGTTCGGTGCGCATACCGGTGGCGAACACGACCGCGGACGCTTCGCCCTGGGTGCATGCCGTGCCGCTGAAGATCACGTCGGTGGCCTGCAGTAACGGCACGGTGGAATCGACCGGCCCGGCGCCGCGGTGGACCGGCACCGATTCACCGGTCAGCGCCGACATATCCACTTCGACCGTGCCGTCGAGCAGGCGGGCATCGGCCGAGATCTTGTCCCCTTCGGAGACGATCAGCACATCGCCCGGCACCAGGTCGGCGGTGTCGACGCTCCGGCGCGACCCGTCGCGAACAACGGTGGCGTGCAACGGAATGAATGCGGCCAACGCCTCGACGGCATGTTCGGCGTGGCGTTCCTGAACGAAGGCGAAGACGGCGTTGAGCACGATCACCGACAGAATCGCGATCGCCACCGCTTCGATGCCGACGGAGAACGCCAGCGCCGCCGCGGCCCACAGCAGCAGCGCGAGTGGGTGGGTGAACTGGCGCAACAGTTGTCGCGGCCATTGCCGGGTGCCCCGGCGCCGCAGTGTGTTGGGCCCCGCGTGAATCAGGCGGCGTTGCGCCTCACGGGTGGACAGGCCGTCGCGGGAGCTGCGCAGATCCCGCAGCAGCAGGTCCAGCGGTTCGGTGGCTTCGACCCGAGCGGGCACCTCGGCCGCGTGGTCGGTATCCGGGGAGACGGAGTCGAGCACGGTCGATCAGCCGGGCCGTCGTGCGGTGCTGCGGACCATGATGCCTCCCTCCGGCAGCGGCCGGGTTGGTGACGTCGCTCGTCTTCGACTGTAGGAGCAGCGCTCGCGCGGGACACGGGACTTCGGTCACCACCGTGGCCGACCGGAATGCCCTACTCGGCGGTCCGCCGATCCCGTGAGATGGATCGTATGCCGATCGTCACGCTCACGATGAATCCCGCGATCGATAGTGCCGCCCGCACGGACCGGGTCCTGCCGACCGACAAGATGCGATGCAGCGCACCGCGATTCGACCCGGGCGGCGGCGGTATCAATGTGGCTCGCACGGTGGCGGCGCTCGGTGAGCCCGTCACCGCGATCTATCCCGCGGGCGGGCACACCGGTGTCTTCCTCGAGCAATTGGTGCGCGCGGCGGGTGTCCCCTCCCATGCCGTGGCGACCGCCGAGCCGAGCCGGGAGAATGTGGCCGTGTTCGCCGACGACACCGGGGAGCAGTACCGGTTCGTCTTCCCGGGCCCGCGGCTGACACCGGCCGAACAGCACCGCTGCCTGGCAGCGGTGGAGCACTACGCGCCCGGAGCGGATTACGTGGTCGCCAGCGGCAGCCTCCCGCCCGGGGTCGAATCCGATTTCTATCAGATCCTCGCCGATGTAGCTGCGGCACAGGGTGTTCCGATGATCCTCGACACCTCTGGCGCCGCGCTGCGGGCGATCCGGCGCGGAGTCTTCCTGATCAAGCCGAGCGTGCGGGAGCTCGCGCAGCTGGTCGGTCGTGCGCTGCCCGATCGCGACGCACAGGTCGCCGCGGCGCGCGAACTCGTGAACGCCTCGGTCGCCGAGGTCGTCGTCGTCTCGCTCGGCGCCGAGGGGGTTTTGGCGGTCACCGCCGAGCGATCGCATTGGTTTGCCCCGATACCGGTGCCGGTGCGCAGCGGGATCGGCGCGGGGGACGCGATGGTCGGCGGTATCGCCGTCGGCTCGGCGCGGGGCTACGGGCTCGACGACGCGATTCGATTGGGTATCGCCGCGGCGACCGCTGCCCTGACCACCTCGGGAACCGCGCCCGGGCTGCGCTCCCGGATCGAGCAGCTGTACGAGGAGCAGACGCGGGCCGCGGCGCCGGTAGCCGAAATGGGGTGACCACCCGGCCGCCTATTGTTTTCCGAGCCGCAGGACGACGTGGACGACGTCGTCGTCGCGATGGGCCGACATCGGCAGGTCGATGTCCATCAGCAATTGCATCATCTTCGAATTCGTGGCCATGATGTCGCCCGCGAGCCGGCCGATGCCGTGCCGTCGGGCGTCCTCTGCCAGGCGCGTCAGCAGCGCGGTGCCGATACCGGACTGCTGGTCCTCGTGGGCCACGACCATGGCCACCTCGGCGCAGTCGGTGTCGGGCAGCACGACGTAGTTCGCCACGCCGATCAGACGATTCTCGGTGAACGCGCCGAAAGCGCAGTGCTTCGGGTCGTTCATGGACATGGCGGCGGCCAGCTGTTCGAGGTGTTTCGGCCGCGCGCCGAAGAAGCGGTAGTAGCCGTCGCGGTGGGTCAGCGTCGCGTGCAGGTCCCGGACCGCGTCGCTGTCGGCGGGGGTGAGGCGGCGATAGGTGACGTCGGTGAGGTCGACGGTCGGCTCCGCGGTCATGAGGGCTCCCGTTCGCTCGTCCGCCGATAGCTGCGCAGCGCGGCCTCGGTGGTCTCGTCGACCGGTGCGGTGGTGTCCAGTACCACCGCACCGGGCCACGGGTCGCGATCCGCGGCCATGGCGGCCGCGACGGTGGGTGTGGCGTCGGATTCTGATCCGGTGCGCGCCGCGATGCGCGCGGCGGCCACGGATGCCGGTGCGCTACAACAGAGTTCGATGAGATCGGCGCAGGTGTCGGTGGCGAGCCGAGCTGCGCGCCGTCGTTGCGTATCGTCGATCCAGCTGGCGTCCAGAACGACCGAGCGGCCGGCGGCGAGCAGGGTCTGCGCCTCGGCGCACATCACCGTGTAGACGTGGTCGCGCGCGGCGGGGGTGTAGGCGCCGTGGTCGTATTCGCCGGTCGCGCCGTCCAGGACGCCTTCGGCGCGCGCGACGGCGCGAATGTGGTCGCTGGACAACAGGATCGCGCCGGTCGCTGCGGCCAGGCGGCGGGCGATCGTCGACTTGCCGGTGCCCGGTAGGCCACCGACCAGCACGAGGCGCACCGCGCCGGCGGCGAGGTGTCGCAGGGCGACCTCGACGTGCCGCACCGCACCCGCCGCCGCTCGCCGTTCCCCCTGCTCGTACCGCACGCAGTCGACCTTCGCGCGCACCGCCGCGCGATAGGCGATGTAGTGGTGGTACAACGAGTCCGGCGCCGGGTCGCCGGTCGCTCGGAGATAGTCCTCCACGACGGCACGGCCGAGGTCCGGGTACCCGAGGCGTTCCAGATCCATGGCCAGAAAGCAGATGTCGTCGAGCCGATCGACGTGGCGGAGTTCGTCGTCGAAGTCGAGGCAGTCGATGACCCGCACGCCGTCGTCGGTGACGAAGATGTCGTCGGCGCGCAGATCGCCGTGGCCGTCGACGATGCGCCCGGTGGTGATGCGCTTGTCGAACAGCGCCTTCCGTCCGTCGAGGTAGCGCATCGCCAGTTCGGTCAGCTCCCGCACCGCAGCCGGTTCGATCGGGGGATGGGTCATCCCGGACAGCAACGACGTCCAGCGCTCCCGAACCGCCGGCACCGTCGCCGCGCGATCGATCGCCGGCCCGGTCGGCGCCCGGTCGTGCCAGGCGGCCACATCGCGCACCAGTACCGACAGGATGTCGCGGGCGACGGCCGGATCGTCGAGGCGGCGCGACAACCGGGCGGCATCGGGGAGCCGGCGCATCAGCAGCACCGGTTCGTCCGCATCCCGCGTCGGATCGGACAGGTGCCCGATGCCGAGGTACACATCGGGAGCGAACCGCCGATTGAGCTCGAGTTCGCGGCGGCACGCGGCTTCGCGCGCGGCCCGCGTGGAGAAGTCGAGAAAGTCGGTCCGTACCGGTTTCTTGATCTTGTAGGCCCGGTCGCCGAACAGCACCACCACCGCCGAATGCGTCTCGGCGAGCGCGGCGAAGGGATCGTTGGTCTCCATCGGTACCAGCGTCGCCGATGACCGCGGAATTCGTGATGGACCAAAGTCACCGGAATGCGGACCATGCGGCCCGTGGTGTGTCGATGTGTTCGATGCCGGTCGCGCAGGAGACGCCGGAAACCCGGGGACTGTCAAGGACTTCGGGGAGGGGCGGACGGTGCGGCGGAACGTCCGGTCATGGCCGTGCGCGGCCGGTCGTCGACGCGCGGAAATGGGTCCGGAACCAGTCGCGGGCAAGGTCGGCCACGGCTGCCAGCGCGCCGGGCTCGGCGAACAGATGGGTGGCGCCGGGCACGATCTCGATGCGTGTCTCGCACGCCATCGCTCGCTGGGCGAACCGGTTCAGTTCGATCACCGCCGGGTCGTTTCCACCCACGATCAACAGGGTCGGCGCTCGCACGGCGGTCAGGAAGAGGTCGGCGAGGTCGGGCCGGCCGCCGCGGGAGACGACGGCGGCGATCTTCAGTTCCGGATCGGCGGCCGCCCGCAGCGCGGCCGCGGCCCCGGTGCTGGCGCCGAAGTACCCGATCGGGAGGCCGTCGGCGTAGTGCATCCCGGCGAGCCACCGCGTGACACCTGCCAGCCGATTCGCCAGCAGACCGATGGCGAAGGCGTTGGCGCGCTCGAACTCTTCGGCGGGGGTGAGCAGGTCGAACAGCAGCGTTCCGAGTCCGGCCCGCTGCAGAGAGGTGGCGACGAATCGGTTGCGTGGACTGTGCCTGCTGCTGCCGCTGCCGTGGGCGAAGACGACCATGCCCGTCGCGGCTTCCGGAACCATCAGGTGGCCGTTCAGTTCGGCTTCCCCGACGGTGATGGTGACGTCGTCGTCGACCAGCGGCGGATCGCCGGACTCGGCCACTCGGGGCCGTTCGCGGGCGGCGAGGGCCGCCCGGGCGAGCAGATCGACGACTTCGTCGTCGCTGGTCTGTCCGAAGTGCCGGTACCACTGGCCGACCGCGTCGAAGAGCAGTGGCGTTTTCAGGCAGACGATGTCGTCGGCTTCCGGCCGCAGCGACGCCAGTGCCTCCCGTGCGGCGACGGGAGTGGCCAGGACGATACGGGCGGCGCCGCGGGCACGGGCCACGCGGCAGGCGGCGCGGGCGGTGGCCCCCGTCGCGATGCCGTCGTCGACCAGCACCACGGTCCGGCCACGCAGCGACGGTCCGGCGCGCCCCTGCCGGTATATGTCCACCCGACGCGCCAGTTCCGTGCGTTCGCGCTGCTGTACCGCGTCGATGTCGTCCTCGGACAGCCCGGTGCGGCGCACGACCAGCGTGTTGAGTACGCGGGTGTCGTCCTCACCGACCGCGCCGAAGGCGAGTTCGGGCTGATAGGGGACGCCCAGCTTGCGGATCACCAGGACATCCAGCGGTGCGCGCAATGCCCGTGCCACTTCGAAGGCGACCGGTACTCCGCCGCGCGGCAGGGCCAGGACGACGACATCGGTGTCACGCAGGGCGATCAGACGCGTCGCGAGCCGGCTGCCCGCGTCGACGCGATCACGAAACACCATCGAATACCTCTTGCACATCGGTTCGTATACGGCCACTATCCGCGTTCGACGGCTGCGCCGAATCGTGCCGAAGGCTCCGATGCGTGGGACGTTGGTCAGTTTCTTCGGCGAACGGAGATCCCTACTCGCGCTACCGGAGGGGCTGCGCCACCGCGGTGGGAGGAAAGCCACCATTTCGTCGGTGGCGAGATCGATTCAGGGCGTGCGATCCCGCTCAGGGGCGGGGGAGGGTGCCGATGGGGGTGCGCTCGGGCATCGCGGTATGTGCGGCGCGGGCCAGCGGTCGCATCAGCTCGGCGAGGCGTTCGGTCGACGCGGACCCGACCTCGCGCCAGGGGCGTGCGGCCAAAACATCTGTGCGCCTTTCGATCTCGTCGAATTCCGCGCGACCCGACGCGGTCGGCCGTCCGTCGGTGTCGAGCCAGCCTCGCTCGGTGAGGCCCGCGAGCGCGCGATCCCACTGCTCGTCGTCCCAGCCGCGAGCCGGTTGCAGAACGTCGCGCCCGGAATCGGTGGCGGCGCGCCAGGCCAGACTCTGACATCCGGTCAGTCCGGCGGTCGTCAGCGCCGCGACATGGCCGTCACCCCGATGCTCGCGCAGCACCGTGCAGGCCTGCCACAGGATCGACAGCGGATCCTCGGGCCAGGCCAGGTCGGCATTGGCGGCGGCAAGCGGTTTCCCTTCGAGCTCGACCGCTGTGGCGGCCCGCTGGGCCAGTCCGGCCGCCTCGGCGTACTCGTCGTCGCTCCCGCCGAGCCGCAGCAGCGCCGCGCGGGCGCCGGCGGAGCGGGCCGCGAGGATGCGCTGCGGCGTCGCCAGCTCCCACACCCCAGGCAGCGCCCGGGCCACCATGGCGGGGGAGAAGCCGAAGAAGGTCGCTGTCACGACGCCGGGTCCGACCGGCCCGAACGGCGCCGAGCGACCGCCGAAGTATCCGCGCCAGAAGCCGCGCAGACCCGCCTGCTCGAATGCGGTCCGGCATTCGGGGGCGAAATAGGTCACCGCGTGGATCGGCTCGAACAACGTCCACATCTCGCGTGCTGAAATCACCCGCACCCCTTGTCTGTTCGCATCCTCCGGCAAGTGGATCACCTCGATCCTAGGCATCCGGGGAGCCCCGCCACCGAGCCGCCGTCAGGCCGGGATGAGCGCGAGGCCTACGAGGCCGATGATGTGCACGATCAGCACGGTCAGCGAATCCGGGCCCATCCGCAACCATTGGCGACGCGGGCGAAACACCAGCCCGGCCATGTAGACGAGGGTGAGTACGCCGCCGAGGGCGGTCAGGTAGATGTCGGTGTTGTGGGCTCGAGGCAGCACCGACGAGCCCGAGAGCAGCGTCGCGAGCAGGAACAGGACGGGCAGGAACGCGTTTCCGCCGAAGATGTCGCTGACGGCGAGTTTGTAATCGCCCATTCGTGTGGAGGTCAGTCCGGTCGACAGTTCCGGCAGTGAGGTCGCGGCGGCCAGCACCGTCGCGCCGAACACCACTCCCGACATCCCCCAGCGGCCGAACAGTTCCTCACCGCTGCGCTCGATGTACACCCCCGCCACCAGGGTGACCACGGCGGCCACGGCGAAGATCAGCGCCGTCCGGCCGGTGCCGATCCCCCGGCGGGTGGCGTGATCGGCTTTCGTGGCCGTGGAGTGCCCGGCCGGTTGATCCTGGCCGCCGGGCGCGTCGCCGGCCTCGTGCCACGGCAGGTGATCGCGATTTCGGGCAGATTGGTGGCGATCGCCAGCAGCAGGACCCCGCCGAGCGCCTCGCCGAGCTGCCAGCGCTGCGACAACACGTCGGTGGCGTCGGAGAGTTTCACACCGGCCATCCAGATGGCCGCGGCGCAGGCCAGGAAGATCAGCAGGAGCAACGGGGAAGACAGTGAGCTCATGATGGCGCAGTCATAGCCGGGCCGCGCAGGATTCAAACTGTGCTCATCCGCCCCACTGGCCACGGCTCGGCGAGTGCTGTAGCTCAGCTCACACCGTCGGCGCGAAGCGCCCGCGAGCGTGCTCCTGCGTATCGAAAAGTGCTGTACGAGAGGTTGTTTCGAGCTAAACGCAGAAACGGGTGCGCTGCCGGTGTAGTGCGGCCGCGAGCGGGTAGCCGCCGGAAGTGCGTAATCGACGGGGGCGGTGGCGGCCGGCGGTGAGACGCCGCTTCGGGAACCGGCCACCGAGATATGAACCGAGGAGGACTGATGCGGACGGTGACGTCCATGCCGCAGCAGATCACCGTGGACGAACAGGTGTGGATCCCGATGCCGGACGGGGTGCGGCTGGCCGCCAAGATATGGCGGCCGATCGCCTCCGACGACGCCCCGGTGCCCGGCATCCTCGAATACATCCCGTATCGCAAGCGGGACCTGAGCGCGGTGCGGGATTCGATTCACCACCCGTATCTCGCCGGCCACGGCTACGGCTGTGTCCGGGTCGACGTGCGCGGCACCGGCGAGTCGGAGGGAGTGCTCGCCGACGAGTACCTCGAACAGGAGCACCTCGACGCCGAAGCGGTGCTCGCCTGGATGGCAGCGCAACCGTGGTGCAACGGACGGCTCGGCATGATGGGCATCTCCTGGGGCGGTTTCAACGCGCTGCAGGTGGCCGCCCGCAAACCCGCGGGCCTCGAGGCGATCGTGATCTCCTCGTTCACCGACGATCGCTATGCCGACGACATGCACTACATGGGCGGCGCCCTGCTGTCGGACAACATCGCCGAATCCGCGACGATGTTCGCCTACAGCACGCTGCCGCCCGATCCCGCGCTGGTCGGCGACCGATGGCGGGAGATGTGGCTGGAGCGGCTGGAGAACTGCAGCCTCTGGGCCGCGAATTGGCTCGAGCACCAGCGCCGCGACGACTATTGGCGACGCGCGTCGGTCTGCGAGAACTACGCCGACGTCCAGATTCCGGTGCTCGCCTCCAGCGGCTGGGCCGACGGCTATTCGAACGCCGTCACTCGGCTGCTCGAGAATCTGGAAGTTCCGCGCAAGGGCCTGATCGGCCCGTGGTCGCACAAATACCCCCATCTCGGCGAGCCCGGCCCCGCGATCGGCTACCTGCAGGAGGTGGTGCGCTGGTGGGACCACTGGCTCCGCGATATCGACAACGATGTGATGGCCGGCCCGATGCTGCGGACGTGGATGCAGGAGAGTGTCCCGCCGTCCACGTCGTACGAGCAGCGGCCCGGCCGCTGGGTCGGTGAGCCCGCGTGGCCCTCGCCGCACGTAAGGGCCGTGGCGCACCCGCTGGCCCGTCATCGGATCACGCGCCCGGACGAGCCGGTGTCCCCGGCGGCTCTCGCGGTCGAGTCGCCGCTGTCGGTGGGGCAGTTCGCCGTGAAGTGGGCGTCCTACAGCGCGCCCCCGGATCTGCCCTACGACCAGCGCGAAGAGGACGGCGGCTCGCTGGTGTTCGACACCGACGAGCTGACCGAACGCTGCGAGATCCTGGGCGCGCCGACCGTGACGCTGGAGGTGTCGGCCGACAAGCCGGTGGCGATGATCGCGGCCAGACTGTCCGACGTCGCCCCGGACGGCCGCGCGACCCGGGTGACCTACGGCATGCTCAATCTGACCCACCGCGACGGGCACGACGAACCGGAACCGCTGGAACCGGGGCGGCGCTACCGCGTCACCGTGCAGCTCAATGCCGTGGCCCAGGCCTTTCCGGCAGGTCACCGGATCCGGTTGTCGCTGTCGACGTCGTACTGGCCGCTGGCGTGGCCGCCGCCGGAACCCGCCCTCGTCACCGTGTACACCGAGGGCAGCGCCCTGACGCTGCCGATCCGGCCGATCGCCGAATCCGACGATGTCGCTGCGGCCGTTCGAGGAACCCGAAGGCGCCGAGCCGATGCGTACCACCCGGATCAGGCCGGGGGAGCAGAAGTGGACGGTCTCGCGCGATCTGATCGACTACCGATCCGCCCTCGACATCGTCAAGGACGCCGGCCTGATCCGCTTCGACGAGCACGATCTCGACGTCGACCGCCGCGTCCACGAACGCTACAGCTGGAAGGCGGACGAATTCTGTTCCGCCACAGCGGAAACGTCGTGGTCGATGAGTTTCGCGCGCGGCGACTGGCGGGCCCGCACCGAGACCCGGACCCGCGTCACCTGTACTCCGACCGACTTCTACGTCCATGCCGAACTCGACGGATTCGAGGGCGAACAGCGAATGTTCTCGCGGAACTGGAAGAGGGTGATTCCCCGTGACCATGTGTGACCTGGAACCGGTAGGACCGGTGAATCACGCGAAACCGAGCCTGCGCAGCCGCATGCTGATCGCCGGCATGCGAATGACGCACGCGGACAAGACCTTTGCCGACCCGCAAGCGCTGCGGGAGAGTATCCGCAAGAGCCAGCGGCCCGACCGGGACCGCCCGCCGGCCGAATTGCACACCCACTATTGGGTGACGCGCCGGAACATGCGGGGCCGGCCCGTGTACACCATTCGGCCGCTCGAGGGCGGCACCTCCCGCCATGTGCTCTACCTGCACGGCGGCGCCTACGTCCACCAGATCCAGCACGACCACTGGAAATTTCTGGCCCGCCTGGTCGACCGGACCGGGTGCACGGTCACCGTGCCGCTCTACCCGCTGGCCCCCGCGCACCACGGTGACGACACGGTGGCGATGGTGCGCGCCGTACACGACGAGGTCTTCGCGCACACCGCCTCGGAGAACAAGGTGTTCATGGGTGATTCCGCTGGTGCCGCGCTGGCGCTGGTGCTGGCGCGCGAGCTCGGCGCGACGGACGCGGTGACGCCCAAGGAGGTCGTGATGATCTCCCCGTGGCTCGATGTCACCATGACCGACCCCATGGCCCGGGCTCTCGATCCGTGCGATCCCTATCTCGGCGTCGCGGGACTGGCCGAGGCCGGTCGCCTGTACGCGGGCGAGCTCGACCGGCGCGATCCGATGATCAGTCCGCTGAACGCGCCCGCCGCGACCCCCGGGCGGCTCAGTCTGTTCATCGGCACCCGCGACATCCTGCTGGCCGATGCTCGCCGTTTCCGGGCTCGGTGCGTGCGTGAGGGTGTCGACCTCGGGTACTTCGAATATCCGGGGATGTTCCACGCGTGGCATCTCTCGGATGTGCCCGAGGCCCGCCACGCGATGCGCCAGCTGGTGCGGCTCGTACAACGCCCGGCGCCTCGGACGGATACCGGGGAATCGATGTACGCGCCGACGGGGGATGTTTCGAAAAGAGGAAGCTTGTGAGTACTGCCGACATCTTCGTGATCGGTCTCGACGACGGAAATCTGCGCACCCTCGAACTGATTCCGGATGCGCAGCGATACCGATTCCACCCGTTGCTCGGAATCGAGGAAACCCAGGAGGGTGAGATTCCGATCGAGGACCTGCTGCACAAAGCGGAGGACACACTGAAGGGCTTCGACGGGGATGTCGCGGCTGTTGTCGGCTATTGGGATTTCCCGGTGACCGCCCTGGTGCCGATGTTGTGTGAGCGGTTCGGATTGCCCAGTGCCGATCTCGAGGCGGTGGTCAAGTGTGAGCACAAATATTGGAGCGGCGTACAGGCGGCGACCGAGGGATATGTCTATCGCGGCCAGGTCACCGTGAACGGCGCCCTGGATTCGATCGACTACCCGGATACGCCGTGTTTCCTCCGGCATCAATATCCGTCCCAGTTGCCGCCCGAGATCGTGGCGCGGATGACCGATATCTCCGAGCTCGTGATCACGCAGATGGGCCTGGACAATTCGACGTTCAGCATCGAATTCTTCTGTGAGCCGGAAACCGGACGGGTGTCGGTGCTCGAGATCAACGCCCGCCATTCGCAGTCACACGCAGACATGTTCTACGCCGTGGACGGTGTGCCCAATCACCACTGCATGGTGCGTCTGGGCCTCGGCCTCGATCCGCGATTGCCGAAGGGACAGGGCCGCTACGACATCGCCGCCAAATGCTACTGCCGCCGTTTCTCCGACGGGATCGTGACCAGAGTTCCCACGTCCGCGGAGATCGAGCGGATCCAGGACGACATTCCCGGCGTCACCATCGAAGTGGTTCCCGCCGAAGGAATCCGGCTGTCGAAGATGCCCGCGCAGGACAGCTACAGCTACGAACTGGCGGACATCTTCATCGGCGCCGACAGCGAAGCGGATCTGGTCGCCAAATACGAACGCTGCGTCGACGCCTTGCGTTTCGAATTCGACGACGTGGACGACGAGGCGAACCAGGCGCAGCGCTCACCGTCGGCGCGCGGTGCCGACGACGAGGGGCACGATGGTCGGCATCATCGTCGGCATCCGGGTGTGCGCGATGTCCTCGATAGCGAAATCCGCTGCCGCGAGCAGGCTTTCGAAGTCGCGATTGGCGTGGCAGCCGTCCGCGAGGCGTCGTTGCAGCGGTGTCAGCACATCCTGGACGCCGGCGCGCAGGCCGGTGCCGCGGACGTGTTCGTGGAACAGGAACCGGCCGCCGGGCCGCAGCACGCGATGCACCTCGCGCAGCGCCCGGGCCGGGTCGCGCACCGAGCAGAACACCAGCGACGCGGTGACGGTATCGAAACTGGCCGCCGGGAAATCCAGCCGGTGCGCGTCGCCGTCCACGACGGTGACGGGCCCGGTGAGGCTGTCGGCGCGTGCCGTCAATCGGGCGCGCAGTGCCGGATTCGGTTCGAGCAGGACGAGTTCGTCCAGGCTGTCCGGGTAATGCGAGACGGACAGTCCGTCGCCGGCCCCGATTTCGAGGGTGCGACCGGAGGCGTGGGAGAGCTGGGCCCGGCGCAGATCGGCCTGTCCGGCACGTTCGACGCGGGACATGAAGCCCGGATACCAGCTGGCGAAGAAGCGTTGGCCGAGAGTTGCGGTGGTCATGTGAACGAGTGTGGCGGGCGGCGGCCCTTCGCGTCATGGCCCGTTCGGGCCATAATCGATGCCGGATGATGCGCCGGCCGCGACGGCCGCCGCGCGAGAGGTGGCAGCATGGTGCGCGCCGAGGAGCAGGTGATCCACCGGGTGCGGACCGCCGGCGGCGAGGTCGCCTGTTCGGTGGTCGGCAGCGGTCCCGCACTGCTGATCGGCGGCTGGTGGTGCAGCCACCTGGTCCTCAACTGGAAGGATCCGCTGTTCCGGGCCTTCATGTCCCGGCTCGCGACGCGGTTCACCGTCATCCGATACGACCAGCCCGGGCGCGGCATGTCCGCGACCGCGGCGCCGGTCGATCCGGACGGCGAGATCGCGGTGACCGCGGACATCGTCGACGCGCTGGGGTTCGAGCGCGTCGCGGTGCTGGGCGCGTCGTCGGGCTCGGCGGTTGCCGCCGGACTCGCGGCCCGGCTGCCCCGCCGGGTCCATCGGCTCGTCCTCTACGGATCGTTCGCCCGCGGCGCGGACATCGCACCGGAGGGAGCGCGCCGCGCGCTGGTGGATGCGATTTCCGCGCACTGGGGCCTGGGCTCCCGATTGCTGGCCGATGTGTTCGTCCCCGGCGCCGACAGCGCCGAACGCGAACGGTTCGCCCGCTTCCAGCGGCTGTCCGCGACGGCCGAGCAGGCCGCGCAATCACTGTCCGCCACCTACGAACTCGACGCCACCGAGTACCTGGCGGCCGTGACCGTCCCGACCACCGTGCTGCACCGCAAGGACGATCGCGCGGTGCCGTTCGCCCTCGGTGTCGACGTCGCCCGCCGCGTGCGGCGCGCGACCTTCGTCGAACTGTACGGCGAGGACCATTTCCCGTGGCGCGGCGACGCGACCGCCGTCGCCGACGCGATCCTGCGCGGGCTGGGATATCCGGTGCGAGCCCAGCCGTTGCCGCCGGGCCCCGAAGCGGTGACCGATCGCGAGCGCGAGATTCTGCGCCTGGTGGCCGAGGGGCTGACCGACGCGCAGATCGGCGAGCGGCTGACCTTGAGTCCCCATACCGTGCACCGGCACGTCGCGAACGCGCGCACCAAGCTCGGTGTCCGCTCCCGCGCCGCCGCCTCGGCGGCCATCCGAGCCGATCGCCCCGACCGCACCTCCTGATCCCGCCGCGCGCCCGGATTCATCGCGGCGACACCGGGTAGCCCGACAGTGCCGGCCGATCGGACGGCACCGAACGACAGTCGGGAAGGAGACTCGAGACGGTCGGCTATCCATTGTTCACGGCCATCACGCCGTGGGTGATCAACGATTTCTCCGCCGCGCCGGAAGTGGTCATCCAGAACCTGATCCTCGGTCCCGCCTCGTCTCCGGAATGGAGTTGATATGCGCTTCGATCCCATGCGTGCGGCGGCGCGCGTGCTGATGGGCTCCACCTACGCGGTACTCGGCGCGGACGCGTTGCGCGAGCCCGGCCCTCGGCCGGAGGCGGCGGCGCCGACCCTCGCCGCGGTGCGCTCGGTCGTGCCGCTGCCCGAGGACGACAAGCTGCTGGTGCAGGTCAACGCGGGCGTCCAGGTGGCCGGCGGCGTGTTGCTGGCACTGGGCAGACTGCCCCGCCTGTCGGCCCTGGCTCTGGTCGCCTCGATGGTGCCGACAACTATTGCGGGACATGCGTTCTGGGCGATCGACGACCCCGTCGCGCGGAAGCCGCAGCAGGTGCAGTTCCACAAGAACATGGCGATGATCGGCGGGCTGCTGTTCGTCGCCTCGGAGAAGCGGGGCGGTTGACCGCCGCCACCGCGGCTACGGCTGCATCTGCGCGACCGACTCCTCCGGTGTGCTCCACACCCCGTCACGCAGCGTGTCCAGAATGCGGGTCAGCAGTCGCGACACGTGCATCTGGGACACCCCGAAGTGCTCGGCGATCTCCGATTGCGTTTTCGATTCGAAGAATCGCAGAACGAGGATGTCGCGGTCGCGTTGCGGCAGGCCGGCGATGAGCGGCCGGACCGCGGCGGCCTGCTCGAGCAGTTCGTAGCAGGGTTCGTCGACGCCCAGCGCGGCGGCCGCCGTGGACGGTGTGTCGTCGCGCTCGGTCCGGGCGGCGTCGAGGGAATCGCACTGGTAGACGTTGGCGGCGACGAGTGCCTGGGTGATGTCGATGATGTCGACGTCGAGCTCGGCGGCCAGTTCCCGGGCGTTGGGCGCACGGCCCAGGCGCTGGGTGAGCGGATCGCCGGCTTTCACGATCCGGTGGCGCAGTTCCTTGTAGCGGCGGGGTACGCGGGCCGCCCAGGTGTGGTCGCGGAAATGTTTGCGCACCTCACCCATGATGGTGGGGACGGCGAACCCGAGGAACGGCGCGCCACGGCCCGGATCGAAGCGGTCGACGGCGAGAACCAGTCCCATGCGGGCGGTCTGCAGCAGGTCGTCGTAGGCCTCGCCGCGGTTGAGGTAGCGGCGTGCGATGTGTTCGGCCAGCGGCAGGCACAATTCGATGATGTGCTCGCGCAGTGCCCGCCGGTGCGGGTCGGTGGCGTCGAGGTCGGCGAGTTTGTCGAACCACGGTTCGATGTTGTCGTAGCTGTCGCTACGCGACCGGGCGCCTCCGGTCCGGTGGGTTCGTGCGGGGTGTGTCATTCGGGCCACTCCGTTTCCGTCGTATGCGACGACATGGAGCGAGCACCTCGATCACGCAAGCTCATCGGTGCGCCTGCGTACGGATGTTCGCATTCGTCTACCGTTCGCCTCGGCCTGCGCCGGAGTTTCGAAACTGGTTGGCGCGCAACCCATCTACCTGGTGCACAATCGCACGCTGGAAGGCGGGCGGATGCGCGCCGTTCGCGTACCGGACCGATCCTACGGACCGTCCGGTTCCGTCGGTCGAGAACCGGACAGGATCCGGTATCGGTTGGGCCACGGAACGGATGCCGCCGCGCATCGTGGCGTCACCGCCCGCCCTCGGCGCGACATCGGCGCAGGTGAGGGGGACGCCGAGGCTGGGGAGTAGGCTGCGATCATGGTCGCCAGCGGGGATGATGACGGCGTCGAACGGGTGGTGGGCGCCGGTGACCCGCAGGGCGTCGGCCGGTTCCGATTCTGGTTCGCCGAGGGGCGATGGGAGTGGTCGGACGAGGTCGCCAGGATGCACGGTTACGCACCGGGTCAGATCGAACCGACCACCGAGCTGCTGCTCGAGCACAAACATCCCGACGACCGCGATCGGGTCGAGGCCACCATCGTCACCTCGGTCGAAGACCACGCACCGTTCTCGAGCCGGCACCGCATCGTCGACACCGGCGGCACGGTCCGCGATGTGCTGGTGGTATCGGAGCCGATGCTCGACGCGGCGGGCGAGGTGATCGGTACGCAGGGCTACTACGTCGATCTCACCGACTCGGTGGACCGGCAGCGCCGGGAACTTTTCGAGGAGGAGCTGCCCGCCGTGATCGAACGCCGGGCGGCGATCGAACAGGCCAAGGGGATCCTGATGTTCGTCTACCGGATCTCGGCGGAACAGGCGTTCCGGGTGCTGGCGTGGCGCTCCCAGGAAACCAACGTCAAGCTGCAGGAATTGGCCGCGCAGCTCGTCGGCGCTCTGGACACCATGCCCCCGGTGCCCGCGTCCACGCGGACGCGTCTCGATCATCTCCTGCTGACGCTGCGCCATCCGGGCACGGACGAGGAGTAGCGCGTGGCCGCGTCGGTCTAGGCGGCCGGTTTCGGGTGCGTCGTCGGGGTGTGGACGATGTCGTAGTAGGTGGACCGGTCGGCGGCGTCGGGGTGGACGCGATAGGTGAAGGTCGTGCCGTCGAGTGTGACGATATCCACGACGCGGCGGAATTGCTCCTGTCCCGCAGCGTTTTTCGCGACGATGGTGCGGGTGCGGCCGTCGGGGGAGACCGACCAGTCGCCGTGCATCTTCGGGGTGTCGTCGAGGTTGTACATGGTGAAGGTGCCGTCGGGATCGAAGTAGGCGAAACCGACGTAGTTCGCGACAGTGGCGTCGGTCCGTGCGACCGGGCGCCCCTGGGCATCCCGTGCCGCAGTGGTCTCCCATGGGGTCGAGGCCAGCACCGCCGCGGGCGATCCGGCGGTCGCCGATGCCGAGGCCGAAGAGGTCACCGGGGCGGGCGGATTCGCGCCGGTGTCGTCCTGACCGCTGCAGGCGGCGAGCAATCCGGCGGCCGCGAATGTCGCTAGTGCGGGAGCGAGTTTGTACAAGGCGCATTCCTCTCGGTGGTGTGCGGCCGCTTCGAGGTCGGCCGGCCCCACGGTTCAGGGGACGACGTGGTGGCCACTGCAATCAGCCTGCACCAACAGGAGTTATAGCGTCCAATACTTGTATTCGATGTGTGGCATTGGTCCTGTCTATAGCAGGACGGCTTCCAGTGCCAGAAACAGCGGCCGGGTGAAATGTCCGTCCCACCAAGGGTTATCGTGGCGCTGCCGGTCGGTGGGCCGGGGTTCGCGCACGGCGGTGATCGCGAATCCGGCGGTGGTGAGCATCCCGATCGTCGCTTCCAATGAATACAACGCTTGTACGGAGGCGGCGGGGGAGCGCGTCCCCGCGACTTCGAAGCGCTGCCGCACCGTGCGCCCCGCGAAATAGTCGTCGACCGTGAAACCCGTTCCGGCGCTGCTGCGTTCGCCGCGCGCGACGTAGAAGCAGGGATGCATCGTCACCATCACCAATCGCCCGCCGGTGCGCACGACGCGGGCGAATTCGACGAATCGCCGCCCGGGATCGGACAGCCCGTGCGGCAGGCGGTTGGCCACCACCAGGTCGACGCTGTCGTCGGGCAACGGCAGCGCTGCCACGTCGGCTTGCCGGAACCGTGCGCGGGCCGGATCATGTGCAGGGTGGCTCGCGGCGGCCGCGACGAATTCGGCGCAGGTGTCGACGCCGTCGACGAAACCCGCGCCGCGCGTAAGCAATTCGCGGGTCAGATAGCCCTCACCGCATCCGGCGTCCAGGATGTGCAGGCCCGTGCAGTCACCGATGAGTGCGAGCAGTGCCGGGTCGGTGAGGCCGCTGCGATACGGGTCGAGGTCGTCGCGCACGATGCGAATCCAGAACTCGGCGTTGGCCGCGTACGCGTCCGAGATGGGTTCGTCTCCCAGCACATTCGCTCCCAGCTGCGATCGGGACGGCCGCCGCGGCGGGCGGCGGAATTCGGTACCGAAGTGTAGACCGTGACGGCGGGACATCGCGCGCGGAACACCATCGCGAAACAATGTTCATTTTGATAGCATTTCCGAATCCGGTATCCACCGGAAATGCGGATTCGGGCGGCGAGACGCGGTCCGGAAATTCATGGCCGGGTCGGTTTGCGCATCGGCCGGAAGGAGTCGGTCGTGGCTCGAATAACGCCTGCGGAAAAGTCGGAGTGGTCGCCGGATCTGGTCGGCTTCATCGGGGAATTTCGCTCCTCCGTGCTCGGTGACACCCCGGCCGACACACACCCCGCCGGTGCCAATCTGCTCGGCACACTCGCACGATATCCCGCGCTGGCCAAGGCATTCCTGAGCTTCAACGGCCATCTGCTGTACGGATCCACACTCGGCGACCGGCAGCGCGAACTGCTCATACTGCGCGTCGCCGCGGTCCGGCAGTGTGATTACGAATGGGCCCAGCACGCCATTCTCGCCGAAATAGCCGGAATGTCGAAGGCGGAAATAGAACGAGTCGCGGCGCCGGTGCCGGATGACGAATGGGAAGCTGCGGACAGAGCGTTGCTGATCGCGACCGACGAATTGCTGTCCGACGGTGCGGTCGGCGCCCGGACCTGGAAGATTCTCGCCGCCGAATTCGAGCAGAATCAACTCATGGATATCGTTTTCACCGTCGGCGCCTACGATATGTTGGCCATGGCCCTGCGATCCTTCGGGGTGGAGCCCGACGACGACCTGAAGCCTTATCTGCCGCGGCATCGGTAATCGCGAACCCGCCTCAGGTGTTGCGGCCGCCGTTCACGCCGATCACCTGCCCGGTGATGTAGCCGGCCTCCTCGCTCACCAGGAACGCGCAGGCGGCGGCGATATCCTCCGGCAACCCGATCCGCCCGACGGGAGTAGCGTCGATCTGCTTGTCCACATCGATGAAACCCCGGTCGGCGGTCGCTCGCATCATGGGCGTATCGATGAAGCCCGGCGGAATCGTGTTGACCGTGACGCCTTTTCGCGCGAACTCCAGCGCGAGCACCTTCGTCAACCCGAGCACCCCGGACTTCGAGGACACGTATGCGGCCATCCCCGCCGCGCCACTGTGAACACTCGACGAGGAGATGTTCACGATCCGCCCCCAGCCCTGCTCGACCATATCGGGCAGCACGGCCTGGCAGCAGTCGAACGTGCCGGTGAGATTGACCGCCAATACCTGCGCCCACTGCTGCGCGGTGATGTCGAGAAACGGCCCGGACGTGGTGATGCCGGCACTGTTGACCAGAATCGCCGGCCGGCCCAACTCGTCGCGCACTCGCCGCACACCGGCATCGATGGCGCCGCGGTCGGACACGTCCACCGCCACCCCGATCGCCTTACCGCCGGATTCGCCGATCTCCCGCGCCGCGCGATCGGCCGCCGCGCCGTCCAGGTCGAACACCGCCACCGGCGAGCCGTCGGCGGCCAGGCGTCGCGCGATCGCGCCACCGATCCCGGACGCGCCACCCGTCACGATCGCTGTGCGGCCGCTCATTTGATCGACTCCTGCCCGACCAGGGTGGACCGGTGCATACGCCGCGGCTGCGACCGATCGAACGGACAGGCCCGATGCACCAGACCGGTGTTGTCCCAGATCACCATGTCGCCCACCGTCCACCGATGGGACAGCACCCGGTCCGGGGCGGTCGCCCGCGCCAGCAGATCGTCCAGCAGCGCCCGGCCCTCGTCCGGGTCCATGCCCACCACGTGATCGGCCGACGCACCGAAAACCAATGAGCGACGGCCGGATTCGTGCGTCCACACGAGCGGATGTTCCCGTCCGCCGCGGCGCGCCCACTCGTCGAGCTGTTCCGGCGTCGGATCGGCATATGTCAGCCGTTGAATGGCCTCGAAGCTGTGCCACACCCGCAGGCCCTCGAACCGCCGCTTCTCCTCCTCGGACAGTTCGTCGTAGGCGACGTAGGTGCTGGCGAACGCGGTTTCACCGCCCGTCTCGGTCACCACGTGGGCGCTCATGATGGACGCCTTGGCCGGCACCTCGTCCATGAAACCGTCCAGATGCCAGTAGTCGTTGCTGGCGAAATACTCCACGTTGGGGTTGTCCGGGTCGAAACTGATCTCCATCACGTCCGGATTCGGGTACAGCGGAAACTGCACCAGCTCACCGAGTTTGCGGCAGAACGCGGCCTGCGTCTCGTCGTCGGCGTGCAACCGCGGGAACAGCAGCACACCGTGTTCCTCGAGCGCGGCCAGGCATTCCCCCGGCAGGTCGTCGTCGCTGCGGAGACGGTCGAGGTCGACATCGTCGACCCGCACACCGACCGTTTCGCTGAGTTTCGTGGTTTTCACGCCCCCTCCTCCGGTGCGTAGCCGAGAATCGCCTTCGTCTCGAGGTACTCCTCGAATCCGTATGCGCCCCATTCGCGTCCGTTGCCGCTCTTGCGGTAGCCGCCGAACGGGCAGGTGAAGTCGAAGCCGTCGTTGATCGCCACCGAACCCGCGCGAATGCGGCGGGCGACCGCGCGGGCCTGCTCGAGGTCGGCGCCCGCGACGAAGCCGGCCAGCCCGTAGTCGGTGTCGTTGGCGATCTCGATCGCGTGATCGAGCGAGTCGTAGCCGAGGATGGTGAGGACCGGCCCGAAGATCTCCTCGCGGGCGATCGTCATATCGTTGCCGACATCGGCGAAAACCGTCGGCTTCACATAGAACCCGGTATCCAGCCCCTCCGGGCGACCGGTGCCGCCGGTGACCAGGGTGGCGCCCTCGTCGATGCCTTTGCGGATCAGCGCCTGGATCTTGTCGAACTGGGCGCCCGACACCACCGGGCCCATCGCGACCTCACCGGTCGGATCGCCGACGGTCACGGTGGCGGCGGCCGCGCGGGCGGCGTCCTTCGCCTCGTTCATGCGGGCCGCCGGCACCAGCATGCGTGATCCCGCGCTGCAGGTCTGGCCGGAATTGTTCATCATCGTCAGCACACCCTTGGCGACGTTGGCGGCGAAATCGGCGTCGTCGAGCACGATGTTCGGGCTCTTGCCGCCGAGCTCCTGGGTGACCCGCTTGACCGTGGGAGCGGCATTGCGAGCGATATCGATACCGGCCCGGGTGGAACCGGTGAACGAGATCATGTCGATATCGGGGTGGCCCGACAGTGGCACCCCCACGCCCGGCCCGTCGCCCTGAACCAGGTTGAACACCCCGGCCGGTACGCCGGCCGTGTCGAGGATCTCGGCGAAGATCTGCCCGTTGAACGGCGACTGCTCCGACGGCTTCAAGACGACGGTGCACCCGGTGGCCAGAGCCGGAAATACCTTGACCGCAATCTGATTCAGCGGCCAGTTCCACGGTGTGATCAGTCCGCACACACCGATCGGTTCCTTGACCACCAGCGAGGCGCCGTGGCGCTGCTCGAAGCGGTAGTCGGCGAGTGCGGCGATCGCGGTGTCGAGATGACCGGCGCCCAGATCGACCTGGAAGCCGCCCGCGAGCGCGGCCGGTGCGCCCATCTCCTCGGTGAGCGCCGCCGCCAGATCGTCACGGCGGCGCTGATATTCGGCCGCGACGGCCCGCAACACCGCCAGCCGATCGGCGACCGTGGTCACCGACCAGGTCTCGAACGCGGTCCGCGCCGCGGCCACGGCCCGGTCCACATCCTCGGCCGATCCGGCGGCGACCCTGCCGCAGACCTGCTCGGTCGCCGGGTTGATCACCTCGATGGTCTGCCCGGACGCGGGTTCGACCCACTGCCCGCCGATGTAGAACGTCAGATAGTCACGCATGAGCCGCCTGTCCTTCTCTCCGGATGCGCTGTGGGGCAAGGTTTGTCGCGCACGGGCTACTGCATTCCTTCCGCGTACCAGGTGCGGAATTCGTCGTAGCTGGGCATCTCCTCCGAATTGGCCTTCGGATCGACGGCGACGTGCACGACCCCCGGTTTACCGCTGGCATAGGCGCGTTTGATCGCCGGTGCGATGTCCTCGTCGCGTTCGACGTATTCGCCGTGGCACCCGAAACCCTCGGCCACCTTGTCCAGACGGACACCGGTACTCCAGTGCACACCCGTCTCGAGCGAGCCCGGCCCGAAGGTGCGTTTGTACACGCCGACCTCGAGACCCCACGCATAGTCGACGCCGACCACACAGACCAGCGGCAGATTCAGGCGCGCGGCCGTTTCGAGTTCGGCGATCTGGAACTGGAACGAGGAATCGCCGGTGATCAGCATGACCGGCCGGGTGCCGCCGTCGGCCACCGAGGCGCCGATGGCGTAGGGCAGCCCGGTGCCCAGATGTCCGAAGTTCTGGTTCCACATCACGTCGTGCGGTTTCGCCTGCGAGTACGTCCAGCCGAAAATCGTGGTGGCGCCGCCGTCCCGGGCCATGATGCCGTCGGCGGGAAAGGCTTTCGTCGCCTCCACGATCAGGCGCGCGGGATGGACCGGGCTCATCCCGCTGGGCGCCGATTCGGCCAGGTCGGCCAGCCGGGCGGCATCACGGTCGATCCAGCCCGCCAGCTCCGGTGACGGCGTGCGCGGAGTATCGCGCAGCGCCTCGACCAGCTGGGGAACCACTGCCCGCAGATCGCCGACCAGTGGTACGTCGATGGGACGGTTCACCCCGATGGCGGCCGGATCCTGTTCCACCAGAATCCATTTCCGCTCCGCCTCACCCGCGAGCCAGTGCCGGCCGCGTCCGTAGTGCACGGGCTCGCCGAGTTCGGTGCCGATGGCCAGGCACAGGTCCGACCGCACCACCGCCTCCACCGCCGACGGGGAGAAACCGTAGGGAAAGGTGCGATCCTCGAGGCCGGGAATGTAGGAGGTGCCGCCGGAGGTCTGGATCACCGGGGCGGCCATGAGATCGGCCAGTAGCCGTACCGATTCCGCCGCCCGCGCGGTGTGCACCCCGTGCCCGATCAGCAGGATCGGCTGCCGCGCGGCCCGGATGTACTCGGCCGCCTCAGCGATGCGATCGGCGCCCGCGGTCTGGCCGACGAGGCGGTACCGCTGCGGCGGCAGTGCCGGCGGCAGATCGAGCTCTTCCTCGATGACGTGCGAGGGATATTCGATGTACACCGGTCCAGGCGTGCCCGACAGCGCCCTGCGCAGGCCCTCGCGGATGATCTCGTCGGTCTGATCCGCGTATTCGATACTGGCGCTGTACTTCACGGAATTCTCGACCAGACCGGCCTGCTGCACGAACTGGATGCGGCCGCGCCGCACCCGCTGCTCGGTGATCCGGGCCCGCTGCCCGCCCAGGAAGATGATCGGCGAATTCTCCACCTTCGCGCACATGATGGCGCCGGACAGATTCGCGATACCGGGGCCCAGGGTGCCGATGCACACCGCGGCCTTCCCGGTCATCCGCGAGACGCCCTCGGCCATCATTCCGGCCGACTCCTCGTGATGCGGCGCCACCACCTTCCAGCCGCGCTCCTCGGCGCGGTGGAACAGGTGGACGAAATTGGGGTCCGGAATGCCGAAGATGGTGTCGATACCCTCGGCCTCGAAGAGTTCGAGAATCCGTTCGTAAACCTTCACTGCTGTTTCCCTTCGGTCGCCATCGCGAAGCTGCGGCCGATGTGCTCGGCGTGCGCGCTCAGCGGCGGCAGGATCCACGAGTCGTCGGTGTTGCGGATGTCGTCGATGCGCGCGGCGACCTCGTCGACTGTCCAGGACGACTGATACACCCCGCGCGTCTCGGCGATATAGGCGCGCGCCACCCGGCCCGCGATCGCGACCAGCAATTCGCCGGTGAGAGAACAGGATTCGTGGGACAGGTACGCCACCGCCGGGGCCACCAGTTCCGGGCGCATATCCGGATAGGCGGAGGTGTCGATGCCGTCGGCCATCCGGGTCAGCGCCGAGGGCACGATGATGTTGCAGCGCACCCCTGCCTCGGCGCCCTCGAGGGCCACCACATTCGACAGCCCGATCATGCCCGCCTTCGACACCGCGTAATTGGCGACCGACCGATTGCCGTAGATGCCGCCGATCGAGGAGGTCAGCACCACCCGGCCGTAGCCGGCCGCGCTCATGACCGGGAAGGCCGCGCGTACGGTGTGGAAGGCGCCGCGCAGATGCACATCCAGCACGGCCTCGAAATCCTCGTAACTCAGTTCGGTCAGCGATCCGTAGCGCACGGTGCCGGCGTTGTGGATCAGGATGTCGAGGCGTCCGAACCGGTCGAGCGCCGTGTCCACGATCGCCCGCCCGCCCTCCGGGGTGGCGACCGACGCGGGGCACGCCACCGCCGTGCCGCCCGCGGCGGCGATTTCGGCGACCACCTCGGCGGCGACTCCGGCGTCGGGGTCCTCACCGCGCATACTGCCGCCGGGATCGTTGACCACCACGCGCGCCCCGCGCTCGGCCAGCAGCAGGGCATAGGCCCGGCCCAGACCGCGCCCGGCGCCGGTGACCACCGCGACGCGATCGTCGAATCTCAGTTCGGACAACGGGATATCCTCTCGCGCATCGTGTTCCGGGCCTAGGTGCTCAGCGTCAGGCCGTCCAGATCGCCGGCGTCGCGCCAGGCCCGCAGCAGGTCCTCGAGCACGTAGAAACCACCCCAGAACGGGTCGCCGAGGAACGAGCGGCCGTTCGGCTCGCCCTCGCTGTTGTAGTAGCCGGGGGTGCATTCCGTGATGAAGGTGCTGTTGTCGACGGTGTTGGCCCGGATCGTCCGCACCCACGCCTCCTCGGCCGCCGCCGTCGGCTCCACGCGGGTCGCGCCGCGCGACTGCGCCTGCGCGATGATGTAGGCGATGTGATCGGCCTGCTGCTCGTACATCAGGGTGGTGGCCGCGGTGACCCCGCCCTGGATGAAGCCGGTCGCGAAATGGTTCGGGAATCCGTGCGCCATGATCCCGTGCAGCGTGCGAAAACCCTTGCCCCAGTGCTCGTACAGCGATTTCCCGCCGCGTCCCGCGAAGGGTGCGATGTCGAACTGGCGATCCAGTGCGGTGGTGATCTCGAAACCGCTGGCGAAGACGATGCAGTCGACCTCGTATTCGACGCCGTGCGCGACGACGCCCGTGCGCGTGATCCGCTCGACGCCCTTGGTGTCGGAGACGTCGACCAGCGTCACATCGGGCCGGTTGAACGTCGGCAGGTAGTCGTCGTTGAACACCGGCCGCTTGCACATGTTGCGGTAGTACGGCTTCAACTTCTCCGCGGTCTCGGGATCCTCGACGATCTCCTCCACGCGCCGGCGCAATCGCTCCATGGCGCGATAGTCCTCGATTTCCTTGAGCTCGAGGAAAGTCGCCGGATCGGCCAGCGCGGCCCAGCCGTCGGTTTCATTCAATTTCGCGGCCAGATTGCGGGCGACCTCGGTCCAGCCGTCGCAGATCAGATCCGGTTCGCCGGGGGAGTAGAAGGCGAAGGCGGCGTTGTGGAAATTGCGCTGCCGTTCGGTGCGCCACCCCGGCTGCAGCGAGGCCACCCATTCCGGATCGGTCGGGTGATTGTCGCGCTCGAAGATATAGGACGGCGTGCGCTGGAAGACCGTCACATGTTTCGCGCCGCGCGCCAGATGCGGAATCACCTGCACTCCGCTGGCACCGGTGCCGATGACCGCGATCTTCCTGTCGCCGAGACGATCCAGGCCGCCGTGCAGGTCGCCGCCGGTGTAGTCGTAGTCCCAGCGCGCGGTGTGGAAGGTATGTCCCTCGAATTCGGTGATCCCGGGAATGCCGGGCAGTTTCGGCCGGTTGTAGGGCCCCTGGCACATGATCAGGAAGCGGGCGCGGATCTCGTCGCCGCGGTTGGTGGCGATTCGCCAGCGGGCGATCTGCTCGTCCCATTCCAGTGCGCGCACCAGCGTGTGGAAGATCGCCTTGTCGTAGAGTCCGAAATGTTTACCGATGCGCTGGGCGTGCTCGTAGCATTCGTCGCCGTGGGAGAACTTCTCCTTCGGAATGAATCCGGTTTCCTCGAGCAGCGGCAGATAGCAGTAGGCATCGGAGTCGACCTGGATGCCCGGATACCGGTTCCAGTACCAGACACCGCCGAAATCGCCGCCCAGCTCCACGATCCGGAAGTCGGTGACGCCGGCCTGCTGCAGCCGGTGGGCGGTGATGAGCCCGGCGAAACCCCCGCCCAGGATGACGACCTCGATATCGGCGTCGATCGGTGCGCGCGGGACCACCGGCAGGTGCGGGTCGGCCTCGTAGAAGTTCGCGAATTCGCCGGCCGCCTCGAGATACTGCTGCTGTCCCTCCGGGCGTAGCCGCTTGTCGCGCTCGGCCAGATATTTCTGCCGCAGGGCCTCTCTGTCGACCTCGGGGGTCCGGGTAGGGGCGCAGGGTTTCATCGGAAAATCCTTGTGGGAGTGGGTATTCGGGTCATTCCAGGTCGGTCGGCGCGCCGGTGCCCAGGTATTTCGCGAGATTGTGGTGCAGATTGACGATGGTGCGCTCGCGGTACGGGTTGGGTTTCGGGCCGGAGAAGCCGCGCGATTTCATGCCCTGCTGGACGGCGGCCATATTGTCGAAGTCCTGCGGCAGCACGGTCCGCCAGCCCGGGTCGCCGACCGGGGTGTAGATCCATTCGGTCTCCGGTTCCGCATTGGGCGGGAACAATTCGAAGACGGCGGCCTCGAAGATGCACTTGTCCGGGTCGTATCCGTAGGGCCGGAATCGGTAGCACAGCATGTTGTTCAGCGCGTGCCCGATCTGGAAATTGGGGAAGATCTGCCAGGCGGTACCGCTTTTCGCGACGATGTCCGGATCCACGGTCGGCCACACCACGCCGCGTTCGGCGTCTTCCTTGCGGCAGGTGTCTAGCCAGTAGCGCATCACCTGATCGGGGGGAGTGTCGGCGGGAAGGTCGTCGGCGAGCCGATTCGCGATCTCCACCATCGTCGCGGTGGTGTTGGTGTTGGCGTTCTCCCAGGTGAAATTCTGCAACTGCGCGGTCGAGATCCGGGCGTCGGGACCGGCGCCGATCCGCAGTTTGCCCTGGTTCTCCTCCATCCCCTTCGGGGCGTCGTAACCGATATTGCTGTGCCTGCCCTGGGCGCGGCCCCAGCCGAGGAAATTGCCGAAATTCATGAATTCCGGATGGGTGTAGGGGACGTGATAGGTCTCCATGAACGCCTCGAAGGCGACCTTCCAGTTGCAGTCGAAGGTCAGCCAGCGCCGCCAGCGGTACCGCATGTTCTCCAGTTGGAACGGATCCAGCAGGGAGGCAGCCGGTTCCAGATAGTCGCGCAGCGGTTCGCAGCCGGAATCGAGATTGATCCACACCCAGCCACCCCAGGTATCGATTCGCACGGGCGGCAAACCGTCGTTGCGTTCGGTCAGCCCACACGTCCAGTCGCCGCGTTCGGGCACGAACGTGTTGCGGCCTTCGAGGTCGTAGCGCCAGCCGTGGAATCCGCAGACGAACTGTTTGCGCTGCCCGCGTGCGTCGTGGGCGCCGGGCGGGGTGTCGACCAGCCGGCGGCCGCGATGCGCGCACACGTTGTGGTAGGCGCGCACCGTATCCGGCGCCGTGCGCACGACGATGATCGAGTCGTCGAGGATGTCGTAGGTGAGGAAATCGCCGACGCGGGGCAGCTCCTCGACACGGCACACCTGCTGCCACACCTTCGCCCACAGCTTGTCCCCCTCGGCGCGGGCGTATTCGGGACTGATGTAGGCGTCGACGCCGATGGTCATCGGTGTCGACAAGGGTTGCGCCGCAGTCGTTTCGGTGATGCTGTCGGCAGTTTCGGTCATGACTTCTCCTGACGGCGTCTCAGCGTGTGATGGCGGCGCGGAACCCGTCGTCCTCGAGGAACAGCGAGGTGTTGTCCGCGCCCAGATGGGTCCATTTGAGGTTCAGCCCGCCGTCGACCAGCAGGGTCTGCCCGGTGACGTAGCTCGACAGGTCGGACAGCAGGAACAGGATCGGGCCGGCCTGTTCCTCCGGCCGGGCTCGGCGGCCCATGGCGATGGCGCGGCGATCGCGCTCGGGGTCGGCGCCCACGTAGGTGCCCGAGGCGGGGGTCGCGGTGACGCCCGGGGCGACCGCGTTGACCCGGATCCCGTCGAGGGCGAGTTCGGCGGCCAGGGTGCGGGTCGCGGCCACCAGTGCGGCTTTCGCGGTCCCGTAGGCGATGTGGAAGGGGGCGGCGTTCATTCCGCTGATCGACGACAGCGACACGATCGATCCCGGCAGGTGCCGTGCTTTCAGTTCGGCGGCGACCGCCTGGCTGAAGAAGAACATCGTCTCCAGATTCCATTCCAGCAGCGCCCGCCAATCCGCGCGGGTGACCCGGGTCGCGGGCATCCAGGTCGCGGGTGCGGCGCCGCCGGCGATATTGACCAGCCCGTACAGGTCGCCGCCGGCCGCGCGCGCATGATCGAGCACCGTCGCGATGCCCTCGTCGGTGGCGGCGTCGGCGGCCACCGGGACGATCGGAAGTCCCTGTGCCACAAGCGGTGCGATATCGGCGTCGAGTTTGTCGCGGGAGCGGCCCACCGCGATCACGGAGGCGCCCGCCTCGGCGATGCGCCGGGTGACCGCCGTGCCGATGCCGCCGCCGCTGGCGCCGGAGACGATGACGACGCGGCCGTCGAGTCCGAAGAAGTCGTTGACCGTCACCGCGCTCACCGGCCGTCGCGCCGGATCGCGAGGACGCTGCCCTCGGCGTCGCCGGAGAGGTAGAGCGTGCCGTCGAGTCCGGCGGCGATGCCGCTGAACGGTCCCTGGGGTCCGGAGAACGGCAGCAGGCCCTTCAACGGTCTGGGTGTCACACCGGGCGGGGCACCCACCGGCAGATTCCGCGCGATCACCTGGCGCGCTTCGGTTTTCGGATCCAGGCCGATCAGTTCTTTGGCCTCGACGTCGACGATGTACGCCACGCCGTCGTGGACGGCCAGCCCGTGCGGGCATCCGAGCCCGTCGGCCACCGTATCGGCCTTCGAGCCGTCGATCGCCACCACCCGGCCCGCGCCCGCTTCGGCGACCAGGCAGGTGCCGCCCGCCGTGAACGCCACGCCCATCGGATCGTGCAGGCCGCTCGCCAGCAGTTCGGTGCGCCCGTCGCGCACGGCGTGCACCGTGCCGGTGCCCCGGTCGGCGACCGCGACGGTACCGTCGGGGGCGACCGCCACACCGTAGAGCTGGTCCAGCCCGTCGACGAGCACCTCGCTCTCGGCGGCGGCCGGGCGATAGCGCGAGACCGTTCCGTTGCCGGTGACGATGAGGTCGCCGTCGCCCGTCGCGGTGAGGCCGCGGATGTAGCCGGGATAACCGGGGCTGAAAAGCATTCCGGCGGTGCGCAATTCGCCACCGGGCGGGACGGCGAGCAGGAAGGTGCCGTCGGCGATGTAGAGGGTGCCGTCGGGGCCGACGGTCAGATCCAGCGGCCAGGTCAGTCCATCGGCGAGGGCGGTACGGGTGGCCCCGCCGGCGAGGACTTCGGTGATCTTGCCGGTGAAGCTGGAGACGAACAGCCGCTCTCCGACGAAGGTCAGGTTGTCCAGGCCAGGGCCGACGGTGGCGAGCACGGTTCGCTCGCCGCTGCGCGGATCGATGCGCACCACCTCACCGGTCGCGACCTGGGTGGAGACGATGCGGCCGGCGGCGTCGAATTTGACCGCATCCGGTCCGCCCAGGTCGGCCGCGACCCGCTCGGGTTCACCGCCGTCAGGGTCGATGCGCCAGATCTCGTTGCTGCCCAGCAGCGGATAGTAGAGCTTGCCGTCGGGCCCGACCTCGAGCGCGTTCGGCATCGGCAGGCCGTCCAGCAGAACCCGGGGCGCGCCGCCGGCCGGGTCCAACTCCATCAGTCGTCCACCCGGGCGGCACTCGTCGACGAACAGCCGGCCCTGATGAAACGTGATGCCGTTGGCGCCGGGGAGATCGTCACGGAGCACCCGGGTTTCGCCCTTGCCGTCGCGAATGCTGACGCGGCCGTCGTAGTACTCGGTGATGTAGAGCTCGCCGTCGGGTGCGAAGGCGATGTCGTCGGGCGCGACGATATCGCTGCCCATCGCGCTGATCGTCTCCAGATCGCCGGAATTCGGGTCCAGGGCGCTGATCTGGCTGCCCGCCACCTGCGCGACGTAGATCCGGCCGTCGGCGCCGGTGCGAATGCCGTTGGCGCCGAACAGCCTGCTCGGTGCGGTGATGCGGTCGAGGGTCCACCCGTCGGCGACGCTCGCCGCGGTCGAGGTGAGGTAGCGCGCCGGTGTAGTCACCGCGAAGCCTCCGTACTGCTCTGGGTCGAGGGATCACCCGATTCGGTGCCGGCCACACGTCTCCCGCGAGACGATGGTGATGTATGACACCTTCTCGTTTGTGGAGAGCGTAGTTCTCCACTTCCTATCATTCAAGTGTTGTTATCATTGACAGGATTGACGTAGCATGCGGAGACCGCAGGCCGCGACCTGCGGCAATGCCGCTCTCGGGATTCGGTCGTGCGGGAGTTCTGCCGGGGCGCCGGCGGCCGATCGTGTGGATCGTTCCGTGGCGTGATCATCGCCTCGGGCGTGGGGCTATCGGACCGGCCGCGGGACGCGCAACTGTCGCGCCCGCGGCCGGACCCTGCGGGGTGGAACTCAGACGGGGTAACCGGATTCCGGTGGGTGCGGAGCGGTTTCGGGTTCGCGCGGCCCCTGGTCCAGCCGGAACGGCGGGTATTCGTCGCGCATCAGCGACACGTAGGCCCGGACCCGCAGCGTCCACCGGTTCATGCCGAGCACGAAGGCGAACAGGCCGTGCGGATACCGGCCGGTGAACAGCAGCGCGATCGCCGCGATGAAGACGAGGATGCCGAGCAGTGGGATCCAGATGACGGCGGTCCCTTCGTCGTCTCCGCCCCAGTACCGCGAGCTGCCGACGAACGCCCAGACGATCAGATACTGCGGGATCGCCAGCAACCACCATTTGATCAGGACCAGACCCCGGTGCAGCCGCTCGGGATAGTCGACGTCGAGGTCGGCCGGATAGCTCTCGTCGGATCGGAGACTGAACGGGGGATATCGGTCGGTGCCGAGTGCCGACAGCGCGTAGAACCGCACGCGCCACGACCAGCGCAGCACACCGACGTTGAAATCGAACAGCCCGCGCGGATAGCGGCCCGTGAACAGAATGGCGAAGAACGCGATGACCGTCACCACCGCATAGGCGATATGCAGGAAGAACAGCACGATGTAGTGCGGGATCGCCAGAATCCATTTGACGATCCACTGCCAGCGCGACAGCGCGGGGTCCAGATCGCCGCGCACGCGGACCGGGTAGGGAGATGCCTCGGGTTGCATGTCACGCTCCTCTCGGCGGTCGCGGCCCAGCCGAGCCGCGTGGGATATGCACGATTGTTTCGCATTCACCCTGCGCGCAGGGGCAATTCGAGCCGGTGCGCGTCACCCCCGCGAGACATCCGCCGAGCCGGGAATACGCGGATGCGATGACGAGGTTCGGCCTCGTATGAAGATCGGAGTCAACACCTTCCTGACCGATGAGGGCATCGGTCCCCGGGTTCTCGGACCGGCGCTCGAGGAGCGCGGATTCGAATCGCTGTTCCTCGCCGAACATTCCCACATTCCGGCGAGCCGGGAAACGCCGTATCCGGGCGGCGGTGAGCTCCCTCGCGTGTACTACCGCACCTTCGACCCGTTCGTAGCGCTCGCCGCCGTGGCCGTCGTGACCGAACGCCTGGTACTCGGCACCGGGGTCACGCTGCTGATCCAGCGCGATCCGATCCACACCGCCAAGGAGGTGGCCACCCTCGACCACCTCTCCGGCGGGCGGGTGGTCTTCGGCGTCGGCGTCGGCTGGAACCGTGAGGAGATGGCCGACCACGGCACCGACCCGCGGACGCGCGGCGCCCTGCTGGACGAGCAGCTGGCCGCGATCCGGGCGATCTGGACCCAGGATCTGGCCGAATATCATGGCCGGTTCGTCGATTTCGATCCGATCTTCGCCTGGCCCAAGCCGGTGCAGCGTCCGCATCCGCCGATCTTCGTCGGGGGCGGGGAGGTCGCGGCGCGGCGTGCGGTGCGTCTCGGCATCGGCTGGGTGCCCAACGGCGTGGCCGATCCTTCGGAGGTGCCGGCGCAACTGGCCGCCGTCGGCGACAGTGATATCCCGATCGCGATCACGCCGGTCGCGCCCGATCCCGCACTGCTGGATGCCTATGCGGAGGCAGGCGTCGAGCGGGTGACGCTGTCGTTGCCGACCCTGCCGGAATCGGAATCGCTGCGCGCCCTGGACGAATTCGCGGCCGTCGCCGAGCGTTACCGCGACTGAGGTGTGTTGCCCGGCAGCGTCGTGGCGGCATGGTCACGGCGCTGCCCGCACATGTGCGAATCAATGCGCGGCCTGTCCGAATGTACTGCGCCCGTGACCTTTTCGATCGGAGCTACAGTCTGGCGCGGGGACCCGCGGCGATGGCCTGACGTGCCAGATCCGAGGAAGCGTTGACCACACCCGCGTCGTAGCGTTCCAGCACGACGGACTGGGTCGCGCGCAGGTGGGCGCGGGCCAGGCGTTCGGCCTCGGCGTCGTCGCCGTCGGCGATCGCGGTGACCAGCCGGGCGTGCACCCGGGCCGCGTCGTGGGCCTGTGGTTTCGACGGATACTCACCGCGCCGGGTGAGTGTCTCGGCCCACGCCTGCTCCTGTGCCGACCACAGGGTCACCAGGCTGGACACGACGCAGCGCACCGTCGCGTTCGGGGTGAAAGCGACCACCAGATCGTGGAATTCGCGCGCGGTGCGGGTGAAGGCGACGCCGTCGCCGACCACCTGCTCACAGGCGCGGATATTGGCCTCGAGCGCCGGGACCACGACCTCGGCGCGGTCGGGGCGACGGGCGCATTCGGCGGCGCACAGCGGTTCGAGCATCTGCAGCGCGGCCGCCAGATCGCCGAGGGTGACCCGCGCTCCCTGGAGCGCCAGACCCAGGTGGTAGGCGGCGGAGGTTTCGTCGGGCCGGTGGACCTCCGCGCCGCCGACATTGCCGCGCCGCACCGTGACCAGCCCCTCGGTCTCGAGGATGCGCAGCGATTCCCGGATCGAGGGATAGCTGACGCCGAATTCCTTCACCAGCTGGTCCTGCGTGGGCAGGCGATAGTCGTCGTCGCCGGACAGGATGCGGGTACGCAGCTCGGAGGCGACCGTTTCGGCGATGCGGCGCTGCGGAATCCGCCCGCGACGCGCGGTGGTCACGCGGGCTGCCTTTGGTCCATGCACGGATTCTAGCCAGGCGGTGCTGACCATTCAAATATTGCTATCCTTATGAGGATTGACGTACCGTCTGGTGATGGACTTCACGATGGGGGAGGCCGCCGACGCGCTGCGAGATGACTTGCGGCGCTTGGTGTCCCAGCACGTCCCCGCCGATTTCCTGGGCGCCTTCACCGACGATCCGGCCGATCTGGCCGTGGCGCAGCAGTTCTGCGGGGTCCTGGCCGAGCGCGGACTGCTGTGCGCGGCCTGGCCCCGCGAATTCGGCGGGCACGGCGGATCGGTGTGGGAGCAGACGGTGGTCCGCGAGGAGATGTGGGCCCATCACGAGCCGCGCGGCGCCCAGTACATGGGGGTCAACTGGGTCGGGCCGGCGCTCATGCGGCACGGCACCCCGCGGCAGCAACGCACCCATCTGCCGCCGATCGCGCGCGGCGAGGTGATCTGGTGCCAGGGATTCAGCGAACCCGAGGCGGGCTCCGATCTGGCGTCGCTGCGCACCACCGCCCGCCGCGACGGCGACGGCTGGCTGATCAGCGGGCAGAAGATCTGGACCTCCTACGCGACCATGGCGCAGTGGTGTTTCCTGCTGGCGCGCACCGCCACCGGTGCCCGCAAACAACACGGGCTGACCATCTTCCTGGTGCCGATGTCCGCGCCGGGGGTCCAGGTGCGGCCGATCCGCGCCATGATGGGCCCGCACCATCTGAACGAGGTGTTCTTCGACGAGTTGCGGGTGACCGGGGACGATGTGCTCGGCACGGTCGGCGAAGGCTGGGCGGTCGTGCAGGAGGTGCTGGCCTTCGAACGCGTCGGCATCGCCCGCTACGCCCGCTGTGAACGACTGCTGCGTGCGGCGCCGGAGGTACTGGGCGATCGCTGGGCGGAGGTGCCGGCCGAATTGCGCGGGCGCTGGGCGCGCATGCTGGTGCACTGCCGCCGGGCACGGTTGCTGGCCTACCGGGTGGTCGCGATGCAGAACGAGGACCGGGTGGCGCCCGGTGACGCCGCCGCCTATCGGATCGCCGTCACCCGGCTCGATCAGGACAGTGCCGAAGTACTCACCGAACTGGCCGACCAGCTCGACACCACACCGGATACGCAGCGGGAGAGCTGGTTTCGCCGCGCGGCCGCCGACCATTGGCGGTACTCGCAGGCCGCGACCATCGCCTCGGGAAGTATCGAAATGCAGCGACTGCTGTTGTCGCGAGCCTTGCTGGGGGCATCGTGAACATCGACCTGAGCCGCGAGGCCGCCGACTACGGCCGCGAGGCGAGCCGGGCCATCGCGGCCGCGGGCGGGGACCGGCTGATCCAGGACGCCGAGGCCGAGCCGTCCCGTCGCGCGGACATCGTCGCGCCGATGCTGGCCGGACTCGGCGCGTGGGAGCTGGATCCGCGACGCGACCGCGACGATCTGGAAGCGGCGGCGGCGCTGTGCCGCAGTGCCGGCTACTGGGCGCTGCCCTATCCGCTGGCCGAACGGCTGGCGCGGCCGCTCGACGCGGAGGCCGACGGCCTGGTGGTGGTCACCGAATCCCGCGCTCGGGGTGCGGTCGCCGATCTGGACCTGTGCTGGGCGGCAGTCACGGTGGAGGGCAAGCTCTTCCAGGCGCGGACGCTGCCCGACGGCGCGTCGCCGCGGACCTCCGCCTTCGTGACGCCCTTGGCACTTACCTCGGTCGGGGCGGCCGGGAGCGCGGACGCGGCACTCCCGCTCACGCTGAACTGCTGGACGCTGCTGGGCATGCTGGACCGTGCCCTCGACCTCACTCGCTCCCATGTCCTGATGCGCACCCAGTTCGGGCAGCCGCTGGCGAAATTCCAAGGCGTGCAATTTCAGCTCACCGATGCCGAGGTCGAGCGCAGCGGGCTGGATGTCCTCGCGAAATACGCCTTGTGGAGCGTCCGCTGCGGCGGGGAGGATGCTCTCGGCGACGCGCTCGCGGCGCGGGTAGCCGCGCTCGATGCCGCGGAAACCGTCTTCCGGGTTGCCCACCAGTTACACGGGGCCATCGGCTTCTGCGACGAATCGCCGCTGTCGTGGTTGTCGCGTTACAGCCTGCCGCTGCGCCGGCTGCCGTGGGCGAGTTCCGGGACGCTCGATCGGCTGACCCGCCATCTCGGCGCACAAGGTCTGCCCGGGCCGTTCGACGGCGGGGAGGCAGTCGATGCGACATGGCAGTGAGTGCACCTGTGCACCGAATGCGAAAGTGCGGTAAGTGCCTGTGACGGACGATATTCCGGCCTACGACCTGCCCGATGTGCTGACGGTGACGGGCAGCGGGCCGGTGCGAACGGTGACCATCAACCGGCCCGGCGAATTGAACGCCGTGAACGAACCGCTGCACTGGGCGCTGGCCCACGTGTGGCGGCAGCTCGCGGCCGACACCGCGGCGAAGGTGGTCGTCGTGACCGGCGCCGGCCGGGCCTTCAGCGCGGGCGGAGACCTGGACTGGATCACCTCCTTCCTCGACGATCCGGTGGCGCGGGAGGAGAGCCTGCGCGAAGGCGCGCAGATCATCGAGGAGATGTTGCGGTTCCCGTTACCGGTGATCGCCGCGGTGAACGGTCCCGCCATGGGATTGGGTGCGAGCGTCGCCGCCCTCTCGGATGTGGTGTTGATGTCGCGCAGCGCGTATCTGGCCGATCCGCATGTGAGCGTGGGGCTGGTCGCCGGTGACGGCGGCGCGGCCTTCTGGCCGCTGCTGACTCCGTTGCTGCGCTCGCGCGTCTACCTCTACACCGGCGACCGCATCGATGCCGCGACCGCCGTCGACTTGGGACTGGCCACCGCGGTATCCGAACCGGAGGAGCTGCTCGACGACGCCCTGCGGCTGGCGCGGCGGCTGGCCGCGCAACCGGCACCGGCGCTGCGAGCCACCAAGCGGGTCGCGAACATGTATCTGGCACAGGCTCTCAGCGGTGCGATGCAGGCGGGATTCGCCGCCGAATCTGTCACCATGTGCTCACCCGAACATCGTGAACGGCTGCTGGCGCTCCGGCGCTCGGCGGCCCGGAGGTAGCCGATGGATGCACTGGCCGAATTCCGGGAGCAGGTGCGGCAGTGGTGTGCGGCGAATATTCCGCCCGAGTGGCGGGCACGGCAGACCGGCGCCACGGACGCGGAATTCGTGGAATTCCAACAGGAATGGTTTCAACGCCTGCGGGCGGGCGGTTTCGCGGTGCCGCACTGGCCGCGGGAGTGGGGCGGCGGTATGCCGGTCGCGCAGCAGGCGGTGCTGTATTCCGAACTCGCGGCACACGACGCGCCGCGGCTGGTATTGGCGTTCGTCTCGATTCATCATGCGGCCTCGACGCTGCTGGCCGCGGGTACCGCGGCGCAACGCGACCGGCATCTGCCCGCGATTCTGGACGGCGAGATCTGGTGCCAGGGTTTCTCGGAACCGGACGCCGGATCGGATATGGCGGCCCTGCGCACCTCCGCCCGCCGCGACGGCGACACCTACGTGCTCAACGGCCGCAAACTCTGGGCCAGCGGCGCGGCGTTCGCCGACTGGTGCCTGCTGCTGGCGCGCACCGATCCGAAAGCCCCGCAACGGCACGGCATTTCGTATTTTCTGCTCGATATGCGTTCGCCCGGGGTGGAGGTGCGGCCGATCCGGCAGGCCACCGGGGAGTGGCATTTCTGCGAAATCTTCCTCGACGACGTCGAGATACCCGCGGCGAATCTCATCGGTCCCGAGCATCAGGGCTGGCAGGTGGCGCAGCGGACGCTCGGCGCCGAACGCGGGCTGACGATGCTCGAACTGGCCGAACGGCTGGCGCACGGCGGCTTCCGGCGACTGGCCTCGCTGTGCGCGCGGCCGCGCCCCGATGGCGGATGTGCGCTGGACGATCCACCGGTCGCGGATCGGCTGGCGCAACTGGAAACCGAACTGGCCGGCCTGCGGGGTCTGTGCGCCGATCTGGTCGCGGCCGAGCGGCCCGGCCCGGCCGATGCCTCGATCGTGAAGTTGTACTACAGCGAACTGCTGCAGCGGATGACGGATTTCGGGACGGAGGTGGCGGGGGTGAGCGCCCATGCGGTGCTGCGCAAACCGCGATCCAGCGGATGGGAGTCGGGGGCCTGGATGCTCGACTTCCTCGGGTCGTGGGAGTGGACCATTCCCGGCGGCACCAGCGAGATCCAGCGCACCATCATCGGAGAACGCGGACTCGGCCTGCCGCGGGAACCGGTGGTGCCGCGATGACCGGGCAGCTGTCGGAGCCGGTGACCGACTTCGCGGAGGTGCACGACGATCTGCGCGCGGTGGCGCGGCGCGTACTCGGGGCGACCGCGCCGGGGCAGCCGCAGGACTGGACGCCGATCGCGGCATCGGGGTGGCCGGGGCTCGAGGTGGCCGCCGAATTCGACGGCGCGGGAGCCACATTCGCCGAGGTCGCGGTGGTGCTGCGGGAAATGGGCCGCGCCCTCACCCGCGGTCCTTACGCCTCGGTGGCGGCGCTGACGCTGCCCGCACTCGCCGCGGTGGCGCCGAACGCCGCCCGGGACCGGCTGTTGCGCACGACGGCCGGTGGCGCGGCCGTGCCGATCGTGGTGGCGGGTGGGGACGCCAAGCCACCGTGGGACGGGTCCGGCGGATTCGTGCCGTTCCGGATCGAGCGCCGCGACGACGCCGTTTATCTGCGCGGCACAGCGGAATTCGCGGCCGACATCACCGTCGCGACCACGTTGTTGATTCCGTCGAGAGAACCGGACGGATCGGCGGTGCTGGTGGCGGTGTCCCCGGGCTCGCCCGGTCTCGCGTCCACCGAGCAGCCGATTCTCGACGCGACCCGCACCGTCGGCACGGTGCACGCCGAGGACGCCCGAGTCGACGCGGAGTCGGTCTGGCACTGGACCGGGACCGACCCGTTGCGTGCGCTGTTCGAGCGGGCCGCGCTGGCCACCGCGATCGACAGCGTGGGACTCGCCGAGGCGGCCCTGGAAGCCACCGTCACCCACGTGCGTACCCGCGAACAGTTCGGCCGGCCGGTCGGCTCCTTTCAAGCGGTGAAACACGCGTGCGCGGATATGCTCGTCGCTCTGCGCATCGCGACCGGGCTCGTCGACGCCGCCGTCGCCGCGCACGTCCATGGCGCCGCGGACGCGTGGATCGCGGTCGCCCGAGCCAAGTCCCACGCCTGTGCCGTCGCGGTCGACATCGCCGGAAAGACCATGCAACTGCACGGCGGGATGGGATACACCTGGGAGAGCGGCATCCACCGCTACCTGGAACGCGCCACCTTCAACCGCGCACTGTTCGGCTCCCCGGCCGAACATCGCGCCCACCTCGCCCACCGCTACCGGGAACCGGACTTCACCCCGTGAGGCGCTGTCGTCAGCGGGCGGTCCATCCGCCGTCCACGACGATGGTCTGGCCGGTGACGTAGCTCGCGGCGTCCCCGGCCAGCCAGGCGACCGCGCCCACCACATCCTCGGGGGTGCCGTGGCGGGGCAGTGGTGTGTTGCGGCGCAGGTATTCGCGGGGGCGTTCGTTGTCGTAGAGCGGGGCGGTGATCTCGCTGCGGAAGAAGCCCGGCGCGACCGTGTTGACCCGGATGCAGTGGCGGGCCCACTGGACCGCCAATTCGGCTGTCAGACCGGATAATCCGGCCTTACTGGCGGCGTAGGACGCCTGCGGGATGCCGGGGATGCCCACCCGGCCACTGATCGAGGAGATGTTGACGATACTGCCGCGGCCGACCGCACGCATATGCTCGAACACCGCCTGCGACAGCAGCAGCGGTGCGGCCAGATTCAGCTCCAGGGTCGACCGGATGGCCGGCAGCGGTTCGGATTCCGCGCGTTGCTCGGTGAACATGGTGCCCGCCGCGTTGACCAGGATTTCCGGCGGACCCAGCCCGGCGGCCGTCGCCTCGGCGATCACGCCGAGGCGGTCCAGCTCCGACAGGTCGGCGGCGACGGCGAGGCCGTCGATCTCCGCGGCCAGTTCCTCCAGCCGGTCGCGGCGACGCGCCACCACCGCGACCCGGGCGCCGAGTCCGGCGAGGGTGCGAGCCACGGCTGCGCCGAGGCCCGACGAGGCGCCGGTCACGATCGCGACCCGGCCCTTCAGATCGAAGACGTCCGCCCCGCCGGAGCGCCGCTGTTCGGTCACCGCGTACTCCCTTTCGCCGCAACAGGTTTCATGAGGAAGGTGCGCCGTGCGGTCACGACGGTCCTCCGGTCCGTGCGGCCACCAGCGCCGCGAGTTCGGTGCGCCGAATCTTGCCCATCGCATTCACCGGCAGTGCCGGCACCTGAACCCAGCGCTCGGGCACCTTGTAGCTCGCCAGTTCGCGGCGGCACCATGCCGTCAGCGCATCGAAATCCACTGCCGGCCCGGTGCTTTCGACGACGGCGGCGACCCGCTGGCCGAGCCGCTCGTCGGGAATTCCGCAGACCGCCGCGGCGGCGACCTCCGGATATCCGGTGATGACCCGTTCCACCTCGAGCGGATAGACGTTCGCGCCGCCACGGATGATCACCAGCTTCTTGCGGTCGATCACCCGCAGCCAGCCCTCCTCGTCGACGGCTCCGATATCGCCGGTGGGTAGCGGAAGCGGCTCGCCCGAACGCACGCGGCCGTCGGCCCAGTAGCCCAGCATCGGTGTCCATCGGCCTGCCCACGGCCCGGCCGACGCAGGGGACAGCCGCAATTCACCCGGTTCGCCGGCGGGCAGGCGGTGACCACCGTCGTCGTAGGCGGCTACGTCGAATTGCGGTGTCACCCGGCCGCTCGTGCCCGGCCGCCACGCCGAACCGGGCGGGTCGATCGACACCACGGTCGGCGCCTCGGTGAGCCCGTACGTGACGCGCGGGACCAGGTCGTGGGCCTCGGCGAAGGCGCCTCGCACCGCGTCGGAGGTGTCGCTGCCGCCGCTCCACACCTCGCGCAGCGAGCTCAGATCGGTGTTCCGGCGGGCCAGATCGTAGAGCTGGGCGGGAGCGCCGTTCCACACCGTAACCCGATGCGCGGCAATCCATTCCGCCACTCCGTCGGCGTCGCGCCGATTCATGATCACCGCGGTCCCGCCGGCCTGGGCGGTGGTGAGGGTGGACAGGATCATCATGTTGAGAATGGTCAGCGCGAAGCTGTCGCCGCGGCGCAGATCCGGACCCCAGCCGCGGGTCGCCACCGTGACCGCACCCGGCAGCAGCATGCCGCGCTGGGAATGGACGACGGCCTTGGGGACCCCGGAGGTGCCGCTGGTGAACGCGATTCCGGCCGGTGCCTCGGGATCGGTCTCGATTCGCGGCGCGGGCTCGGCCGCGCGGAGCAGCCCGGTCCATCGGTCGGGATCGACAGCGTGCGACATTCGCGGTTCGAATCGCGGCCCCGCCAGGACGACCGACGGCTCCACCAGATCGCACAGCAGTTGCTGTTCGGATGCCGCGGCCGCCTCGCCGATTCCGGCCCACACCGCGCCGATCCGCTGTGCGCCGTGGAAGGCCGCCACGATGGGCAGATCGTTGGGCAGACACGCCGCGACCCGATCGCCCGGGCGCACCCCGAGCCGCCACAGGGCGCCGGCCGCCCGCGCCGCCGCTTCGTCGAGTTCGGCATACGTCCACGCTCCCGACACCGCTTCGATCGCGGTGGCGTCGGGCCGGGTGGCGAGCATCGGATCGAGGATCGTGGCGACCGAAGCGGGAATCCGCACGCCGTTGTTGTCACTGCCCACCGAACCTTGATATCACTATCCTTGTAAAGATTCATCAGATAGCCTGAAGATGTTGCCCCCGAGGGCTGTTCGCGACTCCGCGCGGCCGGTGGGCTTCGATTCCACGTGCCCGGACGCCGTGGTCACGCCCGTCCGGAGCCGGTCGTCGCGCGGGAGTGTCGAACGAGGAGGCACCGATCATGCAGCCGCCGAACACCGCCGCCGGTCCGCTGGCGGGGGTGCGGGTCATCGACCTGACCGCGATGGTCATGGGCCCGTACTGCACGCAGATCATGGCCGACATGGGCGCGGAGGTGATCAAGATCGAGCCGCCGGCCGGGGACAACACCCGCTACATCTCCGCCGGACCGGAACCCGGGATGGGTGGGGTGTTCGTCAACGTCAACCGCGGCAAACGCAGCGTGGTGCTGGATCTGCGCACCGAGTCCGGAAAAGAGGCACTGCGCGCAGTGATCCGCACCGGCGATGTGTTCATCCATTCGATGCGCGGACGGGCGATCGCGGCACTGGGTTTCGACTATCCGGCGGTGGCGGCGGTGAATCCGGCGATCGTCTACACCAACTGCTACGGCTACGGCCGCCGCGGCCCGGACGCGGATCGCACCGCCTACGACGACACGGTCCAGGCCGAATGCGGCCTCCCCTATGTGCAACAACGCCTGACCGGTACCACCGCCTACGTCGGGACCATCATGGCCGACAAGGTCGCCGGCCTGACCGCCCTGTACGCGACGGTGATGGCGCTGTTCCATCGGGAACGCACCGGTGAGGGCCAGGAGGTGGAGGTCGCCATGTTCGAGACGATGGCGGCGTTCATGCTCGTGGAGCACGCCGCCGGCGCCCTGTTCGAACCGGCGCTCACGCCGCCGGGATATCCGCGTGCGCTCACCCCCGACCGCAAGCCCTACCGCACCGCCGACGGATACCTCGCGGCACTGGTCTACAACGACAAACAGTGGAACGCGTTCGTCGACGCGGTGCGCCCGCCTTGGGCCACCAGCGAATTCGCCACCCTCGCACAGCGGGCCGCGCGGATCGACGAGGTTTACGCGCTACTGGCCGGCACGTTCCGGGAGCGCACGACACAGCAGTGGCTGGACCTGCTCGGGGGACTCGACATCCCCGCGGCGCCGGTGAATTCCCTGGACGCGCTGTTCCACAATCCGCATCTCGAGGCGGTGGGCTTCTTCGAAACCGTCGACACACCGAACGGTCCGGTGCGGTTCCCGGGTCCGCCCGCGTGGTTCTCCCGCACCCCCGGCCGTGTGGCCGGACCGGCACCGCGGCTGGGCGCACACACCGCCGAATTCGTCGGCGATCGAAACAGCGGTCTGACGCGCGCCGGTGAGGGAGGCGCCGCATGACGGTCGTGCGCGATCCGGCGGACCTGGATCTGAGCGAATTCCTGCGACCCGGCGATCATGTCGTGATCGGGCAGGCCTGCGGCGAACCGCCGACGCTGGTCGAATCGCTGTTGCGCCAAGGTGCGGGCATCGGCGGGCTGACCGTCTTCATCGCCACCAGTTTCTCGGGATCGTTCACCCCGGCCGCCACCGCCGGCCTGCGGATGCGCAGTATGGGCGCGATCGGCGCGCTGCGCGGCCTGACCGCTTCGCACGCCCTCGAGGTGATCGCCTGCCACGTCGGGCAGATCGGGCCGATGCTCGAATCCGGCGCGCTGCCATGCGATTGCGCTTTCGTCCAGGTCGCGCCCGCCGACCGCCACGGCAATCACAGCCTCGGGCTGGTGAGCGACCATGTCGCCGCGGCGGTGCGCGCCGCGCGGGTGGTGGTGGCCGAGATCAACGAACAGGTGCCGTGGACCTACGGCGAATCGATTCCCGGCAGCGAGATCGACTACGCCGTCGAGGTCTCGCGACCGCCGGTCACCGTCGTCCCGCCGCGAATCGGGCCCGTCGACGAGGCGATCGCACGCCACGCGGCCGCCTTCATCGGCGACGGTGCCGTGGTGCAGACCGGGATCGGCGCGGTGCCCGACGCGCTGCTGCGGATGCTGAGCGACCGGGTGGATCTCGGCGTCCACTCCGGAATGATCGGCGACGGCCTGGTCGACCTCGTCGAGGCGGGCGCGATCACCAACGCCCGCAAGCGCATCGACACCGGCATCTCGGTGACCGGCGCGCTGATCGGCACCCGCCGGCTCTACGACTTCGCCGACCGCAACCCCGCGATCCGGATGTGCCCGGCCACCTACACTCACGATGCCGCCGTGCTCGCCCGGCTCGACGACCTGGTGGCGGTCAATTCCGCGGTGGAGGTCGACCTCACCGGACAGGTCAACGCCGAACAGCACGGAACGGCCTATCTCGGCGGCACCGGCGGACAGGTCGATTTCGTGCGCGGGGCGGCGCGCGCCCGCGGCGGGCACGCCATCATCGCGCTGCCCGCCACTGCCAAGGGCGGCACCGTGAGCCGGATCAGCGCCGCTCTGTCGGGACCGGTCACCACCGCGCGCAGCGAAACCGACATCGTCGTCACCGAATTCGGCGCGGCCGAGCTGGCCGGGCGCACTCTCGCCGAGCGGGCGCGCCGGTTGACCGCCATCGCCCATCCCGATTTCCGCGAGGATCTGGAACGGGCCGCGGCCGAGATCACGAAGCGAGGATTCTGAATGGCCGACACATCCGCGACCGATCCATCCCGCACCGAGGCGGTGCTGTTCGACGCCCGTGCCGACGGCATCGCCGTCATCACGCTGAATCGGCCCGCCACTCGCAACTGCCTGGACGCCGAGATCCGCGCGGGTCTGTTCGCCGCCTGGGACCGCTTCGAACACGATGCGGCACTGGGGATCGCGATCCTCACCGGCGCGGGGGACAAGGCCTTCTGTGCCGGGGGCGATCTGAAGGAGATGGTCGCGACCGGGATGCGGGTGCCGCCGCGGGAGATGTACCCGCTGCCCTACGACACCATCGAATTGTCGAAGCCGACCATCGCCGCGGTGAACGGCGCCGCGTTCGCCGGCGGATGGATGATCGCGCAGGCCTGCGATCTGTGTGTCGCCGCGACGACCGCGCGTTTCGCGGTGACCGAGGTGAAGGTCGGGCGCAGCTCGCCGTGGGCGGCGCCGCTGATCCACATGATCCCGCAGCGCATCATGATGGAACTGCTTCTGACCGGCGCCCCCATCGACGCACGGCGAGCCTACGAGATCGGCCTGGTCAATCGCCTCGCCGAACCGGGGCGTCTGCTGGACACCGCGATCGAGCTGGCCGGCGAAATCCTCAGCGGCGCACCGCTTTCGGTCCGCGCCGCGCGCGAGACGGTTATGCTCGCCACCGAGATGGGCCGGGCGGCGGCCCTGCGGGCGGCCCGCGCGGCCAGTGAACGCTGTTATCGGAGCGAGGATGCGCAGGAGGGGCCGGCGGCGTTCGCCGCACGCCGCCCGCCGGTGTGGAAGGGGCGTTGACCGATGTCGGCCGCGCCGCACGATACGTCCACCGCGTCGGATGTGATCTGCGGCAAAAGTCGGCACAAATGAGACCCTTGTCACACATGTCAAACCGACCTACTGTGTGTTCAGTAGGTTGCTTCGACCAAAGGAGTTCGGTGTCCGGTCAGCGACGGCCAGCCAACGTTCGGGCCTACGACACGCTGCTCGCCAAGGGGGAGGAACGCAAACTGCGCATCCTCGCCGTGGCGCAGCGGATGCTCGCCCGCAACGGGTGGCGGTCGACCACGCTCGCGCAGATCGCCCGGGAAGCCGGAGTCACCCCGGCCGGGTTGCTGCACCACTTCGAATCGAAGGATCAACTGCTGCACGCGGTCCTGGAGGCCCGCGACACCGACGACGAGATGCACGCGGATCTGGAAGGCGAACTGCCCGAACAGATCTCCGGAGTCGCCGATCGTTTTCACCGCGCACCCGATCTGATCGGCATGTACGCGGTGCTGTTGATCGAGAATCTGGAACCCGATGCGCCGCTGCACGATCGCCTGCTCGATCGCTACCGCGCGGCGACCGATCAGGTCGCCGAGAGTATCCGGCGCGGACAGCGCTGCGGGCGCTACAGCGCCGATGTGGACCCTGCCGTCAAGGCTGTGGAGATAGTCGCTTTTCTCAATGGAATGGAAACGTCATGGCTGCTCGATCCCTCGATTCCACTGACCAAGGTGTTCCAGGAGTACGCTCGGTCGCTCGAACGCGAGCTGACGCGCAGCGACGTCCATTGAGGTACCGGCTGGGTGTGGTGGCGCCGACGGTGACCGAAGTGGTGCGCTGCGCCGGCGGCTGGCTGTTCGATCGCGGGATGGCCGGCTGGGAGGTCACCGTCATCGTCGGCGATCCCACCCACGCCCGCGCGCTCGAGATTCTCGGCGCCGTCGTCCTCGATATGGAGGACTCACTGTCCTCGCCCGTCCACGGACCGCATCCGCATGCGGTGGCCCTGGCCGGTGAGTTGTTCGAAACCGATCACCGCATCCGCTGCGGCGTCCTCGACACGCTCGACCGCGGACTGTCCGAGGTCACGCTGCTCGGCGAGTTCTGTCCCGACGAACTCGACTGCCGGGTGGATACCGTGCAGCACCGATTGAGTGTCGCCGCACGGGCTTTCAAGCGTCAGGCCCTCGCCGCCGCGGGGATACCGGCCACCGCGGTGGCTCCGCTGGAGACGTTTCGCAGCGGAGCACCGGTGTGGGCGCCGCCGGTGGATCTGGTGCCGGTGGCCGGTTAACCGTCCGCTCCGTCGTCGTCCATATCGATGACGACCTTTCCGACCGCGTGCCCGTCGGCGACCAGCCGGAGGGCCGCGGCGGAGTCGGACAGCGCGAAGCGGGCGCCGATATGCGGGCGCAAGCCGTCGGTCAGCAGCCGCCCGAGTTCGCGCTCGTTGCGGTCGAATTCGGCCCGGTCGATATCCTGGAACTGGAAGCCCAGTACGTGAATTCCCTTGACCAGCACCAGATTCAGCGGGATGCGGGGAACCGTGCCGGAGGCGTAGCCGACCGTGACGAAACGCCCGCCGCGGCGCAACGACCGCAGCGCCGGTTCGCTGAGCGCCCCGCCGACCGGATCGATGACGGCACCGGCGCCCCCGGGCAGCGCGGCACGTAAGCCGTCGCGCAGATTCCCACCGCGGTGGTCGATCAGATGCGCGGCCCCCAGAGATCTCGCAACCTCGAGCTTGGCGGGGGAGGAGGCCACCGCGGTCACCGACAGCCCGAGCCGCGCACCGAGTGCCACCGCCGCCGACCCGACCCCGCCCCCGGCGCCGAGCACGATCAGCTCGGCGCCCGCCGACACCCGCGCCACCGACCGAATGCAGTGGTACGCAGTGCGATACGTGACACCGAAGGCCGCCGCGTCGGCGAAATCGACGCCCTCCGGAACGCGCGTCAGCTTGCCGGCCGGGGCCGCGATCTGTTCGGCGAACGCGCCGTGCAGGCCGGTGCCGCACACCCGATCGCCGATCGCGATCGGCCCGCAGCCGGGACCGAGCGCGACGACCTCACCGGCGAATTCGCTGCCCGGGACGAACGGTGGGGGCACGCTGATCTGATACTCGTTCGCCACGAGCAGGACATCGGGAAAGTTGACCGCGGCGGCGCGCACCCGCACCCGGGCCTCACCGGTGCCCGGTTCGGGAACCGGCCGCTCCTCTATGCATACCACCTCCGGTGGCCCGTACTCCGCGCACACCGCCGCCCGCATCCGGCTCATTTGCCCTGCCAGCGGGGTGTGCGGCGTTCCAGGAATGCGCGGGCGCCCTCGGCGGCGTCGGCGCTGGCGAAAATCGCGTGCTGCCAATGCTTCAGGCGTTCGGCGGCCGCGGCGTCGTCGGTGACCGCCAGTCGGGCGAGTTCCTTGGAGGCCGCCAAGCCGAGCGGTGCGTTGGCGGCGACAGTGGTCGCCACGGCGACCGCGGTGTCGAGAACGTCCGCCGGTGCGGCTACCGCGTTCACCAGACCGATCCGCTCGGCGCGCTCGGCATCGATGAGCTGTCCGGTCAGCAGCAATTCGAGAGCGATGCCGAGGGGAATGCGCGTGCCGATCCCGGTGCCACCGCCCGCGGCGAAAAGTCCGCGCTTCACCTCGGGTAGCCCGAACTTCGCCGCCGCGGAGGCCACGATCACATCGCAGCCCATGAGCAGTTCCAGGCCGCCGCCCACCGCGGTGGCATTGGCGGCGCCGATGACCGGAACCGGCGTGCGGCCCGAGGCCATGCGGGCGTAGGCCTCGAGAGCGCTGCGTTCCTCGGGTGACTCCGCGTGTATGCCGGAGCCGTCGGAGAACTCGCGCAGATCCATCCCGGCACAGAACGCGCGGTCGCCGGTGCCGGTGAGCACCAGTGCGCGGATCTCCGGATCGGTTTCGGCGGTCAGCACCGCCGCGCCGAGACCGCGTAATACGGTGCCGTTGAGTGCGTTTCGCGCACCGGGACGGTTGATCCGGGCGATCAGCACCGCGTCGCGGCGCTCGACGACGACCTGGTCGGTGGATTCGGCGGGGCTCATCGGTACTCCGTACTCTCGGCGAGGTCGGCCGCCTCGCGCATCAACTTCGGCACGATCGGGCCGAAGGACTGCAACTTGACATCGTCTCCGGCGCGCTGGAATCCGCGTTCCAGCACGATGGCCAGCTTCCATTTGGCCAGGATCAGGTAATAGTCCAGGTCGTCGACCTGCCGGCCGGACACGTCCGCGTAATGCGCGACCAGCCGGTCTCGCGATGGCATGCCGCGCAGGTCCACATAGCTCACCCCGGCGGCCTCCGGGGCCCGGGTGTCGTCCGGCCAGCTCTGCACCATCCAGGCCAGATCCAGTTTCGGGTCGCCGACCGTTCCCATCTCCCAGTCGACCAGCGCCGCCAGCCGGGCGGGCGCGCCGTGTTCGAACATCACGTTGGCGAACTGGTAGTCGCCGTGCATGAGGCCCGGGATGTAGTCGAGGGGCCGGTGCGCGCGCAGCCATGCGGTGGCCTCGGCCATCCCGTCGAGGTCGCGGCCGCGGTGGCGGGTGAAGAAATCGGTCCAGCGATGGACCTGCCGTTCGTGGAATCCGTCGGGCCGGCCCAGATCCTGTAATCCCTTGGCACGCCAGTCGACTCGCGACAGCAGCGCGATACCTTCGGCGAGCTGGTAGGCCAGGCCGGCCCGGGCGTCGAGATCGGTGTCGAACGGCGCCGGCCAGCGTTTGCTGTCCATCGGCGACCAGCCGTCCACATAGCCCATCAGATAGAAGGTGCGGCCCAGGACGGAATGGTCGGTGCAGACCGCGACGGCGGGCGTATGCGGGACGTCGGTGTCCTCGAGCGCCGCGGTGATCCGCCACTCCCGCGCGATCCCGGCGTCGCGTTCGGGAGGTGCGCCGGCGGGCGGGATACGCAGGACGCAGCGGTATTCGCCGCGGCTGATCAGATAGATCTCGTTCTGGGTGCCGCCGGAGAGGAACCGGGCCTGCGCCGGTTCGCCGCGGCCGGGCAGGTCGCGGGCGTCCATCCACTCCGCGAGGCGGGCGGTGTCGATCACTGGTTACCTACTTCGTGTTCGAGATGATCGGCGAATTTCGCCCGGGCGGCGTCGAGCCTCTTCGGGATCCACTGGCTGGGCCACAGATCCTCGCTCGGGCGGTAGTCGCGCAGGACCTGTTTGGCGACGGTGCCCTTGTGCACCTCGGTCGGCCCGTCCGCCAGGCCGAGCACGCCGGCGCCGTGGATCATCGTGAAGAAGGGCATCTCGTTGGTGACCCCGAGCGCACCGTGCACCTGCATCGCGCGCCAGGCGATGTCGTGCAGCACGGTCGGCATCACGACCTTCACCGCGGCGATGTCCTTGCGCACCTTGCGGTAGTCGTTGTATTTGTCGATCTCCCAGGCGGTGTAGAGCACGAACAGCCGGAACTGCTGCAGCTGGGCGTAGGAATCGGCGATATAGCCCTGCACGAACTGCTTGTCCGACAACCGGCTGCCCGCGGTTTCGCGGCTCAGCGCCCGCTCGCACATCATGTCCAGGGCGCTGCGGGCCAGTCCGATGGTGCGCATGGCGTGATGGATGCGCCCCCCGCCGAGCCGGGTCTGCGCGATGGCGAAGGCCTGTCCGGCGCCGCCGAGCAGTGCCGAATCCGGAACGCGCACATTGTCGTAATGGATCAGCGCGTGCGCGCCGCCGTCGAGCGGTTCACCGTAGAGTCCGACATTGCGTTCGATGCGCACACCGGGGGTGTCGGTCGGTACCAGGAACATCGACATGCCTTGATAGGCACTGACATTCGGATCTGTCACCACCATGACGATGAGGAAGGCCGCGGTGGCCGCGTTGGAGGAGAAGAATTTCCAGCCGTTGATGATCCAGTCGTCGCCGTCGCGCACCGCGGAGGTGGTGAACCGGGTCGGGTCGGCGCCGGCCTGTGGTTCGGTCATCGAATAGCTGGAGAACAGTTCCCCCTCGAGCAGTGGCCGCAGATAGCGCCGTTTCTGCTCCTCGGTACCGAAATGCGCGATGATCTCGGCGTTGCCGGTATCGGGAGCCTGGCATCCGAAGATCACCGGCGCCCAGGACGATCGCCCCAGGATCTCGTTCAGCAGCGCCAGTTTCACCTGTCCGTAGCCCTGTCCGCCGAGTTCGGGGCCCAGATGCGTGGCCCACAACCCTTGGTCGCGCACCTGCTGTTTGAGCGGATCGAGCACAGCGCGGCGGGCCGGATCCGGTGGCACGAACTGCTCGTGCGGCCAGATCAGGTCGAGCGGTTCGACCTCCTCGCGGACGAACGCATCGGCCCAGTCCAGCTTCCGCTGGAACTGCGGATCGGTCTCGAAGTCCCACGCCATTGCGCCTCCTCCCATTCGGTGGAAATATGGTTCTCGTGATGAAGAATAGCATTCTTGACGCGGCGACTGTCATTTCGACGAAAGGGAACGGATGAGGGCCGCCGACCAGTTCCACATCGGGATCGTCGCCGCGGACGTGGCGGCCACGACCGCGGCGCTGTCGCAGGTGCTGGGCTACGAGTGGGGTATCGAGACGGGCGGACCGCTCACGGTGGTGTCAGCCTCCGGTGAACAGGCCCTCGACATCCGCTGCGTGTACTCCACCACCGTGCCACGCGTGGAGGTGATCCGGGCGGTGGCGGGCACCCTGTGGGAACCGGTGTCCGGCAGCGGCATTCACCACGTCGGCTACTGGTCCGATGACGTGGCCGTCGATATCGCGGAACTGGAGCGAACCGGATACACGGTGGAGGCGATGCGGCCGGGTCCCGGAGGTGCGCCGCTGTTCGCCTTTCTGAACGGCCCGAACGGCTTCCGCGTCGAATTGCTCACGCGCGCCGCCGAATCCGGCCTGGCCCGCTGCTGGGCGGCGCCGGGTGGCGAACGACAGAACGAAGGTGATCGAGGATGACAGCGGTGGGACTGGTGACCGGCGCGGGACGCGGGATGGGCCTGGAATGTGCCCGCGCGCTGGCGCAACGGGTGGATGTGCTGGTACTGGCCGATCGGGACGAGGCCGGTGCGGCCGCGGCCGCGCAGCAGCTGACGTCCGGGCATACCCGGGCCGAGGCGTTCGTGGTCGACGTCGCCGATCGCGAGCGGGTCTCGGAACTGGCGGAATACGTCGGCGGCCGAGGGCAATTGCGTGCCGTCGCGCATGCGGCGGGGATCTCGCCCACGATGGCGGACTGGCGTCGCATCTTCACCGTGGACCTGATCGGCACCGTCCACCTGCTGGACGCGTTGCGGCCCCTGGTCACCCCGGGCGCGGCGACGGTGGTGTTCGCCTCGATGGCTCCGCTGCTGGATCCGAACCCACCGGATCCCGCCGCCCTTGCCGTGCTCGACGATCCGCTGCACGAGCATTTCCTCGACCGGATCCGCGAGGCCGTGGGCCCGGCGATGGAGCATCCAGGCATCGCCTACGGGTGGGCCAAACGCGGTGTGCAGCGGCTGGTCTGGCGGGAGGCGGTGCGGCTGAGCCCCGCCGGAGGGCGGATCTGCTCGGTCTCGCCCGGCATCATCGACACCCCGCAGGGCCGTCAGGAAGCAGCCGAACACGCGACCATGCGACAGTTGGTCGAGCGCACGCCGCTGCGCCGCGAAGGGCGTCCCGAAGAGGTGGCGGCCGTGGTGGCCTTCGCGCTCTCCGATGCGGCGAGCTTCCTCAACGGCACCGACCTCGTCGTCGACGGCGGCGTGACGGCGGCGCTGCGGGCCGGGCCGGACGTGCGGCGGTGAGCGACGACGTCGCGGCCCGGATCGCCCAGCGGGCACTGGCCGAACGCGGCGCCGCCTACACCGCCGAGGTGCGGCGGCTGCTGGATGCCGGGCTGGCGGTGATGCGGCGCTGCGGCACCGAGTCGCGTCCGCGGGTCGCCGATATCGTCGCCGTCGCCGGCTTGTCCAACGATGCCTTCTACCGGCATTTCGCCTCCAAGGACGCACTCGTCGCCGCCCTGCTCGAAGACGGAACCGCCCGGCTGCTGGACTATCTGGACCATCGGATGGGTAAGCGGACCACCCCCGAGGAGGCGGTGCGCGAATGGGTGGACGGCGTGCTGTCCCAGGGAGTCGGTGAGGTCGCCGCGACCACCCGGGCGGTGATGTGGAATGCCGGTGGTCTGGCGCAGGGGCTGGTGACCGGACCGCCGGAGGCCAGTACCCGGCTCGCCGAACCACTGCGCGCGCCGTTCGCCGAATTGGGCTGCGAGCAACCGGATGTCGACGCGGCGCTGGCCGCGCACGCGGTGGTCGGCCGGCTCGCCGAACTGCTGTGGCGGCGGGCCGAACCGACCGCGGCGGACGTGCGGCGTGTCACCGAGTTCTGTCTTCGCGCGGCGCGTCCGAGCCGCTGAGATGCGCGAGCGCGGCGAGTAACCGGTGTGGTGCGAGGGTGCCCGGTCGATCGCCGACCTGCCCGTCACCGACCTCCAGGACCCGCCATACGCCGTCGGATCGCAGCGCGAAATCGACTGTGACGAAACGGCATCCGAGCCCGGCGACCAGCGGCTCGATTGCGGTGAGATCGAGTTCGGATGCCGGCATCCGGTCCGGGGTGTCGGGGTGCGGGCCGGCCAGCCGGCAGCTGCCGTCGACCCACCAGGTGCGCACCTCCTCGGCGGCGAGGGTCTCGTAGCGGCGCAGCACGAAGCCGCCGGTCAGGTCGGGCCCGCGGAGCTCGCACAGACGCTGTGCTACCCGCCAGGCCGCCTCGGTGTCGGCGAGGTCGGGGATGTACATCGCCTCGTGCCAGTAGTGCTTCATCGATTTGGTGTAGTCGCGCACGACGGCGGGGCCGGACCCCAGATGGCTTCGCGCACGGTCGAATTCGTCGCGTCCGGCACCCCGGGTCCAGCTCGATACGGGAGTGTGCCGGGCGAAGACGTCGTACCAGCCGGGAAATTCGTGAGCGCGCCGGTAGCGCCGGGCGTCGGTGCACAATGTGACGCCTCGCGCGCGCAGTGCGTCGTCGAAGGCGGCGTACTGTTCGCTGCGCATCATCCAGCCCCGGTAGATCGCGGGCCCTTCACCACGCACCCGCCGCACCGCCGCAACCGCATCGCCGCGGATGAGGGCGTCGTGATCGACCAGGTCCACCCGCATTCCGCTCGCCCGCGCGGCCTCGGCATCTGCGGCGAAGTGGGCGTCGGCGCGGCCGGGGCGCAGAACGTCTGCGGGAACCAACACGATCATCGGGTCATCCTCGCGTGACCGCACGCGCTCGGCCAAAAGTGGCGGCCGCGGGGACCCTCCCATCCCGCGTGCCCGTGGCGACGGACAGCCCGCGGCCTTCCGGTGTGCGGCGCTCAGACCCTGGTCTCGGCCATATCCACCTGGCGGGCGGCGTTGGCCAGCGCGGTGACGACGCAGGTGCCGATCCGGCCGGTCCGGTCGTAGAGGGTGGCGGTGCCGACCGCGATGCCGTCGGCCGACATATGGTCCTGCGCATGCAATCCCAGCTCCCGGCCGTGGGGGAGCCTGGTCAGGGTGAGGGTCACGTCGCTGTTGATGTAGCCGACGCCCTCGGTGCCCCAGTTGCAGACCAGATTGGTGGTGTCGGCCAGGAACGCCGCGCGCTGGAACGGTGTGATCTGCTCGTCCTCGACCAGCGGCGGCAGATTCTGCCAGACCGATTTGCGCTCCTCGTTCTGCGCGGCGGCGAAGTCGCCGGACCAGGCGCCGTCACCGCATTTGAACAGCGGTGGCTGGCCGGTCGGCGCGTCCAGCCGCCGCTCGGGCACCGGCAGGGCCTGCTCGGCCTGCCAGATCCGGCCCGGAGGTTGCTGCGCGACGGCGAGATACATCACCGACGCCCGCACCCGCACCTCGTCCTGCTGGGTGATCCACGCATCGGCGACGCGCACCCGGGCACCGGAGCGCACCACCGCGCTGTGCACCGTGATCGGTTCGTTCCGTACCGGGCGGAACAGGTCGGCGGTGAGGCGCGCGGGTACGAAACCGGCTCCCGGGCAATGTGTTTCCAGTTCCCGCGCCAGCAGCCCGCAGATGGCGGGTCCGGCCACGTGATCGGGCGACCATTTGCTCACCGCGAAGTCGCCCGCGACGAATCCTCGTTCGTCGCGACTGAAGAATGCCATCATCGCCTCGGCCCTTTCGTTCCCGGCCCACTCGAATTAGAACACGTTATAAGACAATATCCGGAGGGTGGCGACCGGTTCGCGCGTGGCCGCCGGTAGCCGAATGTCAGCAACTGTCGTCACCTAGGATCGGATCATGAGTCGATGGGAACCCAATGCGCGCGGCCGGCTGTCCGAGGCGGCCCTCGAGCTGTACTCCGAGCGCGGGTTCGACGAGACCACGGTGGCCGAGATCGCGGAGCGGGCGGGCCTCACCGAACGCACCTTCTTCCGGCACTTCGCCGATAAGCGGGAGGTGCTCTTCGGCGGTCAGGACCTGCTGAGCAGCGCGATCGCCGAAGCGGTGGCCGCCGCTCCCGCGGATGCGGACCCGATGGCGACGGCCATCGCCGCGATTCAGGCGGCCGGTGCGCAGATTCCCGATCTGCCGCAGTGGCAGCGGCAACGGCGGGCCGTGATCGCGGCCAACGCTGGACTTCAGGAGCGTGAACTCCGGAAAATGGCCGTCCTGGGTGGGGAACTCGCCGACGCGCTGCGGACCGCGGGCGCACCGGACGCCGTCGCGATCCTCTGCGCCCGGGTCGCGGTGACCGTCTTCGGCATCGCCTTCGACCGGTGGCTCGACGGTTCCTCCACGCGCGAATTGTCACACGTGACAGCCGAGGTATACGCCGAGCTCAGGGCCGCCGTCGGCGCCGGGCGAGCCGTCTCGGACGGGGAACGGGCGGGTGACCCGGGGTGACGGGCGGCACAGAATGTGCATAAGGTGACGGGGAACGACACGTCCAGCCCGACCGATGGAGAACGACGTTGAAGACCAGACTGGGCTGCCCCTGCGGTGAACAGATCGTCGGCACCGACGAAGACGACCTCGTCGAGAAGACGCAGAAGCATCTGGCCGAGAATCACCCCGGCCACGACTACTCGCGCGACGAAATCCTCTTCCTCGCCTACTGATCCTCCGTATCGGCGGCCAGATAGCGCATCGGCGCGTAGTTCGCCCAGCCGGTCTCCGGCCAGTTGAACCAGCCCGCCGAGGCGCCGGTTCCGCCGTCGGGATGCAGGGTTGTTCCCGTCAGATAGGCCGACAACGCCGAGGCGAGGAACACCACGCACCCCGAGACATCGCCGACCTCACCGGGCCGGCCGAGCGGAATGGCGACCCGCACGCCGCGTGGATCGGTCATCGCGGCGTCGCCGTGCGGCATCCGGCGCAGATTCGGGGTCGGCACGTAATCCGGCGCCACATTGTTGACGCGAATCCCGTCGGGCGCGAGCTCGACCGCGAGCGTACGGGCGAACTGTTCGACCGCGGCCTTCGCCGCCGAGTACACCGCGAAACCCGGTGCCGCTCGGTGTGCCTCGATCGTGGTGATGTTGACGATGCTGCCGCCGCGGCCACCCGCCCGGATCCGCGGGACGGCCAGCGCGCACGCGTGCAGCACGTGGGTGAGATTGCCGCGCAGCAACGCGTCCCAGCCTTTGGGCCGAGTGTCGGTGAATGCTGCGCGGAAGGTGCCGCCGACGACGTTGACGAGAATGTCGAGCCGGCCCCACCGTGCCTCGGCCGCGTCGAATACCGCGGCCAGCCGGTCGGGATCACGAACGTCGCCGTGGACGATGACGGCATCGCATCCCTGCGCGGCCAGGGTCGACCGCATGTGCTCGACGGCGACGGCATCGATGTCCATGATCGCCGGGCGCACCCCGTTGGCGGCCAGGTCGGTGGCGATCGCCCGGCCGAGACCGCCTGCGCCGCCGGTGATCACGGCGACCGTGCCGGCCAGTCCCGCGCGTTGTTCGAACCAGCCCATGGTCACCGGAGATAGGTGGCGCCGAAGGCGTCGAGAAAGTCGGTGGTCGCCGCGTGATCGGCGGTGCGGCTGGACACCACGATCCATGTGACGCCCGCCTTCTCCAGTCCGGCGAACGCGTCGAGATGACGATCGGCTGCCGCCGGATCGAGCAGATCCGAGTCGTGATAGGAGTACAGCACGTCGAGATCGCCACTGCGCCCGGCGGATTCGGCACGCGCCCGCACCTCGGCGATCCGTTCGGCCAGCTCGGCGTGTGTTCCGAGCGCGGGTGTCCGGGCCGTGGCACTGAGTGCGGCGCCGCCGGACATCGGCATCCAGCCCTGGGCGCGGGTCGCGGCGCGACGGCGGCCGGCGGCGGAATTGCCGCCGATCCAGATCGGGATCGGATCCTGCACCGGTCGCGGCCGGGCGACCACGTCGCGGGCATCGAAATGCCGCCCGCGGTAGCTGAACGGCTCGCCGCGCCAATGCAGCGGCAGCACCTCGAGCGCCTCGTCGAACAGGGCATTGCGCTCCTCGAAATCGACTCCCAGCGCGTGGAATTCGCTCTTCTGATAGCCCGCGCCCAAGCCGAGGACGAGCCGGCCGCCGGAGAGTTTGTCGACCGTCGCGGCGGCTTTCGCCAGCAGCAGCGGATTGCGATAGGGCGCGACCGCGAGATAGGTGAGCAGCCGCAGCCGCTCGGTCGCGGCCGCCACATAGCCGAGCGCGACCAGCGAATCCAGCGTCTGATGTCCACCATTGGCCAGCCATCGCGCCCCGGGGATCGGGTGTTCGCTCAGTGACAAACCATGGAATCCGCACCGCTCGGCGGTGATCGCGACCTCGCGCAGCGGGCCGGCGTCGAGGACGTCGCCGTCGGGGCCGCCGGTCTCCGGATAGTGGAAGATGAAACGCAGACTCACATGTCGAGAGTATCATTCTCGAAATTCAGAAATTTAATTCTTCGCATGCTGCGGACGGTACGGGAGACTGCCGATGAATGCCGCGCCGATGACTCCGGGCCTGTACGCCGCACGCTGGCTGCCGAACTGATCGCCCGGTGCCATACCGAACTCGCCGGGTACAAATGCCCGCGCACCGTGGACTTCACCACGGAGCTGCCCCGGGACCCGAACGGCAAACTGTACAAACGACTACTGCGGCAACGCTATTGGGCCGGCCGCGAAAGCCGGGTCATCTGAGCCGCTCGCGCATCTGCTCGCGGCCTCGCTCGATCACCCGCGCCCCGTACTCGGCCATGCGGGCGGTGCCGGGCGACCAGGTTTCGGCCATGACACCTTCGAGCAGTTGGGCGCGGCGCGCGTCCTCCTCGGCCAGGGCGCGGTAGTGCCGCAGTAGCCGCGTGCGGGCCTCGCTGTCACCGGCCAGCAGGTCGGCGGTGAGGGAACGGGTGAACGAAAGCAAGTCGGCGTGGGGCACAACATGATTGACCAGCCCGAAGGCGAGTGCGTCGGCGGCGGTGAGGAAATTGCCCGTCAGCGACAGTTCGACCGCCCGGCGCCAGCCGACCGTCCGAGTGAGTCCGACTGTGACTCCGCCACCGGGCATCATGCCCATCCGGGCGTGAGTGTCGGCGAAACGGGCTCGTTCGGAGGCGACGAGGAAGGTGCACTGCAACGCCAGTTCCAGCCCGCCGGCGACACAAGCGCCGTTGATCGCGCCGATGACCGGTTTGTCGATCACCGGCAGGAATCGGAACAGGCCGTCGGGTCCGCGCCCGGGGCCCGATCCGGCGGAGCGGGCGGGCGCCGGCCCGGATGCGGCGGCGCCGATATCGATCCCCGCGCAGAAGGCGGGGTCGGCGCCGGTGAGAACGACCGCCCCGACATCGGGATTCGCGCCCGCGGCGCCGACCGCATCCCATATCGCGTCCATCAGCGCGCGGTCGAGCGCGTTGCGGACCGCCGGGCGGTGCAGTGTCACCGTCGTGACGCCGTCCGCATGCTCCACCGTGACCACGGGTTCGGTCATCGCCCGCTCCGTTCGGATCTAAACGCCAATGTCTATTTTGAAGAATAATATTCTCATCCCGAAAGGAGGTGGACCTGTGCGAATCGACACCACGATCGGTGCGCTGGACGACGCCGCGGCGCGGGTTCGCGCACACGAACACCTCGGCTTCGACGGAATCTGGGCGGGCGAGATGAACGGCGACCCGTTCCTGTCGTTGGCCGTCGCCGCCCAGTGCAGTGAACACATCGGTCTGGGCACGTCCGTCGCCGTGGCGCTCGCCCGTTCGCCGATGACCGTCGCCTATGCCGCCGACGATCTGCAACGCTTCTCCGGCGGACGCCTGCGCCTGGGCCTCGGTTCGCAGGTGCGCGCGCATATCGAGCGCCGCTTCGCGATGCCGGCCGATCGTCCGGCCGCGCGGATGCGCGAATACGTCTCGGCGCTGCGGGCGGTCTGGGCGCACTGGCACGAGGGAGCGGAGCTGGCATTCGAGGGCGAATTCACCCGCCACACCCTGATGCCGCGCGACTTCGTCCCGCCCGCACACGAATTCGGCCCGCCACCGATTCTGCTCGCGGGTGTCGGCCCGGCCATGACTCGGGTCGCGGCGGAGGTCGCCGACGGATTCATCTGTCACGGTTTCACCACCGCCCGCTGGATCCGCGAACGCACGCTGCCCGCGCTCGGCGCCGCCGCGAGGCGGGACGACTTCGAGGTCGTCGCCACACCTTTCGTCGTCACGGGCACCGACGAGCAGATCGACCGCGGTATTGCGGCGCTGCGGCGCCGGCTGGCCTTCTACGCATCCACGCCGGCCTATCGTCCGCTGTTCGATCTGCACGGCTGGGGCGAAGCGAATGCGGAACTGACCGCACTGTCGAAAGCCGGGCGGTGGGATCGGATGGCGGAGTTGATCACCGACGACATGGTCGACGCGTTCGCTGTCGTCGCCGCGGTGCACGAGCTGCCGCAACGGCTCGCGGCGCGCTTCGGTGGCCTGCTCACCCGGCTCTCGTTCGCACCACCGCGCGATATGCCGACCGACGAGGTCGCCGATCTCGTCCGGCGAATCCGCCAGGCCTGCGACGCATGACGGATCAGTCCGGGCGCGGCCACGGCCGGCCGTCGAGACGCTCGATATCGGTGTTGAGCCGGCGCAGATAGGTCGCGAATTCCGCGACATCGGCGGCGGGCCAGGTGTGCAGCACGCGGTCCAGGCTCGCGACCGTGGCGGACACGGTCTCTTCCAGCCGGCGGGCTCCGGCCTCGGTGACCCGGAATTTGCGGGCCAGGCCGCCGTCCGGATCGGCGATGCGGTCGACCAGCCCGGTGCGTACCAAGGCCGCCGTCTGCCGGTTGAGTGTGGAGGTGTCGAGGCCGAAGGCGGCGCTGAGTTGTCCGATCGACATCGGCCCCTGCATCGTCAGCCGGCTCAGCAGGACGTAGGCGCTGCGCTCGAGACCGCACCGATCGCGCCGGATCATCTGATAGCGGCTGAGCAGCATGGTTTCGAATTCGACCGCGGCGACGGGTCGTTCCATATCGTCCTCCTCTCGTGTGCGACCGAGACGGGTATCACAGGCCGCGCGGGTAACCGCGCCCTGAATGTGCATGATACATTGCGTATGCATAATACATATTTCAGTAAGGGAGATGTGGACATGACCAAGCCGGACGCCGACCGGTCGAGTTCGATCGTCGGGGTGCTGGCATTCGCCGGAATCATCGCCTCGGTCATGCAGACCCTCGTGATTCCGCTGATCGCGCAGTTCCCGCAGTTACTGCATACGACACCGTCGAATGCCTCGTGGATCGTGACCTCGACGCTGCTGGTCGCGGCGGTGACCACCCCGGTGGCCGGCCGCCTCGGCGATCTCTACGGCAAGCGCCGCATCCTGTTGCTGTCCACGATTCCGCTGATCGCGGGGTCGATCGTCTGCGCGCTGTCGGCCTCGGTGCTGCCGATGATCATCGGGCGCGGCCTGCAGGGTATGGGTGTGGGCATCATCCCGCTCGGAATCAGCGTGATGCGCGACGTGCTGCCCGCCGAAAAGCTGGGCTCGGCCGTCGCATTGCTGAGCGCCTCGCTGGGAATCGGTGGCGCACTGGGACTTCCGATATCGGCGGCGGTCGCCGAACATTCGAACTGGCGGGTGCTGTTCTGGGGCGCCGCGGTGCTGAGCGCGCTGATCGCGGCCGCGGTGTGGATGGCGGTACCGGAGTCCGCGGTGCGCGGCAGCGGTGGGTTCGACTACGCCGGAGCGGTCGGCCTCGGCGCCGGTCTGGTGGCGTTGCTGCTCGCGGTGTCCAAGGGCGGGACCTGGGGGTGGGGCAGCGCCACCACCGTGGGTCTGTTCGTCGCCGCGGCGGTGGTGTTGCTGATCTGGGGCTGGTGGGAGTTGCGGATCAGCGATCCGCTCGTCGATCTGCGGGTCACGGCCCGGCCGCCGGTGCTGCTCACCAATGCCGCCTCGGTGGTGATCGGTATCGCGATGTACTCGTCGTCGCTGATCGTGCCGCAGCTGCTGCAGTTGCCGACCGAAACCGGCTACGGGCTGGGTCAATCCATGATGGCGATGGGTCTGTGGATGGCCCCCTCGGGCCTGATGATGATGGTGATCTCGCCGTTGGGCGCGCGGCTCTCGGCGGCCCGTGGGCCCAAGGTGACGCTCACCGCCGGTGCGCTGGTGATCGCGGCCGGCTACGGCCTCACCACGGCACTGATGGGTTCGACCTGGGGCTTGCTGGTGGCGATCTGCGTGATCAACGGCGGTGTCGGGCTGGCCTACGGGGCGATGCCCGCGCTGATCATGTCGTCGGTGCCGCTGTCGGAAACCGCCTCCGCCAACAGCTTCAACACCCTCATGCGGTCGATCGGCACGTCGGTGTCGGCCGCGGTGATCGGTGTGGTGCTGGCCCAGATGAGCATGGACTTCCACGGCCACAGCGTGCCGACGGAGGGTGGCTTCCGGACCGGGCTGTTCATCGGTTGCGGGGTCGCGGTGCTGGCCGCGGCGCTGGCCTCGGTCATCCCGGTGCGGCGGCCGAACGCGCCCGCCACCGCCGCCGAGGTCGCCGAACCGGTCGCGGCACGGGCCTGAGTCGCTGGTCGGCCGGGTCAACCGGCCGACCAGCCGCCGTCCACCGGGACCACCGCGCCGTTGATGAACGAGGCGGCGTCGGAGGCGAGGAAGACGGCGACCTCGGCCATCTGCTCGGGTTCGGCGATACCGCGCATCAGCGACATCACCGGCTGCAGCCGGGTCACCCCGTCGAGATCCCATTCCGGGGTCTGCCCGGCGATACCGGTCATCGTCGGGCCGGGCAGGATCGCGTTACATCGGATGCCGTCCCCGGCATGGATCCAGGCCACATTGCGGGTCAGCCCCACCACACCGTGTTTGGCGGCGGTGTAGGCGATTCCCGCTGCGCCGCCGCGGATTCCGGCCTCCGAGGCGGTGTTGACGATCGAACCGATGCCCTGGTCGAGCATATGAGGCAGCACCGCCCGGGTCATGAGGAAGGTGCCCGTGAGATTGACCGCGACCGTGCGTTCCCAGGTGGTCACCGGGGTGTCGGCCGGCAGCGCCATCTTGTCCATGATCCCGGCGTTGTTGCACAGCACGTCGATTCGGCCGAAGGTGTCCATCGCGGTGCGGGTGGCGCGCGCCACGTCGATTTCGTCGGAGATGTCGACGACTACCGGAATCGCGGCCGCGCCGATCTCCGCGGCGGTACCCTGGGCGCCGTCGGAACTGATATCGGCGGCCACGACCATGGCGCCGCATTTGGCGAATGCGATGGCCATGGCCCGCCCGATGCCGGAGCCGGCGCCCGTGACGATGGCCACCCGGTTGTGAAAGTTGCTGGTGCTCAACGGTGTTCCCTCCTCGGTGCGCTGCGGGCCCGCCGGCACGTGTCGACGTCGCCGTTTCAACCGGACATCACTGTCCGGTTGGTAGTGTAGGCCGGTGACCGAGCAGCGTCGAGTGAATCGTGGACCCGGTGCGGCCGCCGCCAATCGAGCGGCTCTGATCGCCGCCGCCCGCGAGGTGTTCGCCGAAGCGGGTTTCGAGGCTCCGCTGAATCTGATCGCCCGGCGCGCGGGCGTCGGGCAGGGCAGTCTGTACCGGCACTTCGCCGATCGGGAATCGCTCGCGCTGGCGGTCTTCGAGGACAATGTGGTGGGACTGGAAGCCTATGCGGCACAGTCGGATACCGGACTGGATCAGCTCCTGGAACGCATCGTGGACCAGGTGGTGACCTCGATCGCGTTCGTCGAATTGATCGATCCGTCGCTGACCGGCGGGCGGCTGGCGCGGATGAGCAGCCGGGTGGCGGCACTGCTGGGCGATCATCTCGACACCGCCCGGGCGTGCGGCCGGGTCCGCGCCGATCTGACGTGTCAAGACCTCATGCTCGCGCTGGCGATGCTGGCGGCATTGTCGGCGCGGGCCGGGGCGGAGGAGCGCAGGGGGGTGGCCGCCCGCGGGTGGTCGCTGATCGAGCAGGGGTTGCGAGCGTGATCGGCATCCGCAGGGCCGGAGGTGGCGAGCAGACGTGCCGTGGGAAGGATGCCGCGTCGTCGGATACGGCAGGCTCGCGAAGCGGAGCGGCTCTCGACGCCACCGTCGGCAATGCGGGGCGTTGCGCGAAGGCGCGCCGCTCCTGCCTGGACCGGACCGCGTGACAGGTGATGGGGCTGGGCGCTTTCAGCGGGTGGTGACTTGCGGGGCGGCGTTGTCGTCTCGCCCGAAGGGCGCGGCCGAGATGGCGGCGTCGAGTACGCCGAGGGTGCCACCGAGTTCGGTGGTGAGGGCGCGGACCACCGCGACATCCTTGCGGAGGAATTCGCCGACCGCATCGCCGAATTCGGCCACCGATCTCTTCGCGGCGATGCTGGTCACCACGCGTCCGGAGGAACTGGCGTGGGGGAGCGCCGACAGCAGGGCCGCTTCCGTGACACCCAACTGGCCGGCCAGCCGCACCGCCGCGGCGACCAGTCCCGCCTGTGCCGCGAACAGGGCGTTGTTGACGAGCTTCACCCGCTGTCCCGCGCCGAGCGGGCCGACGTGCAGGATGGGATCGGCGTAGCACGACAGCACCGGCCGCAGATCGGCGGCGGTATCGTCGTCGGCGCCGACGAAGACCGTCAGCGCACCCGCGGCGATATCGTGCGGTCCGCCGCTGACCGGCACGTCGGCCACTCGCACGGCATGCGGAACCGCCTGTGCGGCAACGGCTTGCGCGGTGCGCGGATCTCCGGTGGTGTGCAGGGCCAGGATCGATCCGGGTGCCATGACTGCGGGCAGGTCACCGTCGAGACAGACCTCGCGCACCTGATCGTCGGAGAACAGGCACACCAGTACCGCGTAGGCACCCTCGGCGGCCTCGGCGGCGGTGGCCACCGCGCGAGCGCCCGTCTCGGTCACAGCGTCGCGAACCTCGTTGCGCCGCACCGCCACCCGGACGTCGTGCCCGGCCGCGGCGAGCCGCCGCACCATCGGCAGGCCCATCCGCCCGGCGCCGACGAATCCGATCCGCATCCCGGTCACCGCTGGTGGTTCATCAGCGCCAGGGTGGCGTCCGCGGCGGTGAGGACGACGCCGGGCTCGGCCCCGGCCGCATCGGCCAGGCTCGCGACCAGGGAGACGTCCTTGCGCAGCAGCGCACCCGCGTACTGGGCGAGCCGGTCGAGACTCACCCCGGCATCGACGATGCGCCCCAGCGCGAAACTGTTCGCGGTGCCGTGCGCGATCACCTCACCCAGCCGGGCCGGATCCACGCCCAGGCCGGCGCCCAGGGTGAAGGTGCTCATCGCGGTCGCGAGGTTGGCGGTGAACAGCAGATTGTTGAGCAGTTTGGTGACCTGACCGGAGCCGACGTCACCGAGATGCACCACCGGGTCGGCGTAGCTGTCGAATACGGGGCGGCAGCGTTGTATCACCTCGGCGTCGCCACCGGCCATCACCAGCAGCCGTCCGGCCTCCGCGGCCGGTCCGCCGCCACTGACCGGCGCGTCGATCAGCGAAACACCCTGCACAGCGGCAGTTTTCGCCAGGTCGCGGCAGGTGTCGGGGTGGACGGTGCTGTGGACGGCCACCACGCCGCCCGGCGACATGCCCGCCAGTACGCCGTATTCGCCGGTGAGGACCTCGCGGACGTCGTCGTCGCCGACCACGCAGACACAGACCAGATCGGTGCCGGCGCCCAGTGCCGCCGGAGTTTCGGCGGTCGCCGCGCCGGTATCCGCGAACGCCTCCAGGGTCGCGGCCCGGCGGGCCCACAGCGTGGTCGGATGCCCGGCCGTGATGATGCGCCGCGCCATGGGGCCACCTTGGCTGCCCAATCCGATGAATCCGACTCGCATATCCGCACCTCTTCCGTCGAATGCCGCTGTCACGCAGTGGGTTCCGGCTGCTGCGCCGGAGCCGGCGCCGGACGCCAGAAGGTCGCCAGCAGCGCGGCCGTCGCGACCACCGCCACCCCCGCCGCGATCGCACCGCCGGCCCAGCCCATGACCTCGATATCGGTGGCGTGGTCGAGCGAGAGCCGTCCCGGGCCGAGCATGGCCGTCGCCAACGCGGTGACCGCGAGCACGAGCACGTACTCGTAGCCCTCCTTGAACACGAAGAATCCGTTCGGGCGATGCGCCAGCAGCCCCGCGACCAGCATCACCGAAACGATCGCCGCGCACGCCAGCGGCGTGAACAGGCCCACGATCAGCAGTGCGCCCGCGCCGATTTCGGTGACCACGCTCAGCCAGGCCTGCAGAATGCCGTTGCGCAAGCCCAGTCCGACGAACCAGCGGGCGGTTCCGTCGATGCGGCCGCCGCCGCGCCAATGGTTGTAGCCGTGCGCGATCATCGTCGCGCCGATCACCAGGCGCACCAAAAACAGCGCCGTGTCGGATGCGTGCACGGTTACCTCACCTCCCGGGCCGGAACGGGTTCGGCCCCGTCGAATTGTTGGGGGAAACAGTCGAAACCGTTTTCCGCGGCCAGCAGGCATTCCTCCGCGAAACCCAGCACTCCCAGGTGGTAGGCGCGAGCGGAGCGTCCGACGCTGAGGTTGTGGCCACTGCCGGGCTGGCGGTTGAGCACCACGCGCGACGCCGCGGTGAACGTCGCGCCGACATGTGTCATCGCGTCGGAATCGTTGCGCCACACCCGCTCGTGATCGCCGAGGGTGAAGCGCACCGGAATAGATACCCGGGCGGCCAAGGCCGGAAATTCGGTATCGGCCCAATCCGTGACGGCGGCGGCCTCGAGCCGCGGGCCGAGGGCGGCCAGCGCCGCGCCGCCGACGACATCCGGCGGATACAGCGAAGCGGGCCGCCAGAGCAGCTCGGCGAGTCCGCGCGGCCGCTCGACCGGCCCGCGTGGCCCCATCAATACCTGCCGGGCAGCCGCAGCGAATTCGCGTCCGGTACCGGCCAATTCGATACCCAGCAACGCGGCGCCCCGAGGGTCGGCGGCCATCCGCAGCGCCAGTTCACACCCGGCGGAATGGGCGATCACGAAGGTACCCGCGCCCCGCTCGGCATCCGGAACCAGCTGGGTGACAGCGGAATACATCACGTCGACACGGCTCTGCGGATCCCAGAGCCGGTCCGTGAACGGTGCCGACGCCCCGTAACCGGGCCGATCCAGAGCCAGCACCGTGAAGCCGAGCCCCTCCGCGACGCGCAACAGCGACAACTCGGGGTGGCCCGGACAATCGAAATAGGCGGCGGTCGTGGCGCCCCCGTGCAACGCGACCAGCACCGCACGGGGCTCGCGCGCCCGCAGCAGCAGTCCCGACACCGCGATCCCGCCCGCCTCGGTCACCACCTGTTCGGGGTCTCCTGACGGGCCGGGTACGCCCGCCCACTCGCCGGCGATCACCCGTTCGGACGGTTGCACCGGGACGAGGACCGCGGCCCGCACCTGCTCTCGCGTTCCCGGGCTCTCCTGCTCTCCCACCCGCTCCGGCGTGTTCGACGGCTCGGGGCCGCCCACTCGCTGCGACTCCACGGTCATCGCTCGCTCCGCAGCAACAGCACGCCACTGGGTGTCAGCCCGCCGCTGCTGGTGACCGCTACCCGCGCGCCGGTGACCTGACGCGGCCCGCATTCACCGCGCAGCTGGGCGACTGCCTCGTGGATCAGGCCCATGCCGTGGGTGCGCCCGTGCGAGAGCTGCCCGCCGTGTGTGTTGAGCGGCAGGATGCCGTCGCGCGCAATGTTTTTCCCGCCGTCGAGGAAGTCCTTGGCCTCGCCGATCTTGCAGAATCCCAGCGCCTCGATCCAGGACAGGCAGTTGAAGCTGAAGCCGTCGTAGAGTTCGGCGACGTCGACGTCCTCGGGCCGCAGATCGGTGCGCGACCACAGATGTGCCGACTGGCCGAGCACCTGCGGCTCGTGGGTGAGGGTGCTCTGATCCCACTCCACCCGCTCCAGGATCTGGGTGCCCACGGCCTCCACGTAGACGGGTGATGTGGCGAGGTCGGCGGCGGCCTCGACGGCCGAGACGATCACCGCCACCGCGCCGTCGCAGGGCACGTCGCAGTCGTAGAGGCCGAACGGACTGGTCACCGGCCGCGCCGACAGATAATCCTCCATCGTGAGCGGATCCCGGTACACCGCAGTGGGATTCAGGGCGGCATTGGCGCGCTGGTTCAGCGCGATCCAGCCCAGCGTCTCCTTGGTCGTGCCGTAACGATGAAAGTGCCGTTGCGCGTTCTGGGCGAGGGTGTGCGCCGCCGAGGTCGCTCCGAACGGCAGCTGCCAGCTGGTGGTGCGGCCGCCGCCCAGCGGTGCCGTCGAGCCGGTGCGGATCAATTCGTTGTAGGTGGCCTCCCACACCGTCCGGAAGCACAGGACGTGCCGTGCCAGCCCGCCCGCGACGGCCAGCATCGCCGCGATCACCGAGCCACCGGGCCCGAAGGTCTCGATGCCGCCGTTGTACCAGGTCGGCCGCACTCCCAGCGCCGATTCGAGCGCGGTCACCCCGCCCTCACCGAATCCGCCCACATTCCCGCCACCCGGATACGAGGAGAGCCCGTCGATATCGGCCATGGTGAGTCCGGCATCGGCGACGGCACGCTCGCACGCCTGGACGGTCAGCGCCAGGGGAGGCACCATCAGCCGCCGTCCGATATCGGACATCCCGATGCCGGTCAGCGCCACCCGATCCTCGAATTTGGTGGTGGAGACGCGGGGCCGCACATGTTCGGCGAAGCGATCCGGGTCGATGTCATCGGCAGGCAGCGGCGCCGGTTCCGGCTGTTCGGCCGTGGGCCGGAACAGGGGAAGCCACACATCCTCGTGCTGTTCGAACACCACCTCCATCCGCATGCCCAGCACCAGATCGGCGGCCTCGCAGCCGATGACGGTGGTGGTCAGGCGAATTCGCGGATCCTCCGCCAGTGCGACCTGACCGACCACGTACGGCGGCGGCAGCCCGGGCAATCCGAACCGCTGGTTGTGCGTGAAGCCGATGAGCGTCGCCACACCGGAGACCTCCCGCACCCCCATCACGGTGCCGTGACAATAGCGGCACACCGGCTGCGGCGGATGGATCAGCTCGGCGCAGGTACGGCACTGCTGGATCCGCAGCCGATCGTCGGCGCCGGCGGTCCAGAAGAACTCGTTCTGCGCGGTGAGCTGCGGTAGCGGCCGCCCGGACGCGGTGGTCACCTCACGCCTCCTGCTTGTCGGTGCGATCTGCGAATGCGGTTGTGCGCGCGGATCAGTGGATGTCGGCCTGTTCCTTGCGGGCGGTCACCGGCGCCGCGAGCTGTTGTTCGTCGCAGATCGTCTGCAACTTCTCGAGCGTCGCGTCGAGCCCCTCGCCCAGGCGCGGGCCGGGGGTGAAGGTCGCCGGCAGATGCCGCATGCCCTGGATGACGGCGATGGTGTCGTAGTGCACCGTGGTGTCGGGGTCGCAGCGGTAGTCCGGCATCCGGTCCAGCACCGCCAGCAGCATCCGCTTGAACACCGTGCGGGCCACATTCGAGCCGATGCAGCGGTGGATGCCGAGCCCGAAGCTGTAGTGACGGTTGCGATGCCGGTCCAGGACGATCTCGTTCGGATCCTCGAAGACGGCGGGGTCGCGGTTGGCCATCGCCCACGACAGCCACACCCGGTCGCCTTCGGCGAACCGCGTGCCGACCACCTCGCAGTCCTCGGCGATGGTGCGGCCGTCACCCGGGGCGGGTGTGTAGTACCGCAGGAATTCCTCGGTCGCCGAATCGAGCAGCGTGTCGCGTTCCCTGCTGAGGGTTTCGCGCTCGTCCGGATGCTCCGACAACCATTCCAGCGAATGCGCGGTGAGCGCGGTCGTGGTGTCGAAACCGCCGCCGATGATCAGCGCCAGCATGCCGAGCATCTCCAGGTCGGGCAGCTGGGCGCCGTTGACCGTGGCCCGTGCCACCGCGTCGATCATGCCGGGCCGCGGGTTCTCCTTGACCTCGATCAGGTTGTTGAGCAGATCCAGGCCCATTTCCCGGTGCATCGCGGTGATCCGCTCGATATCCGGGGAATCGGGCGGGGTGTAGACCGCGGCATGAACCGGTTCGTTGTAGACCGTCCACTTCTTCAGCGGGATGCCGAGCATCGCCAACGTGAGAACGGCGGGAACGATATTGGCCAGATCGTCGACGAAATCGATGTGGCCCGATTCGATCTTCTCGTCGATCGCCGCCCGCACGACCTCGTCGATGAACGGAATCCAGCGGTTGACCGCCGCCGGAGACAGATACGGGTTGAGCGCCGACCGCAGTTCGCGATGTTCGGGCTCGTCCATCTCCAGGATCCCGCCCCGGATGGCGGCGGCGCGTGGCGGCTTCGGAATCGAAATCCCCTGGTAGCCACGGCGTTCCCCGGCTGGGTCGTGATCGTTGGACACATGGGGGCAGCGGGCGAGCTCGAAGACCTCGCGATTGCCGGCGGCGACCCAGTGGCCACCGTGGGTATCCGACCAGGCGATCGGGCAGTGCTGCTGCATGTCCTGGGTGATGGACAGGAAATTGTCGCGATATTGCGGGGCGTACCGGTCGAACGAGTACTGCGGTTGTTTCCGCTCGTCGTCCGCCGGTCCGGCCTCGGTGATGTTCTCGGCGGTCACGGCGTTCCTCTCAGGTGATGGTGATCGCTCGTTCCGGGCACGACTGGGCGGCCTCGCGGACCTGTTCCTCCTGATCGGGGGGAACGTCCTCGCTGACCGCCGAGGAGTGGCCGTCGATTTCACTGAGTACGAACGACTTCGGAGCGACCATGGCGCACAGGGTGTGTCCCTGGCAGCGCTCCGGATCTACGCGCACCTTCACGGTTCTCCCCTTAGATGTGATAGTCGTACCACTTGAGGTATCCGCCGGCGTCCACCCGCATCTGCATGCCGGTGACGTAGCGGGATTCGTCGGAGGCCAGGAACAGCACCATGTTGCTGGTGTCCTCCGGTTCGATCCACGGCACCGGCATGGCCTGCTGCACATGGAACGCGGGCTGGGCGTCCTGCAGGGTCGGCTTCTCGAGGTCGGGCCGGAAGGAGCGATACATCGGCTCGCTGCGCAACATGTCCGTATTGCAGTTGGTCGGGTGGATGACATTGGCGCGGATGTTGCGCGCGGCGATATGGGTCGCCAACTCGTGCATGTACATCGACAGTCCGCGCTTGGCGACCATATAGGCGATGCCGCCGGGATCCTTACCGGGCTGATCGACCTTGGCCACATCCATCAGCGCCGCGGTCGAGCCGGTGGCGATGATCGAGGCGCCGGTGTCCAGATACGGCAGTGCGGCGTGCACGGTATTGATCACGCCGATCAGGTTGGTGTCGATGACGTCGGTCCAGGCCTGCCACTGCGGTTCGCCCTTCATTCCGGCGATACCGGCCTGGGCCACCACGACATCCAGATGCCCCAGTTCGCCGACGCCGCGTTGCACCGCGTCCCGCAGCGCGGCGATATCGCGGACGTCGGCCGCGACGGCGACGATCCGGCGGCCGGTCTTCTCCACCAGTCGTTCGGTTTCCTCGAGGTCTTCCGGCCGCGCCATCGCATAGCCGATGGTCTCGATGTCCCGGCAGATGTCGACGGCGATGATGTCGGCGCCCTCGGACGCCAGTTTCACCGCATGACTGCGGCCCTGTCCTCGTGCGGCACCGGTGACGAGGGCGACTTTGCCTTCCACGCGTCCCACTGGTGGTCCTTTCGGTTGTGTTGTGCCACGGCGCGTTCCGCGCCGGTTACGTATTCCGGCCGCCGTTGACGCCGAGGATCTGGCCGGTGATGTAGCCGGCCTCCTCGGAGACGAGGAACGCGCAGGCGGCGGCGATGTCCTCGGGCCGGCCGACCCGGCGGACCGGGGTGCGGGCGATGTGGTCGTCGATGGTTCCGCCGAGCAACCGCGCCTGTTCGGTCTTGCGCAGCATCGGGGTATCGATGAACCCGGGTGGGACCGCGTTCACCGTGATGCCTTCGGGGCCGAGTTCCAGTGCCAGCGATTTCGTCAGCCCGTTGACCGCGGACTTAGCCGAGACGTAGTGCGACATGAACGGTTGCCCGGAATGAGTGCTGGAGGAGGAGATGTTGACGATCCGGCCCCACCGCGCGGCGCGCATATCGGGCAGAACGGCCTGGATGCTGTGGAAGACGCCGTGCAGGTTCACGGCGATGGTGCGCTCCCACTGTTCGAAGCTCAGATTCGCGAACCGGCGATAGCCCTCCGCGCCGGCGGAGTTCACCAGCACCGTCACCGGGCCCAGCTGCTCGCGGATCGCGGTGAGCGCGGCGTCGATCTGGGCGCGGTCGGTGACGTCGGCGGTGTGGTCGAATTCGGAGTCGCCGGGTTTTAGGTCGAGCGTGGCGACCTGAAAACCGTCGGCGCGCAACCGATTCGCCACCGCCAGGCCGATTCCGGATCCTCCGCCGGTCACCACCGCTGTTCTCACGCCCACGGTTCGGCTCCGGCGATCGTGGTGCGGTGCAGTTCGCGTTCGGAGGTCGCGTCGTAGGGCAGGGCGCGGTGCAGGATGCCGGTGTTGTCCCACACCACCAGATCGCCCACCGTCCAGTCGTGGGTGTAGGCGAACCGCGGCTGAGTCGACCATTCCAGCAGTTCGTCGAGGAGTGTGCGGCTCTCGACCGGATCCATGCCCACGATGTGGTCGGCGGTGGCGCCGATGACCAGGGACCGGCGGCCGTCGCGGCGCTGCCACACCAATGATGTTTCGTGCGTGGGCAATTGGCGCCAATCGGCGACCTGCTCGGGGGACGGGTCCGGATGTACGAGCCGCTGGGAGGCCTCGAAGCTGTGCACCACGCGCAGGTTGTCGTAACGCTTGCGTTCGGCCTCCGGCAGTCCTTCGTAGGCGGCGTAGGTGCTGGCGAACTGGGTGCCGCCGCCTTCCATCGCCACGTGCCGCGCGGTGAGCACGGTCGCCTTGGCCGGCACGTCGTTGGTGGTGTCGTCGATATGCCAGAAGAAGGTGCCCTCGAGATATTTCGCGGCGCGGTTCTTCTCGGGATTCAGTGTGATGGTGAAGATTTCGCGGCCGCCGGGGGCGAGTACGGTGCCCAGCCGCCGGCAGAACGCCAGCTGGGCCTCGTCGTCGAGATGAAGTCCGCGGACCACCAGGACGCCACGCCACTTCAGGGCCTCGGTGCACCGGCTGATCACCGTGTCGTCGTGCAGATCCTCGACCCCGGTGACCTCCACTCCGATGGTGGGGTTCAGCGCCGTCGTCTCAACCACAAGAATCTCCCTTCCAATTGTGAGAACCGTACTCTCGCTCTCCGTTTCTCCGCAAGGTTTCCCTGGATCCGGGCTCGTTCCGGGGCTCACGGGGAGGTCGGGCCGATCGGTGCGACGTGTTCGGCCATTGCTGGGGCCGAAGCTGCTCGGATACATTATTCTCCAATGTTGAGAATGGAATTTCCATAGAACGAGGAGACGGGATGCCACAGGGCAACGCGACGGCCGGCGACGGGCGCGCCGTCACCAGACGAATGCTGATCGACGGTGAACTCGTCGCGGGGGAGCGCAGTTTCGCCTCACTCAACCCGGCCACCGGAGAGGTCTACGGTTACGCGCCCGAGGCGAGCATCGCCGATACCGAGGCGGCGATCGCGGCCGCGCGCCGGGCCTTCGACACCACCGGCTGGTCGACGAACACCGAATTTCGCGCGCACTGCCTCGAGCAGTTCTACGCGGCACTGCGCGCCGACGTCGAAGACCTGCGCGAGTTGACCATCGCCGAGGTCGGCGCGACCCGGATGATGACCCACGCCAACCAGCTCGAGACGCCGTTCGAAATCGTGAACTACTTCGCCGGCCTCACCCGCACCTACCCCCGCACCGAGGATCTGGGCGAGGTGGAGGACCGCGGCCGGATGCACCGCCGCTGGGTGGAGCGCGAGGCCTCCGGTGTGGTCGCGGCCATCGCGGCCTACAACTATCCGCATCAGCTGGCGCTGGCGAAACTGGCCCCGGCCCTGGCGGCCGGCTGCACGGTGGTGCTCAAGGGCGCACCCGACACGCCACTGGCCACGTTGGCTCTCGGCGAGGTGATCGCTCGGCACACCGATATCCCCGCGGGCGTGGTGAATGTGCTGTCCGGATCGGATATCGAGGTGGGCAGGACCCTGACCACCCATCGCGATGTCGACGTCGTCAGCTTCACCGGATCCACCGCGGTCGGCCGCCAGATCATGTCGGCGGCAGGCGATTCGCTCAAACGGGTCTTTCTCGAACTGGGCGGCAAATCCGCGATGGTCGTGCTCGACGACGCCGATTTCGGCACCGCCGCGATGTTCGGCGCCTTCAGCATCTGCAGCCACGCCGGACAGGGCTGCGCCATCACCACACGCATGCTGGTGCCGCGCGAGCGCCACGACGAGGTCGCCGAGATGGTCGCCGGATTCATGTCCAAGGTCAGCTACGGCGATCCGGGCGACCCGAAAAACTATATGGGCCCGCTGATTTCGGAACGTCAGCGCGACAAGGTGCACGGCCTCGTGCAGCGCGCGGTGGAGGCCGGCGCGAAACTGGTGTACGGCGGGGAGAAGGTCGACCCGGGCTACTTCTACACCCCGACCCTGCTCGCGGGAGTCGACCCGGACAGCGAGATCGCCCAGGAAGAGGTCTTCGGGCCGGTGCTGGCCCTGATCCCGTTCGACGACGACGAGGACGCGGTCCGCATCGCCAACAACTCCGTCTACGGGCTCTCGGGCGGCGTGTTCTCCGCCGACGAGGACCGCGCGCTGGCGGTGGCGCGCCGCATCCGCACCGGAACGATGAGTATCAACGGCGGCAACTACTTTCACCCCGATGTCCCCTTCGGCGGCTACAAGCAGTCGGGCATCGGACGTGAGATGGGCGTGGCCGGCATCGAGGAGTTCCTCGAACAGAAGTCCTTCGCCGCGGTGGTGGCCTGATGAGCGGCGGCGGCAAACCCCTGGACGGCATCCGCGTCCTCGAGGTCGCGATGTACGGGTTCGTCCCCTCGGCCGGCGCGGTACTGGCCGAATGGGGTGCGGACGTGGTGAAGGTGGAGCACGCCCGCACCGGTGATCCGCAACGCGGGTTGCGCCAGATCGGCCGGTTGAAGGTCGAGGGCGATCCCAACCCCAATATCGAGCACGCCAATCGCGGCAAACGCAGTATCGGACTGGACATGTCGGTCCCCGAGGGGCGCGAGGTGATCTACGAGCTGGCGAAGACGGCCGATGTGTTCCTCACCAGTTTCCTGCCGCAGGCGCGCGCCAAATTCGGTATCGATGTCGACGACATCCGCGCGGTGAAGCCGGACATCGTCTACGCGCGCGGCAGCGCGCTGGGACCGCGCGGCGAGGAATCGACCAAGGGCGGCTTCGATATGACCGCCTTCTGGTGCCGGGGTTCGGTCGCCGCTACCATCACCCCGGAAGGGATGGACGGCCTGATCTCTCCGCCCGGGCCGGCCTTCGGCGACACCATCTCCGGGACGAATCTCGCGGGCGGCATCGCGGCGGCACTGCTGAAACGCGAACGGACCGGCGAACCGTCGGTGGTCGACGTCTCGCTGCTGGGCAGCGGCCTGTGGTCCATGGGCCACACCATCGCGCTGTCGGCACATCTGCGCCAGCCGTTGATCGCGCCCGCACCCGGATCACACGGGGCGCCGACCAATCCGCTGTCGGGCCTCTACGAAACCGCCGACGGCCGCTATCTCTCGCTGGTCATGTTGCAGCCCAGCAAGTTCTGGGCCGACGTGATGCGCCATATCGATCGCCCGGAGCTGGCCGACGATCCGCGCTTCGCCTCGGCCGAGTCGATCGCCGCCAATACCGAAGCGGGCGTGGCGATTCTGCGCGAGGCGATCGGGCAGCGCACCCTCGCCGAATGGACCGAGAAGCTGGCGACCCTGGCCGGGCCGTGGGCGCCGGTGCAGGACAGCCTGCAGGTCGGCTCCGATCCGCAGATCCGCGCCAACGAGTACCTGGTGCAGGTCGGCAGCCTCGAAATGGTCGCCAATCCGGTGCAATTCGATCTCACCGCACCCGATACCGGACCCGGGCCGGAGTTCGCGGCGCACACCGAGGAAGTGCTGCTGGAGCTGGGGTTGGACTGGGATCGCATCATCGCGCTCAAGACCGCCGGCGCCATCACGTAGTTTCGCCCGCAGGAAGGCTGACGGCATGCCCTGTGTCGCATCGATCGGAACCTATCTGCCCTGCTGGGGCGGACCTCGCGGCCGCGTTCCCGGCGCGGACGAGGACGCGGTGACCCTGGCGGTGGAGGCCGGGCGGGCCGCCCTGTCGGGCGCGCCGCGCGCCACCGCCTACGTCGAACGCGTCGTGGTGGTGAGCCGGGATCTGCCGCTACTGGAGAGCAGCAATGCCGCGGTGCTGCTGGCCGGGCTGGGTCTGGATCCCGAACTCGAGGTGATCGAACGGCTCGGCGGCGCGCCCGCGACACTCGACGCGCTGAGCTCCGCCCGCCCGCGCACGCTGATCATCGGCGTCGACCTGGATCCGGCCGGGGCGGCGGCGGCCCTGGTCGCCGAGCGCGGACTGGCGGTGCGGACCGCGGCCCGGGTGGCGCGCAGCCTGCCGGTGCGCACCCGCAACGCCACCGGCGACGTCCACGACTACGGCGATCCGCGGCTGCTGCACGAGCGCGGCCTGCTGGCATCGCTGGCCGCGGCATGGGTGGACACGCCGGTGATCGTATCGGGCGTCGACCACGAGCAGGCGGCCCACCTGTGCGTCGGCGATCCACCGCGACTGCCGACGACGGGGGCCGGGTCGAGCCTGTTCGCCCTTGCGGCACTGGCCGACTGGGGACAGACGGGCCTGCTCGTCGGGGTCGAGCAGGCCAGTCTGTCGGGAGTCACGGTCTCCGCGGGGCCGGTGCGGGTATACCGCCGGGAACCGGCGGTGCGAGCCGAACCGGAGGCCGTCGCGGTACCGGGTGCCGACATCCCGATCTCGCTCGCCGCCTACGAGCGCGCCTTCGAGGCCAAGGTGCGCTGGGAGGCCGGTCGCCACCCCGGCCGCGACGAGCTGGATTTCCCGCCGCGCTACCGCCTCGGCGAGGACGGCAGCCTCAGCACCGACTACACGCTGATTCCATTGCCGCGTATCGGAACCGTGTACACCGAGGTGACGGTCCACGTGCCGGTGCCCGGGCTGCGGACACCGTATTCGCTGGTGATCGTCGAACTCGACGAGGTGGACGTGCGGGCACTGGTGAAGGTCACCGGAACCGATCCCGGCACGGTCCGCATCGGCGACCGCGGGCGCATGGTGCTGCGCCGGGTCGCGGTGCGCTCAGGGGTACCGGACTACGGGTACGCGTTCGAGCCGGATTCGGAGGCGGCATGAGACACAATCGCGCAGCGCTCGTGGCGCCGACGGGGGTGCGGGCGCTCCCGCAGGTTACGGAGGCGGCATGAGACGGGTGGCAGTGGTCGGCGCCGGGATGACGCCGTTCGCCGAGCATTTCGCACTCGGCATCAAGGATCTGCTGCCGATGGCCTTCGCCGAATGCGCGGCGTCGGTGGACAAGGGCATCGCGAAAGCCGACCTGCAGGCGGCCTGGTTCGGCGCGATGGGTACACCGGACGGATTCCCCTCGGGCATTCTCGCCGACGTGCTCGGCCTGCCGGATCTCCCGGTGACGCGGATCGAAAACTCCTGTGCCACCGGCAATGACGCGGTGCGCAACGCCCTGTTCGGCATCGCCTCCGGTGCCTACGATGTGGCGCTGGTGATCGGTGCGGACAAACTCCGCGAAACCGCCTCCAAGGACATGCTCTGGGAGTGGGAGGCGATGACCCGCGATATGGCGTGGGACTACCCCCTCGGGCTGATCGCACCGGCAGGCTTCGCCCTGCATGTCGCCCGCTATCTGCACGAATCTCCGGCCGGGCGGGAACATCTGGGACTGATCGCGGTGAAGAACCACCGTCACGGCGTGTCGAATCCGAAGGCGCGCTTGCGTTTCGAGATTTCGCTGGAGCAGGCCCTCGCGGCTCCGATGGTGGTGGATCCGTTCGGCGTGTACGACTGCGCCCCGCAGAGCGACGGTGCCGCGGCGCTGATCCTCGCCGCCGAGGACGCGGTCGACCGCTACACCGATCGGCCGGTCTGGATCAGGGGAGTGGGCCTGGGCCTGGATTCGGTGATGCACCAGCACAAACGGGATATGACCACATTCCCGGCGACGGTCCGCGCCGCGAAACAGGCCTTCGCGATGGCGGGGCTGACCCCGGCCGATATCGATGTCGCGGAGGTGCACGACTTCTTCACCGGCATCGAGCTGATCAGCTACGAGGACCTCGGTTTCGCCGACCGCTTCGAGGCCTGCAAACTGGTCGACACGGGCGCGACCAGCGTGGGTGGCGCGCTGCCGGTGAATCCGAGCGGTGGGTTGAAATCCAAGGGCCATCCGCCGGGGGCGACCGGTGTGGCGCAGTGCGTGGAGTTGTTCGAGCAGCTGCGCGGCCACGCCGTCAACCAGGTCGACGGGGCGCGAATCGGGTTGGCGCACAACCTCGGCGGCCCCACGGCGGTGTCGGCGGTGACGATTCTGGAGGGTCCCCACGGCTGAGATGTCTCCGCGCTGCGAATCCGAGGTCGTCGCGCTCGTCACCGGGCGCGTGGCCCGGCGACGTGTCGTATTGGATTGGGCCGCACACTATGTCGGCCGCGACGGAACCGTGCACGTCGTCTGTGACGGGACGCTGGCTCCGGCGCTGGTGAGTTCGATCATGGTCGGCATGTTCGTCGACGCCGAACAGGTCGAACATGCCGATTTCGCGCAGACCGCGATGCTGCTGTCGCCGCACGGCTGCAACTGGACGTGGCAGCACCTGCCGTTCGGCGCCGTCGGGCACGCGGTGGCCCTCGCACGGCGCAAGAGCCTGCTCGCGGTGGTGCCCGCGCGGTCGCAATTCCTCCGGCCGCCCTCGGTGCGGATCGTCTGCCCTGGGTGAATGTAGCTGCGCTCCTCGGCAATCGGGCGCTGTGGGACACCTGTCCGAACTATAGTTTCGTTTCGGGTGTGAGAAGGAGATCGCGATGGACCTGTCTCTCGTAGCGCCGGAACTGCGCGGACCCGCGCGCTGGTTGCCGCCGCTGACGATCGGCCGCCGCTGGGCATTACGCCTGGTGCGCCTGGCCGCCGCCCACCGGCCCGCCCGGCGAGTCGCGGGCGTGCGCATCGAACATCTCGCGGCCGGCCGCGTACCGCTGCGCGTTTATCGCCCCACCGGTGCCCATTCGCCGGTCGCGGTGTTGTGGATACACGGCGGCGGCTACGTCCTCGGCAGCCCGGTCCAGGACGACACCTTCTGCTCGATCACCGCCCGCGACCTCGGCGTCACGATCGTCTCGGTCGACTACCGCCTCGCGCCCGAACATCCTTTCCCGGCTCCCCTGCAGGACTGCTGGATCGCATGGATGTGGTTGCAGCGCAACGCCTCCCGATTCGGGATCGACTCCGCCCGGGTGGTGCTCGGCGGACAGAGCGCCGGCGGCGGCCTGGCCGCGTGCCTGTGCCAGCGCCTCGTCGCCGCCGACGGCGCCCGCCCCGCCGCCCTGTGGCTGAGCGCGCCGATGCTCGACGACCGCACCGCCGCCCGCCGCGACCTGGACGCCCTGCGGCATCTCGGCTGGACCAACGACAACAACCTCTACGGCTGGAGCAGCTACCTCGCCACCCCACCCGGCGCCACCGACATGCCCGAATTCGCCGTAGCCGCCCGCCGCGGCGACCTCACCGGCACCCCGCCCACCTGGATCGGGGTCGGCACCATCGACCTGTTCCACGACGAGGACGTGGCCTATGCGGAGCGTCTGCGCGCGGCGGGCGTGGAGGTGGAGCTCGATATCGTGCCGGGAGCACCCCACGGTTTCGACAGCTGGGCGCCCGGGGCGGGACTTGCGCGCGAATTCCACGCACGGGCCCGCCGGTGGCTGGCTACGACGATGGGGTTGACGGTTCACGAGCGCGCGCACCCCTGATCGTCGTCTCTCCGAGCAGCTTGCCTCAGATGCTCGTGCCGGGTTAACAAATCGTGCAAACCTCCCCGATTTGTGCGGGATTCCGGCTTTTGTGCGGAGGTTTGCACGATTAGTTCAGCCCGGTCGACTGACACTCGAGGTTCGGTCTTGCCGGATCGCGGCTGCTGGCCGAGGTCTTGTCCGAGTCGAGTCCGCGGTGAACCTGACCGGGCCTCGCCGGCACATCGGCACCTGGCGAGCAGGACTGTCAGTGGCGCACCGACGACGCTTCGGACATGCCTCCCGAAGCGATGGTGCCGGTCATGCTCGATGACCCGAACATCTACACCCAGGTCGTTCTCCCCAACCAGACGGAGCCTGGACAGGCGTGCCGAGCCGCGACCTCGGTCACGACGCGAGTGCCGTCCGATCTGGCTCCGATCTGGCTCCGCGGTGTAGTTCACGACGGTGCATGGTCTTCGACAGGATCGAATACATTGCGGTCCAGAGGCTTTCGTGTCGTCAGTTTCGGGTGTTCTTGCGGTGGGTGGCGTTGAAGCGTGCCTTCTTCTGGCGGTTACCGCAGGTGTTCATATCGCACCATTTGCGGGTGCGGCTCTGGCTGGTGTCGAAGAAGGCGGCTCGGCAGGTCGGCGAAGCGCACAGGGCCAATTTTCCGTCTCGTTCGCCGGAGATGATGTCGATCGCGTCGGCGGCGACGACGCCCAGGGCGTCTTCTACGCAGGAGGGCGCGCTGAGTCGCCATCGACGTGTCCCGTCGGGCGTCAGGATTGCTGCGGCCCGGCCCTGAATGCTGCGGTCGTTGATGATTCGGACGGCCGACGCGGGGAGCGCGTCGCCGAGTGCGGCCGCTGTCGCGGCGGCGTGAATTGCTTCCCTCAATTCCCGGGCAAGGTCGAGCTGGGTGGTGGTGCAGGAATCCACGGCCAGGCCGTTCACCTCCAGCCAATCGACGAGTCGCTGCGGTGTGGGAATGCGCTCCACAGGCTCGCCGTGCCGCTCCGACAGGGTCCCCGTGAAGCTGGTCGCCAGCACGGCGCCGAGGCGGAAATCAGGAAACCCAGCAGGCATAGAACCACCTTAGCTGGTTGCGGCCTGTCCCACCGCTGTGTTAGAACCGTCTTAGCCGGTTCACGACAGGCGGTAGCCGGTTCCGCGATGACCAGGAGGTCTCATGTCCGCACTCGGCCACCTCGATCCGATGTCCACGTCCGATTCCGTCGACGTACAACCATTCGAAGCCCGCGCCACCGACGCCGACCTCGACGACCTGCGAGCACGATTGGCCGCCGCTCGGCTACCGGAGGCCGAGACGGTCTCCGGCACCACGCCCGGCTCCCAGCGATGGGCGCAGGGCGTTCCTCTTGCCGACCTGGTCGATGTCGTGAATTACTGGCGCACCGAGTACGACTGGCGGTCGTTCGAAGAGCGCCTCGATCGAATCGGCCAGTACCGCACCACGATCGATGGCCTGGGAATCCACTTCCTGCACCGGCGATCCGCACGCGCGGATGCCACTCCTCTGATCCTGACGCACGGCTGGCCGGGCAGCATCGCCGAATTCATCGATGTAGTAGACGAATTGGCGGATCCGAACGACGCGGCCGCGCCGGCGTTCCACGTCGTGGTCCCGTCGCTACCGGGCTTCGGGTACAGCGATAAACCGGCCACCACCGGGTGGGGCACCGAAAAGATCGCGGCCGCATGGGTGAAACTGATGGAAAGGCTCGGTTACCGGAAGTTCCTGGCCCACGGCGGCGACTGGGGCGGCAATATCACCACGGTTCTCGGCGGCAGATTCCCGGAACACGTTCTCGGCATCCACTCGCTGTTCGCGGAAGCGCCACCCGGGATGCCAACGGACGGTCTGACCGCGACCGAACGCCAGTGGGCAGAGGAGACCCGTCATTTCTGGCGGCACCGCGCCGCATACGCGAAACAGCAGGCCACCCGGCCGCAGACCATCGGCTACTCGCTCGTCGACTCACCGGTCGGACTCCTCGCCTGGATCCTCGACAAATTCGCCGAATGGAGCGACACCGAAGACAGCCCGTTCGAAACGATCTCCAGGGACCGCATTCTCGACGACGTCACCCTGTACTGGCTGACAAGCACCGGCGCATCCGCAGCCCGCATCTACTACGAAAGCCACAACTCGCTCGACCCCGACCTCCGCGTCGACGTCCCCTCCGCGATCACCATGTATCCCCACGACATCGAAAAGTCCCCGCGCCCTTGGGCGGAAGAGCGGTACCGCCAGATCGTCCGGTGGAACGCACCCGAATTCGGAGGACACTTCCCCTCGCTGGAAGTTCCCGAGTATTTCGTCAACGACCTGCGAGAAGGTCTCGCCACGGTACTGGCCGCCCAGCGGTGAACACGGCGGGAGGCCGAGTTCGCCATTCGTACCGCCTGCGGCGTGCCGGCAACCTAGTAGCACGCACGTGGCGTGGGTTCGGCTCTCGATCGGCGCGGATGAGCCACAGCACCGCAGACTGGTCGGGGCCGGCCGGCCGCCGGGCCCTTGACACGGCGTCGGGCGTGGCGTTTGACTGGTGCACTACCTTGTGTTACCTCGCACGATGATTCGGAGAGGTTGACGTATGCAGAGCATCGGGTTGGCTTGTCTCGGTCGTCGGCGGGGATCGAGCTGCCGTGGAATCAGTGGGGTGGCGGTACTGGTCGGGCTCTGCATCGTTTCGCTGGGGGTGGATCGGACGGCGACGGGCGAACCGGTGGCAACCGTTGCCGGCACCGGGTTCGCCGTTCCCTTCTCCGGTGCGCCGGGATATGAGCAGGTGGCGCCGACGCAGATGGTGAGTACGGATCAGTTGAATCAGCCGCTCGGGGAGGCGGCGGCGGATCGGGTCGCCGCGCGGATCGGGCTGGACCGCGCGGATGCGTTGACCGATCAGCAGTATCAGGACCTCAGCTCCGGCGGGGGAGTCGGCGGTGATCGTGACGCGGCGAATGTGATCAACGCGTGCGTCGACATCCTCGCCAATACGGTCGGCCGCCCGATCTATTCCGATGTCGCGGGGCAACGCACGCCCTCGACTCTGGGCAGCTACGGGCTGTATGTGAATCCGAGCGGCATGTTGGAGAGCCCGGCCAACACGGACGCGCCGACACGGCAGGTGAACACCCTGATCGCGCCCGGCGGATATGTGGGTAACTGGTTGCGGGACAACGGTGCGACTCGGAGTCTGGTCGCGCTGTACCGGTCCGCGTATACGGTGCAGGCCGCCTACGGATTTGTGGCGCAACAGATTTCGGGTGCGGACCAGCTGGTCACCAATACCGAGGGAAATGTGAGCACCGTGGTCGGCATGTCGATGGCGCCGCCGCTGTGGATCGTGAACTTCGCGCTGATCTACATTCTGAAGCCCTCGCTGGCGGCCGCGATGCCCGCCTACTGGGCACCCATTCCGGGCCCGGTGGTCGACGCCGTCAAGGCGAGTCCCACCGGACAGGTCCCGTTCGCGGAGTACGCCTCCTATTTCCGGTGAGTCGCGAACGCGGTTCGGCACGTGGCGATCGGCCGCGGTCGAGCAATCCGGTCGCGATTAGAGTCGGGGCATGAGTAGCGAACCGCTTGCACTGCCCGCCGCCGGGTGGCCGGACTGGCTCGGCGATTACGTCCGCGACCGGCTGCGGACGGCGGCGGACACGGTCGAGCAGTTGAAGGCAGCTACCCCGGGCGACACCGCGGATGTGCTCGGATTGTGGAACGACGCCGATATCGCACTGCGCGAGGCCGATTCGGCCGCGCACCTGTTCGCCGAAGTCCACCCCGATTCCGAGGTGCGCCGGCTGGCCGAGGAACTGGTACAAGACGTCGACCGAGCCAGGACCGAGCGAGATCTCGACCGCGACCTCTACGACATCGTCGCCGCCACCGACTCCTCGCATCTGGACGAGGTGTCGGCGCGCATGCGCGAGCATGTGCTGCGCGATTTCCGGCGCAGCGGTGTGGACCGCGACGAGGGAACCCGGGGGCGGCTGCGGGAGATCTCCGAGCGGCTCACCGTGCTCGAACAGGAATTCGGCCGGGCCATCCGTGAAGACGTCCGCTCGATCCGGGTCGCACCCGGCACCCTCGACGGACTGCCCGCGGATTTCGTCACCGCCCATCCGCCCGCGGCGGACGGGCTCGTCACGGTCACCACCGACTATCCGGACTATCTGCCGCTGCGCACCTACGCCCGGGATGCCGATGCCCGCCGCGCCCTCACCGCGGAGTTCGAAAGCCGCGGGTGGCCCGCCAACGACGCTGTGCTGCACGAGATCCTGGATCTTCGGGCCGAGAAGGCCCGGCTGCTCGGCTTCGACAGCTGGCCCGATTACGACGCCGACGTGAAGATGATCGGCAGCGGCCACGCCATCGCCGAATTCATCGAGCGCATCGCGAGCGCCGCCGACGCCGCGGGCCGGCGCGACCTCGAGACGCTGCTCGCCCGCCGTCGCGAGGACGAGCCCACCGCTACCTCCATCGACCGCTCCGAAGTCGGCTACTACACCGAACTCGTGCGCCGCGAGCAGTACGACGTCGACGCCCGGGAGGTGCGCCGCTATTTCGATTTCCCGCGTGTGCGGGCGGGTCTGCTCGAGGTCACCGGCCGCCTGTTCGGATTGGAGTACCGGCCCGTCGACGTACCGCGCTGGCACGAGGACGTCGCCGTCTACGACGTCTACGCCGACGGTGAACGACGCGGGCGGATCTATCTGGACCTGCATCCCCGCGAGGGCAAATACAAGCACGCCGCGCAATTCGACCTCGTCGGCGGCGTCGCCGGGAAGCTCCTGCCCGAGGGCGTGCTGGTATGCAACTTCTCTCGCGGACTGATGGAGCACCAGCACGTCGTCACGCTGTTCCACGAATTCGGGCATCTGATCCACCACGTCGTGGGCGGGCACCAGGACTGGGCGCGCTTCTCCGGTGTCGCCACGGAATGGGACTTCGTCGAGGCCCCGTCGCAGATGCTGGAGGAATGGGCATGGGACGCAACCATTCTCGCCACCTTCGCCGTCGACGAGACCGGTGCGCCGATCCCTGCCGAACTGGTGGAGCGCATGCGGGCCGCGAAGGAATTCGGCAAGGGCATCTCGGTCCTCACGCAGGTCGGCTACACCGAGATCTCCTATCTGCTGCACCAGGATCGGCCGGCCGACCACGACCCGGTGGTTATCGATGGCGTGACGCGGCACAGCGGGATAGCCGCGGTGCCGCAGACCCATTTCCAAGCGTCGTTCGGGCATCTGGCCGGCTATACCTCGGCGTATTACACCTACCTGTGGAGCCTGGTGATCGCGAAGGATCTGTTCTCGGAGTTCGACGCCGGTGATCTGTTCGAACCCGTTGTTGCGCAACGGTATCGCGACCATATCCTCGCGCCGGGTGGTTCCCGCGACGCGGCCGATTCGGTGGCGGACTTTCTCGGCCGCCCGTTCACCTTCGACGCGTTCGCGGCCTGGCTGGACCGTGCGCCCACGCCTCATACCCCGGCGTAACCGACCGTCCAGCAAGCGCCCGGCCGCCCGACATCGGTGACTCGGCGGCGGTCCGCCCTACTTGTGCGTCCAATCGGGTTGCAGTAGATCCGCCACCCGGGTTTCGCGGCCGAGAAGCACGACATCGCGGAATTGCAGCAGGATGGCGCCGGTCGGTGCGTGGATCGTCATCGAGTCGCCGATCCTGAGCTGCAGCAGCCGGGAGCCGTCCGGCCGGTCGACCCAGTGCGGCACGTCGTCGGCCGCGAGCCGGTCGAGCCGCACGAAATGCACGGCATGCACCTCGTCGTCGTTGGGATAGAGGGCGCCGGGATCATCGAGCGCGACGACGATGGGGGTGATCGCGAAACCGGACGCTGCCGGGAAGTCGTCGAGCCTGCCCAGGACACTGGTGGGCGGGGCGACCAGGCCGATTTCCTCGTGCAGTTCGCGTAATCCCGCCGCGACCGCGGTCTCGTCACCGTCGACCCGGCCCCCGGGCAACGCCCACTGCCCCGCGTTGCGGCCGCGATAGGCGCGTTTGATCACGACCACGCACGGCCGGTCGTCGTGTTCCAATACACACAGCACAACGCTCGCGCGTCGCATTCCGGGCGCGTCCGCGACCGTTCGAAACTCGAACTCGCGCAAGCGGGCCGTGGCGAGTTCCCGGAAATCCTGCACACTCATACCTCGATGGTGTCAGTACCGGCCCCGGCGTGATCCGCCCGCCCCGCACGGACGGCAACCGATGCGCGCGGACTACCCGCTCGCCGAGTCGGTGCGCAAGTGCGTGCGTGCCCACTGCTCGAAACTGGTGAGGGGGATGCCGAGGGCGGTGGCGTAGTCGGGTCGACCGGGCTGGCCGGCCACATTCAGCCATTCGAGTGCGGCGCCCATGGGCGGCATGCCGGCAGCGACGGCCTGTGCCACCGTCATGTCCGGTGCCGCCAGGGAAATGCCGAGCGCGCGGGACAGGGTGGCGGCGATCTCGGTCATCGATAGGTAGTCGCTCGCCAACTCGAGTTCGACGCGGTCGAATCGTTCGGGTTCGGTGAGCGCCGCCGCGGCCGCACGGCCGATGTCGTCGACCGCGACCAGCGACAGCCGGGTCTCCGGCGCCAGGACGCTCACCAGGCCGCCGTCGACTCCGCGGGGAAACATGTACCGCATGGACGGCAGGAAGTTCTCCATGAATGTGCCCGGCTTCAGCAGGGTCCAGCGCGGAAACCCGGCCACGCGCACCGCATCCTGCACCGCGGCCTTTGCCGTCAGGGAGTCCTCGACGGCCCACCGGCCGGGGGCCCAGCCGGGAACGCCGGTGTGCTGACCGGCTCCGGTCACCGAGGTGTGCACGAACTGATCGACCCCCGCGATCCGTGCGCCGTCGATGAGAGTGACACCCTGGGTGACCTCGCCGTCGAAATCGAAGCCCGCATCGGTGAGCGCGGGCATCTGCACGGAGAACACCGCGCGGGCGCCGTCGGCCGCGCGGATCACCGACTCGCGGTCGTGCAGATCGCCGGTGACCAACTCGGCTCCCAGCGATTCGATGTCCTTGGCGCGGGCGGTGTTTCGGTCGCGCACCAGGGCGCGGACGCGGACGCCGGCGGCGAGGAGTGCGCGGGCGGTGGCGCCGCCCTGCCGGCCGGTGGCGCCGGTGACCAGGACGGGTGCGGAATCTGTGGACATGGTGCACCTCTCGCTAAACGGCGGGGCCCGCCGTTTCTGTTTTCGGCTACGATATGGCGGGGCCCGCCGTTTAGCAACCCGGGAGGTGACGCGATGCCCGAACGCCGACGCGCTGATGCTCGCCGCAACTACGCGCTGGTGCTGGCCGTAGCCGAGAAGGAAGTCGCGGCGCACGGCGCCGGGGCGTCGCTCGAGCAGATCGCGCGCGTCGCGGGAGTCGGGTCGGCGACGGTGCGGCGGCACTTTCCGACTCGCCGCGCGCTGCTGGAAGCGGTGTCGCGCACCCGGATCGACGCGCTGTGTGCCCGCGCGCGGGAACTCGCCGACGCCGAGGACAGCCGCGGCGCGCTGCTGGAGTGGTTGCGCGATGTCGTCGCCTACTGTGTCGGCGCCCGCGGGCTGGCGGTCGCGTTGTCCTACGACAGTGCCGGATCGGATCCGGTGCACGACAACAGCTGTGGGGCGGTGCTGGAAGAGGCGGGGGAGCCGTTGCTGCGCCGCGCCGCGCGGGAGGGCGCGGTCGCGACCACGTTCACGGTGGCGGACCTGATCACCCTGATCGTGGGGATCGCGCTGGCGACCGAACACGGCGCCGACCCGGCCGCACAGGCGGACCGGCTGTTCGGGTTGGTCGTCGCGGGCCTGAGCCCGCAGCAGGCACCGGCAGACGCCTCCCCGGTGGCGGGGAAACGATGAGCCTGCGGCAATTCGAATACGCCCTCGCCGTCGCCGAGGAGGGTTCCGTGACGGCCGCGGCGGAACGGCTGCACGTCGCGCAGCCGTCGATGTCGCAGCAGATCCGTTCCCGACGGCGAAATGTGCTGTGCCACAGACAATGTCGTTTTTGCGAAGCATAAATCTCGTCGGGTCTTCTGACGGTAGGCCCGGTGACCGGCGAGAGGCGAAGACGGAATCCGAGCAGGCGGCGGAGGGAACTCCCATACCGCTCCGGCATCCGGAAAAGCGGTGGTATGCCGGCAGGCGCCCGCCTACCGCCCCCGGCGCACCTGATCGAACGGCACGTCCCGGTCGGCGGCGTATTCGCGGGGCATGCCCAGCACCCGTTCGCTGATGATGTTGCGGGCCATTTCGGTGCTGCCGCCGGCGAGGCTCCAGGCCTGGCGGTAGAGGTACTCCTGGCCGGCTCGGCCGAGGCCGGGTTCGCCGCCGGGGTCGCCCGTCGCGGCGGCGGCGCCGGCGATGCGCACGGCGGCGTCGGCCTGCAGCCACGAGTTGCGGGCGCTGAACAGGCGCACGATCGAACCGGCCGCGGGCGCCAGCTCGCCGGCGGCGATACGGGCGCCGACATGGGCGATGAGCTGGTCGTGGACCAGATTCATCGCGTGCGCCTCGCCGAGGTCCTCCCGCACGCGGGGGTCGGCGAATTGCCCGGTGCGGCGGGCGATGTCGAGCAGGCTGTGCACGTCGCGGCCGCTGTGCTGGCCGACGCCGCTGGCGTACGGGGAGCCGCCGCCGACGGCACTGCGTTCGTGCTGCAGCAGCCGGGTCGCCACCGCCCAGCCGCCGTCGACCTCGCCGACGACGGCGTCGGCCGGGATCCGTACGTCGTCGAAGAACTCCTGACAGAATTCGGTGGATCCGTCGACCTGGGTGATCCGGCGAATGGTCAGTCCGGGGGAGTTCACCGGCACCAGGAACATGGTCAGCCCGGCGTGTTTGGGCACCTGCCAGTCCGTGCGCGCCAGGCACAGCGCGTAATCGGCGGCGTAGGCGCCCGAACTCCAGATCTTGGAACCGTTGAGCACCCAGTCGTCGCCGTCGCGATCGGCTCGGGTGGTGAGCCCGGCCAGATCGGATCCGCCGCGCGGTTCGGACAGGAACTGCACCAGCAACTCCTCACCGCGCAGCGCGGCGGCGACGTGGGTGCGCTTCTGCTCCTCGCTGCCCATGTCGAGAAGTGTTGCGGCGCAGATGGTCAGGGTCGGAATGTTGAGCGCCAGCGGCATCTCGTACGGGCGCGACTCCTCGGTGAAGGCCCGCTGGTGGGCCGGGCTCAACCCCAGTCCGCCGTATTCGACGGGAAAGCAGATGCCGGCGAAGCCGCCGTCGTGGAGGATGCGTTGCAGTTCGCGGGCGCGGGCCCACACCTGCGGTGACTTCTGCTCGCCCGAGCGGACCGGCGGCGCGGGCGGCAACGTGTTCCGCAACCAGCGCCGGGCGCGGTCGCGGAAGCTGTCGACCGATTCGGTTGCTGCGGTGACGGTTTCGGTGGTGCTCATGCGGGGATCGTCTCCAGCAGATCGGTGAGCCGACGCCGGTGTTCGGCCGGGGTGCCGTAGAGGGCCCGGCCGAGCGTGACCCGGCGCAGATACAGGTGCAGATCGTGTTCCCAGGTGACGCCGAGCCCGCCGTGGATCTGCACGCATTCCTGCACGATCTCACCGGCCGTGGCGCCGACGAAGGATTTCGCGACGCTGACGGCCTCGGCGGTGTTCGCGGTGTCGTCGCCGAAGCTCGCGGCCGCGGCCCAGGAGGTGGCCCGGCACGCCTCGAGCGTGGTGGCGATATCGGCGGCTCGATGTTTGAGCGCCTGATAGGAGGCGAGCGGACGGCCGAAGGTGTAGCGGTCGAACATCCACTGCACCGTGGCCTCGAAGGCCCGCTGCGCGGCTCCGGCCATTTCCGCGGCGCTCAGCGTGGCGGCCACGAGCAACTGCTCCTCGGCGGCGGCCGCGGCGGCTTCGGGATCGCGGTGCACGACGGCGTCGCCGGCGACGCGGACGTCGTCGAAAACGACTGTGGCCGTGCGGCGTACGACGTCCAGCGTCCAGACCGGGGTGACCGTGACACCGGGTGCGTCCGTGGCCACGAGCAGTTGCACCGGGCCCTCGGGCCCCTGGGCGTCGACGACCAGCAGATCGGCTCGGGCGCCGTATTCGACGCGATCCTTCATCCCGGACAGCCGGAATCCGGCACCGTCGGGTATGGCCGCGGTCTCGAACGGAGCAGAGCGCAGACCGGCTCCGGGTTCGTAGTGGGCCCAAGTCGCAATCGCGGCGCCGGCGACAACGTCCGTGATCACAGTCTCGAACTCGCCTGTGCCGCGGAGCAATCCGGCCAGTGCGGTATTCACCGCCAGCAGCGGCCCCGGCGCGCAGGCGCGCCCGAATTCCTCGGCGATCAGCGCCAGGTCGGCCATCGGGGCGCCCGATACCGCCCCGCCGCCGAGCCGTTCGGGGACCAGCGGTGCGGTCCAGCCCAGTTCGGCGCCGCGCCGCCACCAGTCCCGGTCGAAGCCGTCGGGGGAGTCGGCGAGGCGGCGCACCGTGTCCACGGGCACGGTGGCGGCGAGGAAGTCGCGGGTGGTGGTCCGGAACAGTCGTTGGTCGGCGGTGGGAGCGGCAGTCACGAATTGGTCCTTACGCAGGGGCCTCCCGCGAACCCGGTGAGGTGTGCGGATATCGAGTTCGCGGGAGGCGGGGCACCCATCGGCGGCGACGAGAGGCCGGCGCGCCGCCGATGGGAGTGGTGGCCGGTCGACACCCCGGGGTGGCGACCGGAGTTTCTACAGCGGTTCCCAGAAGGTGATCTGGGTGGCCCTCGGATCGATCGCGGGGCTGAGGGTGGATCTGCCCTCGGCCGAGTTGGCGCGCAACTGTGTGAACACCGCCTCGGCGTCGCCGTCGATCTCGTACACCGCCAGATATCGGTGGGTGGCGCCCTGCCCCTCGAGCTGCGGGGCCCGATAGCGCGAACACGAACGGATGCCTTCGATCTGCAGCAGTTCGGGAATGTGCACCTCGGTGTACCAGGTGTTGTATTCGTCGTCCATCCCCTCGCGCGGGGTGGAGAAGACCAGCATCTGCATGGTGTGGACCTAACGATAAGAGATGGGGGACAACCGGATTCGGGTGTTCAGGCGCGCTGGGCGTACAGTTCTGCCCATTCCTTGCGCGGCCGGACGGTGAGATCGACATCGGCGGCCTGGGCCCGCAGCACGCCGACGCTCGCCTGGTCGCGCGGGATGTGCGCGAACGGCTCCCAGTTCAGGAAGCGGCAGGCGTTCTGCCAGGTGATCTTGTCGATATCGGCGTCGTCGGCGCCCGCGGCCTCGAGTTCGGCCAGGACGAATTCCGGGGCGTCGGGCCACAGCGAATCCGAATGCGGGTAGTCGCATTCCCACGCGATGATGTCGATGCCGATCTCGTGCCGCAGCTTCAACGAGGTCTTGTCGGTGACGTAGCATGCCATGACGTGCTCGCGGAACACGTCCGAGGGCATCTTGCCGCCGAAGTCGCGGCGCAGCCACTTCTGGTTGGTGTAATGGCGGTCCGAGCGGTCGAGGAAATACGGGATCCAGCCGATGCCGCCTTCGGACAGCGCCACCTTCAGTCCCGGATAGCTGCGCAACGCGGGACCCCACAGCAGATCCTGGATCGCGATCTGGGACACGCTGGGTGCCAGCACCATCAGATTGTCGATCGGCGCGTCCGGGGCCATGCGCAGGGCGCCGAAGCCGGGGCCGATGTGCAGGTTCATCACCAGGCCGGTGTCGGCGAGCGCCGCGAACACCGGACCCCAGTACTCGATGTCGTGATAGGAGGGGTGGCCCTCCACGTGCGGGATCTCCGACATGGTGACACCGTGGAATCCCTTGGCCGCCACCCGCTGGATCTCCGCCACTGCCAGTTGCGGATCCCACAGCGGCAGAATGGCATTCGGGATGAACCGGCCGGGGTAGGTGGCGCACCACTCGTCGATGTGCCAGTTGTTGTAGGCCTGGATCATCGCGACGGTGATCTCGTCCTTGAACTGGCTCAGGTGGCCCGCGCTGAATCCGGCGAAGGTCGGGAAGCACATCGAGGCGAACACCCCGTTGGCGTTCATATCCCGCACCCGGTCGTGAATGTCGTAGACGCCCGGCCGCATCTCGGCGTAGCGGGTGGGATTCTTGTCCCACTCCTCCTTGGGCCAGCCGACGACCGCGTTCAGCCCGGTGACGCCGACCGGCCGGCCGCGATAGGTCCACTGATCGATGCCCTGTTCGTTGGTGAGCAGTTGCGGCACGTACTCGGCGTACTTCTTCGGCGTGTGCCGGTCGAACATGTCGGCCGGCTCGACCACATGGTCATCGATGCTGACCAGGATCATGTCGTCGGTATTCATGAGGTTCCTCGTGCTGGTGCGGACGGCGGCGCCTCGCTGCGGCGGGCGAAGTAGGAGATGCACAATCTCTGTTATGGAGAATCATACTCTCCTGTTTGGCTGCGACGATACACCGGATTCGGTGCTGGTACGGCAACTTCGGTGAAGGGGTTGAACCGTCGATCGGCGGCGCAGCCACCTCCTCTCATGCGACCAGCGACTTGGGAGAATGATGTTTTCGTCGATAGGGGGCGCCGTGGGCCGCGGCAATGGCATCGAAGCGCCGCGCGCGACAGCGGCGAACCGTCCGAGTAACTCGGAGCTGCGGATGCGGACCATCGTCGGCGATACTCCTCGCGCTAAGGCGCGAGGTAGACGACCTGCCCGGCGACGATCGTGGCGGCTACGGGCGGCGAGTCGAGCGCATCGCCGAGTTCGGCGGGCGGGACCTGGAGCAACGTCAGGTCGGCGTGGTGGCCCGGGGCGAGAGTCCGGGGAATGTGCGGCCGGGCGGCGGTGCCGAAGAACAGCGACAGCGCGGTGGCCGGGGACAGGGCCTCGGCGTCCGGTCGGCCGAGCCCGCGATCGGTGGCGGCGCGCACCACCGCCCACGGATCCGGATCGCCGAACGGCGCGTCGGTGCCGGCTGCCACCCCGACGCCCGCGGCGAGTAGCGAACCGAGCCGCCACAGATCGGGCCGGTCCTCGGCAGGCACCTCGCGCGCGTACTGGGCAGCACGCTCGATCAGGAAATGCGGCTGGGTGATGACCGGAATATCGTTGCGGCGCAACCAGGTCAGCACCTCGGCGGGAACCACGGCACCGTGTTCGATGCGGTCGCCGGGCACCACGCCCGCCAGGTCGAAGGCGGCCATGGTCAGAATCAGCTGCACCCGCGTGACACAGTGCACCGCCGCGGCCCGGCCCGCACCGTGCAGCCGGCGCAGCCGCACGACGAAAACGTCGAGGTCGGGTAGTGCGGTGTCGTCGAGCAGAATTTTGGTGGGGCCCAGACGGAATCGCTCGACGTGCGGATCCTCGATATCGGGCTCGGCCATGCAGTAGACGCGTTGCACGATGCGCCCGTCCAGCACGGCGGCGGCGAGTGTGCCGACCTCGGGACGGGTGAGATCCGGTGTGGCATCGGTGAATCCGGTGATTCCCCGCGTCGCTGCCGTCGCCGAGATCGGTGCCGGATCGGGCGCCAGGCCACCGAGCCGGTCGCCGAGCCAGGTGTCCATCCGCCACAACCGGCCCGTGGCGCGGCCCTGCGGATCACGCTCCACTCCCGGCAGAGGGCAGTTGTCGACATCGAGCAGTGCGCAGGCGCTGGAGTCGAGGATCCACAGCGCGCCGGAACGATGCTGCACCCGCACCGGCCGGCCCACCTCCATGCGATCCAGCGCCCACCGGTCGATGGCCCCGGCGACGTCGTCGTGGTAATCCACGGCCCGGAGCCAGGTGTGACCCGGTGTTCGGTGCGCGGCGTCGCGCAAACGGTCCGCCAGTGCGCGGGCACCTCGAATCCGATCCGGCCCCACCGGAATCGACTCCGAGCGCGCGGCCAGTGAGCGCAAATGGATGTGGTGATCATGCAGGCCCGGAACCAGCCACCTACCGCGTGCGTCGATATCCTCCTCGCCGGCCCGGGACCGCAGACCACGCCCGCATTCGATGATGGTGCCGCGTTGGCAGCGGATATCGGTGTGGGCACTGCCGAAGACGACGGCATTGCGGATCAGCATGCGACACCACCCGGAAATCCAGCCACGGCGCGGGCGTGCGCGGAGCGCGGGGACAGGACGGCCTGAGTGGTCGCGGTGTGCGCGCACCGGACCTGCCAGCGCCCGTCGTGGGTGAAGACCCGGTGCGGACCAGGGCAGCGTGGTGGCGCGGCGGCGAAGGCGGCCGTGACCGCGCGCATCGAGACGTCGGCCAGGACACCGCCCCCGGCCCGCACGGCCGCGCAGACCGCCAGCGCCGCGGCGATTCCCGACAACGGGTCGCCGATCGCGTCCGCGCAGAACACCGGCATGCCGTGTCCGGTGCCGACGAGCCCGCCGGCGACGGCGGCGTCGTCGCCGAAGGCCACCCGCATCGGCTCGGACCGGCCGTAGCCGGTGAGGCCGACCCAGATCTGGCCGGGCCGCAGCCCGCGCCGGTCGGGTCCGAGCCCCAGTTGCGCCAGCGCGCGCGGCCGCGACGCCTCGATCACGATATCGGCGGCCGACAGCAGTGCCGCCAATTCTGTCCGGCCGGAATCGGTTCGGAAGTCGACCGTGCGGAATTCGTGTCCGGCGTGCAGCGTGCCGAAGAAGTGGTGATCCGCGCGGGCACCGTCGGGCCGGTGCGGACTCTCCACTTTGATCACCCGCGCGCCGGCGCGGCCCAGGATGTGGGCGCACAGCGGGCCCGCCCACATCGAGGACAGATCCACCACCAGCCGGCCGGTCAGTTCGCGCCGGGGCGTCGGCGCCGCCAGCCGGGACAGCTGCCACGGCGGTGCGCACGGATCGGCCGCGGCCCCGGCCGGCGGAAGGGCGGCGGCCGGAACGCCGAGCAGCTGGGCGCGGTTGGCGAGCTCGGCCGCGGTGACCTGAACGGCGAACTGCGCCACTACCTTCCAGTGGTCGTCGGTGCGGTAGGCGCCGATGATCGCGGGGACGGCGGCGATGTCGTCGGCGCGAGACAGCGTCAGTGCGCACCAGCCGTCGACGGTGCGCAGCAGGCGGGTGGACCCGCCCGCCGAGCGCGTGCCCGCGCGCCGGAAACCGTGGTCGACGGCGCGCGCGGTGAGTACCGGACCGGGAGCCAGCGTGACCGCACGGCCCAGCGCGGCGGTGGTGCGCGCGAGCAGGTCCAGCGCGTCACCCAGCCGTGCGAAGGCGGGGGCGGGGGAGATGTCGGGCGGCCCGCCCGCGGGACCGGTGAGGTCCATGGCCCCCGACGCCGCCCACCTGCGGACCTCGCACTCGTACGGGGACGTGTCGGCCGCGCGCGGCGGCCAGAATTCGGATACCCGATGCGGCAGCGCGGCCGGTGGGGATTGTGCGGCTGGGTGATTCATCTCCGACCTCCTCGGCGAGGGGTGTTCGCGGCCGTCGCTACGACGGCCCGCCGGTGGGTTCGATGCGATCCACCAGACCCCAGCGCAGGGCGGTGTCGACGTCGATGGTGGCGCCGGTGAGCATCGCCCAGGCGGCACGCCAGCGCCCGATCCGGCGCGGCACACTGACCGTGCCTCCCGCGCCCGGGACCAGCCCCATACCGACCTCCGGGAAGCGGAACCAGGTGCCCGGCGCCGCGGTGACGATGCCACCGAACGCGGCGATCTCGGCGCCCGCGCCGACACAGGCGCCGTGGGTGTGGATGCGCAGCCGGGCGGACAGGCGGTCCAGCACTCGCCACGGCGCCCGGTCCAGCCGCACCAGATAGGCCGCCACCGGGTCTGTCGCACAACCGAATTCGGCGAGATCTCCGCCGCTGCAGAAGGCCGGCCCCGCACCCGCGAGGTGCACCGAGGTGATGGTCGGGTCGGCCTCGGCCACCTGTGCGGCCGCGAGCAATTCCTCGCGCAGGGCCGCGCTGAGCGCGTTGCGGCGGTGCGGACGATTCAGCACGATGTCGAGTTCGGCACCCGAGCGTTCGATCCGTACCAGCTCGCCGGGCTCGTCGTCCGGGATGCGGGCGGGTCCGCGAGCGGCCAGCCACGCGCGGAACTCCGTGCCGCCCAGCAGCATCGAGTAGACCGCCGCTTCGGCGGCCAGCGCCGGGAGGGTGGGCAGCGCGGGCGTCTGACGCAGCAGGTGACCGCAGGCCAGCGCCGCCCGGGGCGTGTGATCGACGGCGGCGGCGAGTATCTCGATCGCGGCGGCGCGATCGGTCACGGTGACCACGCGCCGATCGCGATGCGCAGACTCGCTCACCGTGACGGTCGCCGCATCGAGAATCGGATGCAGCCGGGCGGGAACCGTCTCGCCGGCGACGGCGACGGTGAGTGCCGCTGCGGCGGCGATCGAGGCGGCGACCTCGGCGATGTGTCCTGGGCTCGAGTGCCGCAGTCCGTCGACGTCGACGACCGTGAGCGGCTGCCGTGGCTTTCCGTCGTGGTCCAGGCTCAGGTCGGCGAATCGCAGGTCTGTGTCACCAGCGCTGGTGGTCATCGGCACCGCCGTTCTGTGGGGCCGCGAGTATTCGCGGGCAACCGGATTCGTTACCGCAGTTGGTCTTTCCTCACCTTTCCGGTCGCGTTGAGGGGTAATTCGTCCAGGAACACCACCGCGCGCGGCGCCTTGTACCCGGCCATGTTCTCGCGACTCCAGGCGACGAGCTCGGCCTCGGTCACCGGTGCGCGCGTGACGACGAATGCCTTGCCGACCTGGCCCAACCGCTCGTCGGGGATACCGATCACCGCCGCCTGCACGACCGCCGGATGCTGCAGCAGAAGACCCTCGATCTCGGCGGGGTAGGCGTTGAAGCCGCCGACGATGAACATGTCCTTCTTCCGTCCGATGATCCGCAACCGGCCGCCCTCGTCCAGGGCGCCGAGATCGCCGGTGTGCAGCCAGCCCTCGGCGTCGATCGCCTCCGCGGTGGCCGCCGGATCGTCGAGATAGCCCTGCATGACGGTGTAGCCGCGCAGCAGCACCTCACTGTCGGCGGCGATGCGGACTTCCACACCGTCGCACGGAGTTCCGGCGGTCGTCGCGATCTGCTCGAAGGTGTCACCCGGGCGCGACGCGGTCGCGGTACCCGCCTCGGTCAGTCCGTATCCGGTCATGATCGAACGGAACGGCAGTTCGGTCTTCACCCGGCGGATCAGCTCCACCGGGATGTCGGCCGCGCCGGTGACCGCGGACCGCAGCGACGACAGGTCGTAGCGTCCGCGCGCCTCCAGCAGCGAGTGGTAGAGGGTGGGCGGACCGGGCAGCATCGTGATCCGTTCGCGCGCAACGAGTTCGCAGACGCGGTCCACATCGAACACGGGCACCGGCAGGATCGTGGCTCCGCGGATGAACGACGCCAGCACGCCGGCCTTGTAGCCGAAGGTGTGGAAGAACGGATTGACCGCCAGATAGCGGTCACCCTCGCGCAGATCCGCCAGCTCACACCATTCGGTGTAGAGCCGCAGATTCTGGCGGTGGTTCATCATCACGCCTTTGGGGCGGCCGGTGGTCCCCGAGGTGTAGATGATGTCGGAGATATCGGTCCCGGCCACCTCGCGTTCGAAAGGTGAACCGCTGGACAGGAATTCGGAGGTGAGGTCGATCACCGGCACACCCGCGGGCCCGCTGAGTTCGCGCCCGAGGAAGCCCTGCTGGACCAGCAGGAGCTTGGCGCCGCTGCGGCCGATCACATCCGCTGCCTCGGCCGCCTGGAAGCGCGTGTTCACCGGGACCAGCACCCCGCCCGCGGTGAGCAGGCCGAAGGCGGCCACGATCCAGTCGGCGGAATTCGGCGCCCAGATCGCGACCCGGTCGCCCTTGCCGACCCCGGCCTCCGCGAAGGCGCCCGCGGCCCGGCGCACCCGGTCGACGATGTCGGTGTAGCTCAGCCGCAGATCGCCGTCTACGACCGCCTCGGCGTCACCGAAGCGGTCGGCGGAGGAGGCGACCATCTGCGGGATGGTCTCCCAGCTCATGCTGTGTCCTCTGCGGTATGCCGCCTGCGCGCCGCACCGCTCATACCTTCAGCAACCTCGCCAGGTTGCCGCCCATGATCTTCTCCTGGTCGGCCAGCGGCATATCTTTGATCTCGTTGATGTAGCGGGCCGGTTCGGCCAGGCCCTCCGGATGCGGGTAGTCCGAGCCGAACAGCACGTTCTCCACGCCGATCAGTTCGGCGATGGCCTGCAGATCCTCTTCCCAGAACGGGCTGACGTGGATGCTGCGCTTGACCGCCTCGACCGGATCCTGGAAGCCGAAACCCTCCGGCGCCTTCTTGTACACGTCGTGCAGATTCTCGAGCAGCGGGGCCAGCCAGGAGGCGCCGTTCTCGATGACGGCCACCTTCAGTTCGGGGTGTCGGAACAGCGCGCCGTGGCACACCCACGAGGCCACGGCGTCCTGGATCGGCCGCCATTCGGTGGTCATCCGGAAGGTGTTGGTCTTGAACGGCAGCATTTCCAGGTTGCTGCCCTCCCATTCGGCATTGAACCGCGAATAGCCGCTGTCGGAGGAGTGCATCGTGACGAGGACGTCGTGCTCGACCACGCGCTTCCAGAACGGGTCGAATTCCGGCAGGGCGAACGAGCGCGGCCCGCGCAGCCCCGGAACCGGAGCGGGACGCACCAGAATCGCCTTGGCGCCGTGTTCGACACACCAGTCGAGCTCCTCGATCGCCTTCTCCACGATCGGCAGGCTCACCACCGGCACGGTGAAGATGCGGTCCTGGTAGGTGAAACCCCACTCCTCGAGCAGCCACTGGTTGAGCGAATGCACCACGGCGTGAATGAGATCGGGGTGATGGCGCATGCGCTCCTCGATGAGGCTGGCCAGCGTCGGGAACATCAGCGTGCGGTCGAGCTGGAGTTCGTTCATGAGTTCGAGGCGCGGGCCCGGCTCGTGGAACGCGGGAATCGAACGCATCGGCTTACCGAAGATCTCCCGGCGGCTCTTACCCTCGGGATTGCCGTTCTTGAAGTACTCCTCCATCGCGCCGGGCCGCGCGACCACCTCGAAGGTGGGGTTGGGGATGTACTCGCTGATCTGGCCGAGAACCGCGATCTTGGTGCGGCCGCCCAGTTCCACGTACTGGATGGCGCCCTCGAACTCCTTCGGCAGGTACCGGGTGAGGGCCTCTTTGGTTTCGTACAGGTGGTTATCGGCGTCGAAGAGCTGATACGGCAGCTCGATCTTCGTCATAAGAGTCTCCTTTGTTCGTTATGAGAATCATATTCTCAGTTTTTGCGCGTGGCAACGACCTGCCCCGCGACGGCGGCGCGCACGCGGTACTTCTGGACCTTGCCGCTCGGCGTGCGCGGAAAGTCGTCGACGATGTGCAGTTCCTCGGGCCACTTCTGCTTGGCCAGCCCGGCCGCGGCCAGATGCGCCTGCACATCGGCCAGCGCCGGAGTGATGGTGCCGGGCCGCAGCCGCACCACCGCGGCGGCATGTTCGATGAGCCGCGCGTCGGGCGCGGCGACGACAACCGCTTCGGCGACGGCGGGCATGCGGTGCAGAACGTCTTCGACCTCGACCGCGCTGATGTTCTCGCCGCCGCGGATGATCAGGTCGGTGGTGCGGTCGGTGATGGTGAGATAGCCGTCCTCGTCGAGATGGCCGACATCGCCGGTGCGGTACCAGCCCTCGTCGTCGAACGCGGCGGCGGTCAGTTCCGGATCGGTGTAGCCCAGGCACAGATCCGGTCCGCGACTGAAGATCTCACCGTCGTCGGAGAGCCGGATCTCCACGCCCGGCAGCGGGCAGCCGTCGGTGTAGAGGCGTTTGTCCTGCGGATCGGTGCAGTCGGAGCCGGTGATGGACGGATGTTCGGTACTGCCGTAGGCGCGGTAGGCGATGATGCCGAGGTCGGTGAGCCGGGTGGTCACCGCGGCCGGCACCGAACTTCCGCCCAGCCCCGCGTATTTCATCTGCCGCAGATGTGCGTCGGTGAACGACGGATGGTCGAGCAGGCTGGTCAGGTAGTAGGGCACACCGCCCGCCACGGTGGCGCCGACATCCGACATCAGCGCCAGGATCCGGCCGGGATCCCACACATCCACCAGGTTGATCTCCGTCCCGTCGAGCACCGGGATGAGCAGGGCGTTGACCATGCCGATGAAATGCCCGACCGGTGCGGCGGTGAGCTGGGCGCCCAGATCGGACGGGTAATGCGCACTGAGCTGGCGCGTTTCGAAGCCGAGGGTGCGGTGGCTGTGGATCACGCCCTTCGGGTCGCGGGTGGTGCCGGAGGTGAAGGCGATCAGCGCGGGGGAGTCCGGGGACACCGTGACTATTCCGGGCATCGGCTCGTCGTCGAGCAGGGTGTCGAAGTCGCGGCCCACCACGCCGACGATCTGCACCCGCGCGCACAGATCGGACTGAAACTCCAAGGCGCCGAAGCGTTCCGCGGTGACGAACACCTTCGGGCGCACGGCGTCGAGGATGTAACCGAGTTCCTTGCGGCCGTAGAAATGCACGATCGGCACCAGGGTGGCCCCGAGGAAGGAGGCGGCCCAGAACGTGGCCGCGGCCTCCATCCAGTTGGGTAGCTGGAAGGCGACCACATCGCCGGGGCCCACACCGCGACGGCGCAATCCGGCGGCGAGCCGGCGGGCGATGTGCTCGACCTCGCGCACCGTGCCCGACCAGGGGCGCAGCTGGGAATGCACCCGGAACGGGACCTCCGGTGCGTCGGCCAGGCCGCGCGCCAGCATCTCGCCCAGGGATTCGCGCGTCCACCAGCCTCGGGCTTCGTATCGATCGACCAACTGCTGCGGGATCTTTCGCATGGCTCAGCTCCAATGCCCGACGAAATGGGGAAGGCCGGGTGTCCGGACCCGAATACGGAGATGATATTCTCAGATTTGGAGAGGCAACATATCCGGAACGGAGAACGTGGGATGGTCGACCTCGAAGTGGACGGCGGGATCGCGGTACTGACCATCAACCGTCCGCAGGCGCGCAACGCCATCGCGCCGGAGACGATGGACCAGCTCGATAACGCGATCGATGCCGCGGCCGGTGCCCGGGTGCTGGTCGTGCGCGGCGCGGGAGAGCGCGCGTTCGTCTCCGGTGGAGATCTCAAGCAACTGGCCGCGATTCGCACCGAGGACGGTGCGGCCCAGATGGCGTGGCGGATGCGCGGCATCTGCGATCGGCTCGCCGCGTTCCCGGCCCCGGTGGTCGCGGCCCTCAACGGTCACGCCCTCGGTGGCGGCGCGGAATTCGCGGTGGCCGCCGACATCCGGATCGCCGCCGACGACATCACCATCGGGTTCAATCAGGTGGCGCTGGCGATCATGCCGGCCTGGGGTGGGGCCGAACGGCTCACCCAGCTGGTCGGGCGCAGCCGTGCTCTGCTGCTGGCCGGTACGGGGACCGTCCTGACCGCCGCCGAGGCGCAGCGGTACGGCCTGGTGGATCGCGTGGTGTCGCGAGCCGATTTCGAGCAGGAGTGGCGATCGCTGGCGACCGCGCTGGCCCACCCGGCCTCGGAGCCGATCAAGCGGGTCGTCTCGGGTGCCACGCCTGACGAAGCGGTGGAAGCCTTTGCCCGGCTGTGGGTTTCGGACGAACACTGGATAGCGGCCGACCGGGTGCTCAACCGCGGCTCGGGTCGCGGCTCCACCACGCGAGTCTAGGAACTGTGCCACGTCGAGACGGTTCTGGCGGACAGTCGGGCGTGGTTTGCCGGACTCACCGGCGGTCAACACTATGTTTCGGCCTCGTCGGCCTGGTTCCGGCGGGGCCGTCATTGGTGTCTGCCATCGGAATGACCTGCGCCGTACCGGCGCAGAAGGAGGATACGTGCGCATCATCACCACCGGGATCGCCACCGCGGCACTGACCGTCGCCGCGATGGCGGGAGCCGGCGCCGCGGCGGCCGACGACGACGCGGGGTTCAACCCGCCCAAGGAGATCGTCACCGTCGACATCAATCTGCTCGGATGCTCGATCGGCGCCGGGCTCGGCGCGCAGCTGGTTCCCACCCTGAGCGCCGGCGGATTCGGTGGCCCGGTGGGTATCGACGCGGGACTGGCCTCGCGGCTGCGTAGCGCGGGCTGCCTGCCCTGGCGCTGACGGCGCGAATTATTCGGTCGCGCTGTCGATTTCGGTGATGGCGTGCACCGGGCAGTCCAGTAGTGCCCGGTGCACGCCGTCGCGATCTGCGGGCGGGACGGCGCCGTCACCCTCCAGGGACGCGTACCCCCAGTCGTCGAGGGAGAAGTACTTCGGCGCGTGTTTGGCGCAGGTGCCGAAACCGTCGCAGACGGTGCGATCGAGTCGAATCTTCACAGTGAGGTCACCGCTTCCACAGCGAAGGGCCGGACGGCGGCGAACGGTGTGGTCGAACAGATCGCGCAGCCGCCGACGAGGTGGCGCGCCACCGCATCCGGGAATTCGTCGAGCAGGGTCCGGGCCGCGTTCGTCGCGGCATCGAGAGTTCCGCAGGCGCCGCGCCCGCGCAGGACGGTCGACCAACGACGCAGCCGGTCCAGATCGGCGGCCTCGGCGCCGCCGTCGCGCAGCGCGGAGGCGACCGCGCTCATCGCCGCGGTGCCGTTGAAACACGAGCCGCACTGGCCGGCGTTCTCCCGGTCGAAATATTCGAGCACCGACGCCGCCACCGCTACCGGGCAGTCGTCGGGCGTGAGCAGCGCGACCGCCCCGCAGCCCAGTCCCGTCCCCATCGCCCGCAACGTCTCGTGATCGAGCCGGGCGTCGAGAATGCGGCTGTTGGTGAGGCCGTTGAAATAGCCGCCCAGCAGCGCGCCGTGCACCCGTTCCGCGGCGACGCCGTGCAACTCGAGTAACGCACGGAACGAATAGCCGTGCGGCAGTTCGTAGATGGCCGGTTCGCGTCCGGCTCCGGTGACGGTGGCCAGGAAAGTGCCCGGTGAGTCCGCCGTGCCCACGGTGCGGAAAGCCGCCGCGCCGAAGCGGTGAATCCAGGCCAGCTGGGCGAGGGTCTCCACATTGCTCACCAGAGTGGGGCGTCCGCCGACACCGGCCGCGTACGGACGCGGTGGCTTGTCGGTGGGTGTGGCCGGCCCGCCGTCGATCGCGCGCACGGCCGCGGTTTCCTCCCCGGCCACGTATCCGGCGGCGACGGTGACGATCTCCGTCGGCACCGGCAGTTCGGCAGGGCCGAGCTCGGCCACCGCGGCGGCGACGGAATCGGCGGCGCGGTCGTCGGAGACATACACCACGGTGCGTTCGGCGCCGAGAATCGTTGCGGCGGCGCGCAATCCGTCCAGCACCAGATGCGGGCGCCGGCGCAGCAACCAGCGATCCTTGCCCGAGGCCGGTTCACCTTCCTCACCATTGGCGACGACCACCGGACGCACCCCGGCACCGCAGTGCCCTTGTACCGACAGCAGTTTCGTGCCCAGCGGAAAGCCCGCGCCGCCGCGCCCGCGCAGGCCCGACTCGACGATCCGGGCGAGCAGCCGCGCCGGATCCTCGATCGGCGCGTACCCGCCGCTCGCCCGGTAGGCCGCCGCCGACTCGGTGCCCGCGCCACCGGCGGTGATTCGCGGCGTGGTCCCCGGCGGTGCGCTGACTATCGGATTCGCGATCGCATCCATCGATCCGTCCTTCGGAATATCGTCCGCCGCCGAAAAGCGCCGGCGCGGAAATGGCTGTGCCTACAATCGGCGGCATGCGTACCGCAGTAATTCGTGTCGATGTGGATCCCGCCGGGGAACTGCCGCCCGCGGAATTCGGGAAGAAGATATCCGCGCTCATCTCTCGCGCTGCAGAATCCGGAATATCGGTGACCGCGCCCGATATCGATCGGCTTCCTGCGCGCCGCCGCGAAATCCAGGTGCTGATCGACGGTGACGACGCGGCCGCCTCGCGCGAACACGCGGTGGGAATGTGTGCCGATATCTTCGGCCCCGCCGTCCGGCCCGGGGCGGTCACCTTCGTCAGCCGGGGAACCGACGACGACGCCCACGGTGTCCTGGCCGGATTCGGCATCACCGGAGAGATCGATCGCAGCTGCGACGCGGCCGGCTTCGACACCCTCACCGTCCGCCTGGCACGCACCGATCTGGAGCGCATCCCGGAGAGCCGGATCCAGACCGCGCTCGAGGCGGCGACCAACTCGGAGGTGGTCATCGTCACCGGCACACCGTGATTCGCTGAATTTCACCGTTACTGCCGCGCGAAGTCCAGGATCGCCGGCGCGGCCAGCACCCAGGTGTCGAAGATGTTGCCCTCTCCCCGCGCGCGCGCCTTCTGACCCTGCTGCCAGGCGTCCTCGGGCCACGGCGGATCGATCAGGATCGAACCCTCGATCAGGCAGTGCACTTCCATCGATGTCCGCTTGGGGTGGTCGATATCGTGCTCACCTCCCCGGATGATCAGCGTCGGAATCTTCAGCTTCGAGAACTCGTAATCGGTCACACCGGGAATCGTCTGACCCGGTTTCGGAACATAGGCGTCGAGCCAGCGCAACATCTGCGCCTGGAATTCCTCCGCGTCCAGCGCCAGCAGCCGGTCCTTGTTCTTCGGATTGTCCTGAATCCGCTCCTGCCATTCCGGCAGTTCGATCAGACCCTCGATGCCCTTGATCTTCGCCGCGGTGATGTTGGGAATGATGTAATGCGAACCGAGCGCGATCAAGCCGTAGTTGCCGCCGACGATATTCCACACGATCAGCTTCGTCGCGATCTCCGGATACAACATCGCCGTGAGAATCGAATCGCGCGCACCGCCGGAACCGCCGGCGATGATCACCGGGCCAGTGTCCAGATGTACGAGCAGATCGTGCAGCACCTCGGCACGCATATGCGATTCGGTGGGACCCCAGAACGCGACCTCGCTGCGCCCGCAATTGGGCCGGTCCCACAGCAGGACGCGGTGGCCACCGGCGACCAGGGCCTCGGCCAGCGGCCGCAACCCCGGAATTTCGATGCTGAACCGGCCACCGGGAGTGAGCACGATCAGCGGACCGGACTCGCCCAGAATTTCGTAATAGACCTCACCACCGCGGATTTCGGCGATCGGCATGGACAGACCTCCTCGTCTGTGTCGGATCAAGCGGTGACCAGAACGTCGTTGCCGACCACCCGCACGGGATAGGTGCGGATACTCCATTCCGGTTTCACCGCGGTGGTGCCGGTGGCGAGTTCGAATCCCCACTGGTGCCACGGGCAGTAGATGTATTCGCCGCCGCGCACACTGACCGCGTCGCCGGGCACCGATTCGTCGACCGCGGTCAGTCCCCGGGTGCGGCCCGCACACAGCGGGCCGCCCTCGTGCGGACAGTAGTTGGCGATGGCGTAGAAGGTGCCGTCGACGTTGTAGACGCCGACGCCGTGGCGGCCGATCGGTACGAGTTTGTGTGTGCCGGGCGGTATTTCGTCGACGGTGGCGACGGCGTGCTCACGTCCCTGCGGTAGCCGCGGTGTGGCGGCGAGATCGTCGCTCATCTCAGAACACCCGCACTTGCCCGGGCAGTACCGGCACGGTATCGGGCACAGTGGCGTAGGTCTTCAGCCCGTTGCCGAACATCACCGCCTCGCGGGTGTGCTCGGGCAGGTGTTTGACCAGCCAGCGCGGATCGTCGAAGGTCCAGTGCGGATAATCCGAGGAGAACAGCAGGATCTTCTCCGCCTCCATCCACTCCAGCGCCCGGGTCAATTCCGTCTTGTCGTCGGGATAGTCCAGCGGCTGGGTGGTGAACTTGATGTGTTCCTTCACGTACTCCGAAGGCTTGCGCTTGATCTCGACCCACGGTTTACGTGTCTCGTAGATCGCGTCCATCCGCCACATCAGCGGCAGGATCCAGGTGAACGCGTGCTCGACCAGGATGATCCGCAACGCGGGGAAGCGGTCGAAGACGCCGTCGAAGATCAGGCTCATCACCTGATTCATCGCCAGCAGCGAGTAGGTGACCATGAAATCGTGGTTGTAGCTGGGATATCCGACCGGCGGCATCGGCAGCATCTCGAAGTTCCCGCGGGAGAGGTGGCAGGCCACCGGCAGGTCGTGCTTCACCGCGGCCGCCCACACCGGGTCGTACATCGGATCGCCCCACGCCGGCCGCGGTTCCGCGCGGATGAGGATCTGTGCCATGTAGGGATGCCCGGCCCACTTCTCGATTTCGCGGACGGCGCCGGCCGGATCCTCGGCCGCCGCGCTGATGGAACCGCGATAGCGCTGGTGCCAGTTGTTGTGGCCGTCGAGCCAATCCTGGTCCAGCCAGGTGTTGACCGCCGCCGCGGCCGCCGAGGTCGCCTCGGGCAGCCGGGCCTGATGCAGTCCCGGCTCGAGGATGGCGATATCGGAACCGGCGCCCATGATGAGCTGCCGGAACAGGGTGTCGGGATCGCTGCCCGGGAAACCGCCGTCGGGTGTGAACGCGTCCACGCGCATCGCGTAGGCGTAGGCGAAGTCGGGGGCGTCGTAGAAGATGGTGCTGCCGACCTGGCGATTGAGAAAATACTTGCTGCGGAACGGTTCGGGGTACAGTTCCGCGAGCCGTCCCGGCCGGGGCACCGGGTGGACATCGGAGTCGACCACCCGCACCGCGACCCGATCCGAGCTCGGAACCCGCTCGCGTACTTCGGTATTCGCCTGCGTCATGGGTATCCCTTTCGATTCCGTTGCCGATTACCGCGTCGTCGCCGCGACGGGAATGTCGATGCCGTACAGTCCGGCGGCATTGCGCCACAGCACCTTCTCGCGCTGGGCGGCAGTCAGCGCGGACGGCAGCCGCGCCGGATCGTCGAGTTGCCAGTGCGGATAGCTCGAACCGAACATCACCATGTCGTCCTTACCGGTGAATTCCAGCCAGTCCCCGGCGAAGTCGACATCGCCCGGCCCGTCGAGCCGGCCTTGGACGAAGTAGATCGAACCGGGGAGGTAGTCGCTGGGCATGCGCGGCGCCCACGGCGTCTGCTCGAGGTGCGGACGGCCGAAGGTGTCCATCCGCCACATCATCGGGGTGAGCAGGTCGGCGGCGCCGTCGGCCCATACGAAGCGCAGATCGGTGAAGCGTTCGAAAACTCCCTCGGCGATCATGTTCATCTGGTGGTAGAGGTAGTTCAGCGCCATGAAGCCGAGGTACTGCTCGTAGGTGCGCGGATGTCCGGACGGGGTGGGCGGATAGGCCACGCCGGAACCGGATTCGATGTGCACGGCGACGGGTAGACGCGCGGCCGCCGCGGCCTCCCACAGGGGCCAGAACTGCGGCTTTCCGTACAGTTCGCGGGACTGCAGCGGAATGCCGACCTGCACCACGCGCGGATGGGAACCCCAGCGTTCGATCTCGCGGACCGCCCCGGAGATGTCCTCCGGATTCACCCGTAGCGTGCCGCGGTAGCGGTCGGCGTAGGCGCCGGAGTCCAGCCAGCGCGAGATCATCATCTCGTTGTGCGCACTCGCGATCGCCGTCCCCAGGTGGCGGTCGGGCATGATGCCGCGAGTCATCGGATGCAGGATCGCGATATCGGCGCCGCGCTCGCCGAACAGCACCCGCCCGACGGCGTCGGGCTCGGAGCCGGGATATCCGCCGTCGGACAGGACGGTGCCCGGCGCGTATTCACCGCCCGGCGCGCCGTACCAGTCCATCTCGACATCCGGGTAGCCGCGGGCGCTGTACGGTTCGCGCAACCAGGTGCGCAGTTCGGCATTGCCCTGGAAGAAGATGTGCACACTGGCGTCGATCAGCGGACTGGTGCTGCCGTCGGGGAGGGTGATCATCGGCCCTCCCGCGGAAGATGCCGGGGCGCTGAGAGGTTCGGTCTCGGCGTGGTGGAACGGATCGGCTCGGGATGGTCGGTCATGCGGGCTCCGTTGCGGGAAGTCGGCGCGTTCGCGGGCTGCCGTCGGTCCGGCGGCCGGGGAGAGTGCCCGGAAAGCGGCGCGAACGGACCGGTGCGCATTCGCCCGGGCGAACTCGTGGGCGAACTCGCGAACCAAATATTTGTTCCGCAACTGTACGTCGAAACCCGGCCGGCGCACAAGGGCCGGTGTCCGGCGGTCAGGTGGCGGCGGTGCGCGTGGCGCCGCACAGCAATGTCGCGCGCGAATGCGCGTGTGCGGCATGGATTCCCACGCGCGCGACCACCGGTGGCGGCATCCAGATCAGGTCGCGGACACAGGCCGACAACCGGCTCTTGGTCATCCCCTCGAGCGTGATCTCGCCATCGGCGCGGCCCTGATCGACGACGCTCGCGATCTGGCGGGCACGCCGGCGCAGCACCTCGATCACCTCGCTGGTGTCGGGGGGAGTGGACCGGAACCAGGCGCGCTGGATCGCGAACTCGAGGTCGAAACGCTGCAGCGCGTTGAGATTGATCCAGGTGAGCGCGTCGAGTTTGGCGACGGCGGAACTGTCGGTGGTGACGACGGCGGCGTAGGCGCGCGAGATCTCGTCGTGGAACGACCCCATGATCGAATCCAGCAGCGCCTGTTTCGATTCCACGGCCCGGTACACACTGCCCGCGCCCATTCCGGCGGCGGTGGCGATATCGCGCATGGTGGTCGCCTCGTAACCGCGGCGGGCGAATTCCATCCGCGCCACCGCGCGCAGCCGGGCGGTGCGGTCGTCGTCGCCGGTGTCGTCGGGCGCCGCCCAGGTGGCGATGCTGTCGTGCGCGGCGCGCAGGGCCGCCGAGCGATCGAGGGCGGCGGGGGAGGCCGGCTCGGCGGGGAGGCCGTCGAGCAGCAGCCGGCACACCACGGTCGCGACGCGGTCGGCGGAATTCTCGCGATGCAGGACCGACAGGCCGATGTGCAGCATGGTCTGGCACAACTGTTCGGCCAGCACCGAGCGGTCCACGGTGGCGGCGAGGTATCCGTGCGCGGCGCCGGCGTCGAGCAGGGCGCGCATCGCCGCGATCGGCGCGGCCGGCGGATCGGCGGCCAGGGCGATCAGCGCGGTCCCGGCACCGGTATGTGGTTCGTAGATCGACAATTGCAGTGCCGCACGGTGTTCCAGGGCGCAGGCGGCGAGGGCGGTGGCGTACCCGTTCACGACATCGAAGGCATCGCCGGCGCTCCTGATCGCCGAGGGCGGCGGTGCGGACCGGGCCACGGCATCCAGCGCGGCGTGATAGCGCTCGAGCAGTTCGACCGCGATCGCTTCCTTCGAGTCGAAGTGGTGGTACAGGCTGCCGGGCAGGATGCCGCAGGCGTCGGCGACATCCTTCACGTTCGTCCCGGCGTATCCCGCCGAAGCGAACAGGTCCGCGGCCGCGCGCAGGATCTCCGACCGTCGTGCGCTGTCGGCGCGGGCGGCGGCCGGTGCGGCGGGGATCCGGGTTCGTGGCATCTGCTCAGTGTGACCGATATGCCCGCCCGCGCGTTACGGTGACCCGGCCCGGGCTGCGCCGGCCGTCAGTCGTTGCGCGGGAAGCCCAGATTCAGTCCGCCGTGGCTCGGATCCAGCCAGCGGCTGGTCACGGCCTTCGTGCGAGTGAAGAAGTGGACGCCCTGCACGCCGTGCGCGTGGGTGTCACCGAACAGCGAGTTCTTCCAGCCGCCGAAACTGTAGTAGGCCATGGGAACCGGAATGGGCACGTTGATGCCGACCATGCCGACCTCGACCTCGTACTGGAACCGCCGGGCCGCGCCGCCGTCGTTGGTGAAGATCGCGGTGCCGTTGCCGTAGGGATTGCCGTTGATCAGGTCGAGGGCCTGCTCGTATCCGTCGACCCGCACCACCGAGAGGACCGGGCCGAAGATCTCCTCGCGATAGGCGGCCATCTCCGGGGTCACGTGGTCGAGCAGCGTCGGCCCGAGCCAGAAGCCCTGGGACACATCGATATCGGCGTCGGCGGTGCCGATCGCGCCGCGACCGTCGACGACGACGCAGGCGCCTTCGGCCTCCGCGGTGTCGATGGCGGCGGCGACCTTGTCGCGGTGCGCGCGGGTGACCAGCGGGCCCATATCGGCCTCGCCGTGCCCGTCACCGAGGCGCAGACCGCGGGTCCGCTCGGCCACCCGGGCCACCAGGTCGTCGGCGATATCCCCGACCGCGACGGCCACCGAGATGGCCATGCAGCGTTCCCCGGCCGAACCGTATCCGGCATTGACCAGCGCGTCGGCGGCCAGGTCCAGATCGGCGTCGGGAAGGATCACGGCGTGGTTCTTCGCACCGCCGAGGGCCTGCACCCGTTTACCGGTCGCGGTGGCGGTGGCGTAGACGTACTCGGCGATCGGAGTGGAACCCACGAAGGAGACCGCCTTGATCGCCGGATCGAGCAACAGCGCGTCCACGGCCTCCTTGTCACCCTGCACGACGTTGAAGACGCCGGGCGGCAGTCCGGCCTCCTCCCACAGTTCCGCCAGCCACAGTGCCGCCGACGGATCCTTCTCGCTGGGTTTGAGCACGACGGTGTTGCCGGTGGCGACGGCCAGCGGGAAGAACCACATCGGCACCATGGCCGGGAAGTTGAACGGCGAGATGATCGCGACCGGACCCAACGGCGCTCGCACCGAGTACGCGTCCACGCCGGTCGAGACGTTCTGAGTGAAACCGCCATCAACAAGATGCGGTATGCCGCAAGCGAATTCGACCACCTCCTGGCCGCGGGAGACCTCGCCGAGGGCGTCGGAGAACACCTTGCCGTGTTCGGCGGTGATCAGTCCGGCCAGTTCGGATTTGCGGGCGTTGAGCTGTTCACGGAAGCGGAACATGATCGAGGTGCGCCGCGTAAGAGATGTGTCGCGCCAGTCGGGGAAGGCGGCCGCCGCCGACTCGACGGCGGCACGGACCTCGTCGCGTCCGGCCATGGCAACGGTTCCCGTGACCCGGCCGGTCGCGGGATCGGTCACCGGGGCGGTGCGCGCGGCGACGCCGGGCCGGTGACCGCCGTCGATCCAGTGTCCGATGTGCGTGAGGTCGGTGACGGCGGTGGGTTCGATCGTGCCGGTCACGCCCGCACCCCCGCGTGCGCACCGGTCATGGTCGTCAGCGGCGCCGCGCCGTACCAGCCGCAGGGCAGCCCGCAGCTGGCGGTGATCTCGACTTCGCGGCGATGATCGGCGAAGGTGCGGACCGTACGGACCGCCTCCGCGGCGTAGCCGCAGCGCGGGCAGGTGCCGAAGTAGTCCAGTATCTGGACGACCGCGATATCGACGGGCGGCTGCATCAGTACCTCCGGGTCACGAGTTGAGTTGTGCGGCAGTGGATTCGCGGAGACGCGCGGTCGGTCGGGGAACAGGTCCGGGATCGGCCGCTCGCCGCCGCCGTAGCCCGGCAGCGCGATATGCGCGCCCCGGGCGGCCGCGGCGATTGCGATGGCGAGTGCGATCTCGTGGCTTGCGCCGGAGACGGCCATGGTGCGGCCGGCCAACGGATATGCGGGCATGACGCTCCTCGGAGTCAGTCGTTCGCCTCTGATGGTATTGGCATTCTCTTTTTTTGCAAGTAACGTATTCAAGGATGAACGACGACGTCCAGACCTCTTCCGGCATCCCGCTCGCCCCGGTCTACGGCCCGGGCGAGCGCGTCGCCGAACCACCTGCGCCGGGCGAATATCCCTTCACCCGCGGCAATTTCGGCACCGGCTACCGCGGGCGACTGTGGACCTTCCGGCAGTACTCCGGTTTCGGCACCGCCGAGGAATCCAACCGCCGCTACCGCTATCTGCTCGATCAGGGCGGCACCGGCCTGTCGGTGGCCCTGGATCTGCCGACCCAATGTGGTTACGACTCCGACGATCCCGAGGTGAGCGAGGAGGTCGGCCGGGTGGGCGTGGCCGTGGACACCCTCGCCGACGCCGAGGTCCTGTTCGACTCGATTCCGCTGGACGAGATCAGCACCAGCTTCACCATCAACGGCACCGCCGCGATCCTGCTGGCGTTCTACGTGGCCGCCGCCGAGCGCAAGGGCGTCGCGCGCGCGACACTGACCGGCACCATTCAGAACGACATCCTCAAGGAATACGCGTCGCGGGGCACCTGGATCTGGCCGGCGCAGCCCTCATTGCGGCTGATCGCCGACACGATCGAATTCTGTGCCGCCGAGGTGCCGCGGTTCAACGCGATCTCGGTGGCGGGCGCGCACTTTCGCGATGCGGGCGCGACCGCGGTGCAGGAGATGGCGTTCACCCTCGCCGACGGAGTCACCTACTGTGACACCGTGGTCGAGCGCGGCCGCATGAGTATCGACGACTTCGCGCCGCAGATCTCGTTCTTCTTCTACACCCACGGCGACTTCTTCGAGGAGATCGCGAAATACCGTGCCGGACGGCGTCGCTGGGCCACGCTGGTGCGGGAACGCTACGGCGCCACGACCGACCGCGCGTCGATGTTCCGGTTCGGCTGCGTCTCCGGCGGCGCCTCGCTGTACGCACCGCAGGCGCAGAACAATCTGGTGCGCGTGGCCTACGAGGCGATGGCCTCGGTCCTGGGCGGGGTGCAATCGATGTTCACCGCCGCGTGGGACGAACCGTTCGCCCTGCCCAGCGAGGAATCGGCGACACTGGCGCTGCGCACCCAGCAGATCCTGGCCTACGAAACCGGCATCACGCGGGTGGCCGATCCGCTGGGCGGCTCCTATTTCGTGGAGGCGCTCACGGATGCGACCGAGGAGCGGATCGTCGAGATCATGGCGGATCTCGACGCGCACGGCGGCATGGTCCGCTGCATCGAGGACGGCTATCTGCAGGGCCTGATCGCCGACGAGGCCTACCGCGCCCACCAGGACATCGAATCCGGTGCGCGCCCGATCGTCGGGGTCAACCGATTCACCTCCGACGAACCCGCGCCCGAGATCGGCACCTACGAATTGGATGCCGCCGGAAGGGATCTGCAATTGAAGCGACTGGCCAGGGTCAAGGCGGACCGGGATTCCGCCGCGGTCGCCGCCACGCTGTCGGCGCTGTCACGCGCCGCCGAGGGAGACGAGAATCTGATGCACCGGCTCATCGACTGCGCCAACGCCTATTGCACGGTGGGGGAGATGACCTCCGCGCTGAAATCGGTGTGGGGCGAATTCCGGCAGCCGGTGGTGTTCTGATGCCCGCGCGCGTACTCGTCGCCAAACCCGGGCTCGACGGCCACGACCGTGGCGCGAAGATCGTCGCGCGCACGCTGCGCGACGCCGGTTTCGAGGTCGTCTACACCGGCATCCGCCGCCGCGTCGAGGAGATCGTGTCGATCGCGGTGGCCGAGGATGTCGCGGTCGTGGGGCTGAGCATTCTCTCCGGCGCGCATCTCGGGCTCACCACCAAAGTGGTGGAGGGACTGCGCGCCGCCGACGCCGCCGATATCGCGGTCGTGGTCGGCGGCACCATTCCGCAGGCCGATGTGCCGAAACTCCTCGAGGCCGGCGCGGCGGCGGTGTTTCCCACCGGCACCCCGCTGGATCAGCTGGTGAGCGAGATACGCGCGCTCACCGCCACGGTGGCCGGGCCGCCCGAACGGAGATGACCGCGACCCTGCGCCCGGCGCAGGTCACGGCCGGGCGAAGCGCCGGCATCACGCCGGTCACGGACACGCTCGCCCGGGCGAGCGGAGCCGGGCTTTTCAGGCATTTCGGGCGCTGAAGGTGGAGGATTGCCACCACGATGTGGCGCCGGACGGCGGCCTGTGATGAACTCGTGCCCGTATTCACAGGTTGAGCACGGTCCCGGCTGACATAGTCTGAGCAGGCGAGTTCTGTTCAGGGCAGTTTCGGCGCCGGTCGCTGTCCGGGCGATCGCCGGCGAGAACGAACGGAACCGCAGTCGGCAGGGGCAGTCGAGGAGGTCGGCCGTGCACACAGCGGTGACGACGGCAATCACACGGCGTGAGTTGATGCGGCTCACGGGAATCACAGCGCATTCGGTCAGCCGGCGCGGCGGCCGTTCGCTCAATGCCGACGCGGTGTCGGGCTATATCGACTCCGCGGTCGGGCGCAGCGCCTTCGCCGTCGCCGACGGCATCGGCGATCATCTGCTGGCCGCGCGGGCGGCGCGCAGCGTGGCGCAGGTCGCGGCGCGGGTGGCCGTCGGTGGCAGCGCGGCCGCCGGAATCCTTGCCGCACAACAACAATTGCTGCGCGAATTCCCCGAACCCTCCGCCGACAGCGTGGTGGTCGTGGCCGTGTGCCCGACCCCGGACCGCATCGACGGACCCTGTGATATCGCCTGGGTCGGCGACTGCCGGGCCTACCACTGGAACGGGCGAGTGCTGCATCAGATCACCAGCGACCACACCGTCGCCGAGATGATGAACGCCCGCGGCGTCACCGTCGCGCCCCGGATGCACCACATGGTCACGACCTCGGCGCGCACCGTGCGGCCGGACGCGGTGGGCCACGGCATCACCGGCACGGGCAACGGCCGCTGGCTGCTCAGCACGGACGGGGTGCACAAGACCCTGGCGATGACCGAGATCAAGCAGATCCTCGCCGACGCCGACTCCCCGTCGAGCGCCGCGGACGCCCTGGTCGAAGCGGCGATCACAGCCGGTGCCACCGACAACACCACCGCACTGGTCTTCGATCACGGCTGACCGGCGCGTACACCGGTCGCCGCCGCGACCAGGACCCGGCGCAGCGGCCACGGCAACTCGCGAAACAGCGCGGTCATCGCGGCGGCGGTGCCGCGCGGATCGGTGCGCCCGGACAGGTAGGCGCGCTGCAGGTCCGGTGGCAGGGCGAAGAAAGCGTCGAAGAACGCCGGAAGTTCGTGTGGCGGCAGCGCCAGCAGCGCCCGCAGTCCGGCCCTGCGCAGGGCGAACACCAGCCGTGCCGAGACCGGCCAGAGACTGCGACCGGTGGCGACGGCGTCGGCCGCGGCGAGTGCGGCGCCGACGCTGTAACCGGTCGCCGGATGCAGCAGTCCGCCCGCCGCCCCGAAGACGCCGTCGCGGGCCCGGCCGCCCTCGACCGGGAAGCGCACCCGTTCGACCGGGGCGTCCGCACCGAATTCGATTCCCCGGCAGCGCAATCGGTGTTCCAGCCGGCGCCGCAAATCGTCGAGGCCGATCGCCGGCCGCCCGGCCAGGCAGGTCTCCTCGAACAGCACTCGGTCCCCGCCCAGCGGGATCGTGTACAGGAACGACGCCGGTTCGGCGGCGCCGGCACCGTTGTCGCGGGACCAGTCCATGAAGACGGCCGGTTCGCGATCACGGTGCAGCACAATGCCGTACGCGGTCTGCTCGGCTCGCCGCGCGTCGCGCGCCAGTCCGCGCGCGTCGACCACACGGCGCGCGGTCAGGATCCGGCCCGAGGCCAGCCGCACCCGCTCGCCTCGGTCGATATCCAGCACCCGGTCGGCGATTACCCGAACCCCGGACAGGTCCAGAGCGTCCTGCAGCGCGGCGGTGCCGAAAACCTGGTAGGCGCGGTCGATGTCGACCTCGCGCGTACCCCGGGCGAGCGGTCGCTCGACCGTCGCGGCCACGACCCGGGCCGGTAACCAGTCCGGCAATTCGTCGGCCCAGGTGGCGTAGGTCGCGGGCCAGCGGCGCCACGGATGCGGATCGATCGCGGTCACGGCGAGTCCGTGGACGGCCGCGCGATGCGCCAGCGCCCGCCCCGCCGGGCCGAGCCCGCAGACGATGAGATCGGCACTCATGCCGCCATTGCAGCAGATCGACCGGCCGCGGTGTGCCCGCCCGTCGCATCACGGCGGGTGTGTCGGGTCCGGTAGGGTCGACCCACGATGCCCGGGGGGAGACCACGACCGCGGAGGGCGCTGCCCCGGGACGCGGAAGGTGGCAGCAGATGACGTATCCCCCCGGACCCGGGCCGTACGGTTACGGCCCGCAACAACCCCACGACGCGGGGTGGGGGCGTGACCCGAACCAGCCCGGCTCCGGCTGGGACGCGGCGCCCAGCGGGTGGGAGACACCGGGATGGGGTCAGCAGATGCCCGCCCCGAACTGGGGGCAACCCGCTCCCGGCGGCTACCCGACACCGCCTCCGCCGAAGAACAACACCGGGCTCATCGTCGGCATCGTCTTCGGCGTCATCGCGCTGCTGGTGATCGCGGGCGGCATCGTCGTGGTCGCGACGCGTGACTCCGGCAGCGACAACCAGGCCGCCGGAACCAGCACTCCCGCGCTCGTTCCCGCCACCACCGACGCCCGGACCACCACCGCCGCACCCACCACCAGTGCGAGTCCCGGGACCTCCGGCCGGCTGAGCTATCAGGAATACGGGCACGACTGGAACTTCAAGGCCGGCGATGTGGAACTGCACGCCGACTGGGTCGAGGGGCGCGATCATCCCAGCTGCGCCGATATCGAGGTCGGCGGCAAACTCACCTCGCTGGGCTGTCAGTACGCGGCGGAGATGGTGTACAAGGCCGAGGCCGGTTCGCTGATGCTGACCCAGTTCATCGTCGGCATGTCGAGCAGTGAGAAGGCCGCGGCCGCGCCGGACGCGTACACCGACGACGACCTGAAACTGCGGCCCGGCACCTACATCTCGAACTTCGCGACCGGCAAATGGAAGGACGACGCCGAAAAGCAGTTCCTCGTCATCACCTTCGCCACCGCCACCAGCTCGGTGGACGAGAACACCGTGAAGAAGTACCTGAAGTACCGGCACGACGACATCCTCGGCGCCCTCGCCTTCCGCTGACGGGTGTGCGGCCGCCCGGCTCAGATACCGCCGGTCGCGAGCAGGCCGCCGTCGACCCGCACCACCTCGCCGGTGATCCACGCGGCCTGATCGGAGACCAGGAACCCGACCAGCGCGGCCACATCCTCGGGCGTGCCCAGGCGCCGCAGCGGATAGGTCGCGGCCACAGCCTCCTCGTTGTCGGTGACCAGCGCGTCGGCGAATTTCGTCTTGACCACGCCCGGCGCGACGGCGTTGACCCGGATCGACGGACCCAGCTGCCAGGCCAGTTCCTCGGTGAGCCGGATGAGGGCCGCCTTGGACGCGCCGTAAGCGGCGATCACACCCGTCGAGCGGATGCCGGCCACACTCGCGAGATTCACCACCGCGCCGCCGTGCTCACCCATCCACGCCCGGTAGGCCTGCTGGACATAGCCCAGCGCCGCGACCACGTTGACGTCGAAGATCTTGCGCACCGCCCCGAGGTCGGCCTCCATCAGCGATCCGTAGACCGGGTTGATGCCGGTGTTGTTGATCAGGATGTCCAGCGATCCGAATTCGGCGACCGCGGTGTCCACCTGTTCGGCGCGCGCCGCCTCGTCACCCGAATTGCCCGCCAGCGCGACGACCGTGCCCGGATGGCCCAGCGCCCGCAGCCGGTCGGCCGCCTCGGCCAGCGGTTCCGGTTTGCGGGCAGTGATCAGCACATTCGCCCCGCGCCGCAGCAGTTCCGCCGCCACCGCGTACCCGATGCCGCGACTCGCGCCGCTGACCAGCGCACCCTTACCCAACAGATCCTCACTCATGGGTCGCGACCTTACGTCAGGTTCGCGTGGGCGGCGCCGCGGACCCGGGGCGGGGTGCTGCGCAGCACCTGGAAGCCGGCGCCGGAGACCATGACCGGAATGCGCCGCGCGGCCTGCAGGTAGCGGATCCGCGCGGACTGGGGAAGCTCCTGCCACGGCAGCGGTTCGGCGTCGTCGGGATCGGGGTGTTCGGATCCGCCGAGCAGGTCGCGCCGATCCGCGATCCGGCGTTCGTAGTCGAGCCGCGCCAGCAGCCCGATCTCGTCGTCGTCGAAGGTGACCGCGAAGGCCGGATCGAAGGCGGGCACCATGAAGCAGCCGATCGCGGCCAGATCCTCGCCGATCCCGCGGGCCTGCAGCCGATAGGTCCGGCGAGCCTGGTCGCTGAGCTCGTTCCAGTGACGCAGGGCGGCGGCGTCGGCCGGCGCCTCACCGGTGGTCATGACGGTGTGGGCGCGGGCCTGATGGTCGACCCGTTCGCTGGTTTCGTGCAAGGCCCTGCCGAGTTGTTCGCTGACCCGGTCGGTGACGTATCCGGTGAGGCTGTCGATGACGCGGTCCTGTGCGGTCAGCCGGGCCTTCATCCGCCGGCATTCGTGCAACACCGCCTGGGCATCGAGGAAGGTCTGCTCGGATCGGCGGTCACCGGTACGTCCGAGCACGTCCTGCCCGACCATGATCACGATCATGAACACCAGCTGGGCGAGTGTGGACAGAAACGCCATGAAGGCGAACGGGTACGGGTCCAGACGCTGAATTCCCGCCTGTGCCAGCACAACCCACAGAATCTGCGAACCGAGCGCGAGGTAGAAGCCCCAGACGCTGCCCAGCCGCTCGGTCAGCCACACCGCGATCCGGTCGTTGGTGCTGACCGCCTGGTCGGCGGCCTGCGGCGGCGACTGCACCCGATGCCGTTCGATCCACGGGTGCGGCGTCGATTCGAGCAGGCTCAGCCCCCGGCTGAGCGCGCGGTCGTGGTGGTCCAGATGCGCCTGCAGATCCGCGACCTGAGCGAAGATCGCCTCGGTGTTCTCGTAGGTCTGCACCGACCGGCGGTCGGCGGCGGCGCTGAGCACCCGCTGGCCCACCAGGATCACCAGGCACAGAATCAGTTGCGCGACGTTGTCGACGAACAGCAGGAACGGGAACGGATACGGGTCCACCGGGCGCAACGGCCCCCAGGTCGCCAGCGCCATCCAGGTGCTGAACCCGATGAGCACCAGATACAGCGCGGGCATCGACCCGATCCAGCGGGTGAGGGCGGCGGCCACGGCATCGTTGACACCGAGGCGTTCGTCGGCCATCGTGACCGCGCCGGTGCGCGTGTCCGGTTCGGCGCCGCCGCGCATCTCGTCGCCCCGGCTGTCGCTGCTCACCTCTACGGCCCCCTCGCCTGCGCTCGTCCGCTACCGCGCACTGTACGTGCCCGATATGGCGAGCGCGCATCCGATACACGGGGGAGCAGGACATGCGGCGGTGAAACCTTCAGTGGTGCAGTGGTTTCGGCCGTCTGCTGCCTCAGTTCGCTCGCGCCGGCGTGTGCGACAGCAGCGTGGCGACCAGTTCGTGTGCGTAGTCCGTGGTCACCGGGCCCGCGCCGAAGAGCACGCGAATGTACATGGGCGCCAACAGGTGATCGAGTACGTCGAGGGCACTGGGCGCGCGTTCACCGCGGGCGTGGGCCCGATCGAGCATGCTCTGGATCTGGCGGCCGCGTTCGGTGAGGAAGGCGTCGCGGGCGCGCAGGCCCGCATCGCCCGCACTCGACAGCGTGATCATCAGGCGCAGCACCGCGACTCCGTCGGGGCCGCTGACGTCGCGGGCCACGCCGGCGGCGTAGGCGCGCAGGTCCTCGGTGAGGTTGCCGGTGTCCGGAATCGGTGAGGTGCTGGTCAGCCAGCCGAGGGCGACCTCGGCGCTGAGCACCGAACAGGATCATCACGACGACTGGCTCGGCCGTGACCCGCACGCGGCCTTCGCCACCGCCGCCGAACTCGATCGCGCGGCCTGGCATCGGCCGGATGCCCTGTCCGCGACCGTGCGGCTGGGATTCGGCGCGGTACCCGCTCCCCTGGCCGCGCAGATCCATCGCACCGAAATCCTCGTCCACGGAATAGATCTCGCCGTCGTCGCCGGCCTGTCGGACCGCATCGACGAACGGCACAGCGCCGAACTGCTGGCCACCATGCGGGCGATGGACTTCGACATGTTCCGCCGGCCCGGGATGTTCGCGGCCGCGGTCCCGGCCCCCGCGGACGCGCCGCCGCATCGGCAACTGCTGGCCTTCCTCGGGCGCGACGTGCCCGACGTGTCGCTCAGCGTCGCAGCAGATCGGTGATCACCTCGACCACCGTGTCCGGCGCCTCCTCGGCCATGAAATGCCCGAGCGCGAGAGTGCGGTGATCGAGATCGGTCGCCCACTCGTGCCAGACCGCGGGCGCGTCGTAACCGAGTGCGGCGCCCCAATCCTGCTGAATCACGGTGACCGGCATGGTGAGTCGCCGTCCGGCGGCGCGGTCGGCACGATCGTGGTCGAGATCGACGGTGGCCGAGGCGCGGTAGTCGGCGACGATCGAATCGACCGCGTCGGCACACGCCCGCAGATACTCCGCGCGGACGTCATCGGGAATCGCCCCGGGGTGCAGGCACCAGGCGTCGAGGAAGTGGCCGAAGAATTCGTCGGCGCTCGCGCCGATCATGCGCTCGGGCAGCCCAGGCGGTTGGGCCATCAAATATAGGTGGAAGGCCACCGCGGCGGTGTGGCCGTGCAGGACCTCCCACATGTCCGGTGTCGGCAGCACATCCAGCACCGCGAGATGGGAGATCCGATCGGGATGGTCGAGTCCGGCGCGAATCGCGACCAGGGCGCCGCGGTCGTGCCCGGCCAGCGCGAACCGATCTAATCCGAAGTGGTCGGCCAGTGCGATCACATCCGAGGCCATCGTTCGTTTGGCGTAGGTGTCCGGGCCGGCGGCAACCGGTTTGCCGCTGTCGCCGTAGCCGCGCAGATCCGGGCACACCACCGTGTGCTCGCGGGCCAGCGCCGGGGCGACGTGGCGCCACATCAGATGCGTCTGCGGGAAGCCGTGCAACAGCACGATCGGAGTTCCGGAGCCGGCGTGCGCCACGGACAACGCGACATCCTCGGCAACCGGAACACGGTCGTAGTCGAAACCGGTGATGGTGGGTGCGGACATGCGGTGACGATCCCTTCTCTAGGCTGGTTCGGTGCGCGATCGATACTCGGCGGCGGGAATGAGCAACCGATGAGTGCGCAGCTCACCGACCCCGATGCGGCACCCTCGGCGGGCGTCCTGGGCCCGGTGCGGGCCGTCGCCGCCGACGGGACGCCGCTGCCGCTACACGGCCCCCGCCACGCCGAGGTGCTGGCCCGCCTGATCGCCGCCGGGGGACGGGTGGTGCCGGTGCCGGCAGTGGTGGCAGACCTGTGGGAGCAGCCGCCGCCGGGAGCGGTCGCCGCGGTGCGCACGTTCGTCGCCGCACTGCGGCGCGCCCTGGAACCCGGGCGCGCACCGCGCACCCCTTCCCGTGTGATCGTCACCGAGGGCACCGGATACCGGTTGATGTTGCCCCGCGACCACGTCGACGCCTGGTCCTTCGACGATCTGGTCCGCGTGGCGGCGAATCAGGCCGGGCCTCCGCGGATAGAGACGCTGGAGACGGCCCTCGCGCTCTGGCGCGGAGACGCCTACGGCGACTACCGGTGGGCGCGCGGAGAGGCCGCGAAACTCGGCGAACTACGTTCGGCCGCGGTGGAAATGCTCGCGGAGGCGCGGATCCGGTCCGGGCGGCCGGAACAGGCCGTCGCCGAACTCGAGACGCATCTGCACGCCCATCCCGCACGCGAACGGGCCTGGCTGTTGCAGGCGCGCGGGCTGTGGCAGGCCGGGCGGCGGGAGGACGCGCTGGCGGCACTGCGGCGGGCCCGCACCCGGCTCGGCGCGGTGGCCGGACTGGATCCCAGCGCCGAACTGACCGCCCTCGAGCGCGAAATCCTCACCGCGGATACGGAATTCGGCGAACATCGATTGTGGCGGGAGACCGTCGCCGCCTCCGGTGCCCTCGGCCCCCGCAGCCGTCTCACCTCCTCCGCCGACCTGTTGCGCGGCCTGGCCCTCACCGACGCGACCGGTCTGATGACCGCCCAGGACCGCCGGGCGCGCGCGATCGACGACCTGTCCGCGATCGACGATCCCGAACTCACGGCCACCGCGCTGACCCGCATGGAGGTCCCCGGGGTCTGGTCGGTACTCGACGACCCGGCCCGGTCGGCGCGCGTGGCCGAGGCCGCCCGTACCACCCTCGAACGCTTGGACGCCGAGGCCGCGCCCGCACTGCGCGCCCGGCTGCTCGCGCTGTTCGCCGTCGAAACTCGCGGCCGCCGTGGCGCTTCCGGTGCCGAGGCGGCGCGCGCCGCCGAACGGATCGCCCGCGACCTGGGCGATCCGTCCGTGCTCGTGCTCGCGCTCGACGCCCGATTCCTGCAGTCCTTCCACACCCCGGGCCGGTGGCCGATGCGGGCGCGGCTCGCCCATGAGCTCGTCACCGTGTCGAGCCGGCACGACCTGTCGACCTACCTGATCCTGGGACATCTCGTCGCGATGCAGGCCGCGGCCGCACTGGGCGACGTGGCCGCCGCCGACGAGCACGCCGCCACGGCCGACCGGCTCGCGGTGCGCTACGAGCGCGACCTGGTCGGCGTGTTCACCACCTGGTACCGCGCGCTGCGCACCGTGCTCACCGACCGGCCGGAGCCGGAGGTGGCAGACGCCTACGAACGCGCACTCGCCACCCTGCCGGGCTGCGGAATGCCCGGTGTGGCAGCCGGTCTCGCGCCGCTGACCCGCCTGTGCCTCGCGCTGCGGGCCGGCCGCGACCCGGCCGAATTCGCCGCGGTCGACTTCGGGCCGAACACCCCCTATGTCGCCGCGCTGGTCCGACCCGGAGACGCTCACGAACTGCTGCATGCGGCGTCGGCCCCGCCACCGGACCACCTGGCCGAATTGCGTTGGGCGCTACTGGGAATCGCCGCCCGCAGATTCGCGGACCGGGAGACCGCGCGCCACGTGCACCGCGCGCTGAGCCCGGCGCGGGGCGAACTGCTGGGGGCGGGAACCGGCATGCTGAGCCTCGGTCCGGCCGACGCGCTCCTGGATCGTCGGGCGCCGTAACGAAACATCCGGCGGCGCGATCCCTCGGATGTGAGTATCAACGGCCTCTCGGCCGCCCAGCAGCGCGCCGCGTTGCGCCGCCTCGTGGTGGCCTTCGGTGAACTGAACACCATCGTCGAACTCGCCGCGGCCGAGGCCTCTCCGGATCTGCGCGAACATGCCGAAATCGCGCGGGACATGCTCGGCGCCCTGGTCACGGAGGTGGCGCAGCCTTCACGCGATCGCCGGTGCTATCTGCCATTGACAAATGGCACATAGGTAGCTGATGCTCGGTACATGGAGACGAGAAGGTCAACGGAGACCTCGCCGTCGGCCACCGCATCGGTCCCGTCGTCACCGTCGCCGCGTGCGCGGCCGGCGCTGACCGCGGAACGGTACGGGGTACGGCCGATCAACTGCCTGCTACCGGCGAATCCGCTCGGCATCGCCGCCGCGTGTGGCCAGATCGCGTCGTTCACGGCGCTCTGCGGCCCGGTGTTGCCGGGAACCCGTGTGACACAGGTCCGTTCGAGTTCGCTGCGCGGGGAATGGGTGCGCGCGGCCGCCTTCATCACCGGTGTGCTCGCCCGATCCCGTGCGGCGCAACCGGTATCGAGTGCCCGAGAGGCGGGATAGCGATGTGGATCGTGGATGCGATGGCCGGGGCGAATGCGGCGCTGCGGTCGGTGATCGGCGGTGGTGACCGTACCTACGGAGCCAAGGCCGTCGTCACCGGCGCCGGCAGCGGCATCGGGCGCGCCTTCGCGCTGGAGCTCGCCGGCCGCGGGGGCGAGGTGATCTGTGCCGATATCGACCTCGGCCGCGCCGAGGAGACGGTCGCGCTCATCGATCGGACGCACGGCCGCCGCGCGCACGCCGTCCGCTGCGATGTGGCCCAACGCGCGGAGGTGGAATCGCTGGCGCGGCACAGTGCGTCGCTTTTCCACGGGCCGCCGACCCTGGTGATCAACAACGCCGGTGTCGGCATAGGCGGAAAGCCGGTGGGCGACATCGGCTTCGAGGACTGGCAGTGGGCGCTGGGCATCAACCTGTGGGGCGTGGTGCACGGATGCGAGCTGTTCGTGCCGCAACTGCGCCGCGCCGGCCGCGGCGGCATCATCAACGTGGCCTCGGCGGCCGGATTCGCCGCCGCACCCGCGATGGCCCCCTACAACGTCTCCAAAGCGGCCGTGGTGTCGCTGTCGGAAACCCTCGCCGCCGAACTGTCCGGCACCGGCGTGGCCGTGACGGTGCTGTGCCCGACCTTCGTGCGCACCAACGTCGCCCGCGACGGACGCATCACCGCCGGATCGGCCCGGCTGGCCGCCGAACTGATGCGCTGGACCGGCTTCTCGCCCGACCACGTCGCGCGCATCACCCTCGACGCCCACGAGCGCGGCCGCCTGCATGTGCTGCCGCAGCTGGACGCGGTGGTCGTCTGGCATCTCAAACGACATTTCCCGGCCACCTACACCCGGGCCCTCGGCGTGCTGAACCGGGTTCTGCCGCATGACGATCCGGCTCCGGCACCGGCCGGCAGCGAGAAGACAGGAGTCTGACATGTCCTTCGACTTCGACGATATGCTGGCCAAGATCAAGTCCCGGCAGTGGGCGCTGGCCGATATCGACTGGGACGCACCGGGTGCGGAACTGATCGAGCCCGACCTGCACGCCAAGCTGACGCCGTTCATGGCGGATCTGATGTGGATCGAGAACGTCGGCGCGCGCGGCTTCGCGGCGATGGCGAAGAAGGCCCCGACGCAGACGCTGCGCGAGATCTACCGGTACTTCCACGCCGAGGAGCAACGCCACGCCAATGCCGAACTGGCCCTGATGCGGCGCTGGGGCATGCTCGACGGCGACGAGATCCCCGAACCGAATATCAACGTCAAGCTGGTCATCGACTTTCTCGACAAATACGCCGACGGCATGTCGCTGTCGTTTCTGGGCACGGTGATTCCGATGCTGGAGGTGGCCCTCGACGGCGCGCTGATCAAATTCGTCACCGACGAGATCGCCGATCCGGTCGCCCAGGAGGTGTTCCGCAAGATCAACTCCGACGAATCCCGGCATCTGGCCACCGATTACGCGGTGATGGAACTGCTCGGGCACTCCACCGCCCGCAAACTGGCGATCGACCTGGTCGGCGGCTGGGCGAAGCCGTCGCTGATGATCGGTGTGCTCAGCTATGTGCCGTTGCTGAACAAGATGCGCGACAACATCGTCGCGATGGGAGTCGACGAGGCCAAACTGTATGCCGCGATGCGCCGGTTCAAGGCGGTCGGGGAGCGCACGCCCGTGGTGAACCGGGTGCCGATGTATCGGATCGTCAAGCTGCACAGCGACTGGGTGGTCAACCGCGACCATCCCTACCACCTGCTGGCCGACATGCTGGTGAAGGTGACCGCCCGCATTCCCGACCGGGTGCTGCCCGCGCAGCCGGCCTGGTCGAAGGAACTGACCTACGAGCCGGTCGCATGAGTACGGGCCGATACACCGTGTTGGACGTCGCGATCGTCGGAGCCGGATTCGCCGGGATCGGGGCCGCGATCCGGTTGCGGCAGCGCGGAATCACGAATTTCGCGCTCTTCGAACGGGACCGGCGCGTGGGCGGCACCTGGCGCGACAACACCTATCCGGGCGCGGCCTGCGACATCCCGTCGCGCCTGTACTCCTACAGTTTCGCGCCTAATCCGGACTGGTCGCAGACCTATTCCGGCAGTGCGGAAATCCTCGGCTACATCGATGCCATGGTCGCGAAGTTCGCGCTCGGCGATTCGATTCGCTTCGGGCACACCGTAACCGGACTGGCCTACGACGAGGCGGCGGGGGAATGGGAGATCGTCTTCGACGCCGGCCGCGCACCGGTGCGGGCCCGTTCGGTGGTGGTCGCGTCCGGACCGCTGGCCAACGCGAGCCTGCCGGACATCCCGGCTCGCGACAGCTACGAGGGTCATATGATCCACTCCGCCCGGTGGGATCACGACTACGACTTCACCGGCAAGAAGGTAGCCGTGGTCGGCACCGGCGCCAGTGCGGTACAGATCGTCCCGGAACTGGTCGAACGGGCCGGGTCGGTGAAGGTCTTCCAGCGCACCCCGGGCTGGGTCCTGCCGCGGATCAACCGGCACACCACCGGCCTGACCCGGCAGCTGTACCGGCACCTGCCGCTGACCGAGCAGCTCGCCCGGCAGGCCTGGTTCTGGGGGCACGAATCGGTGGCGCTGGGCGTGGTGTGGAATACGCCGCTGACCCGGATCGTGGAATCGGTGGCGCTGGCCCATCTGCACAGCCAGGTCCGTGATCCGTGGTTGCGACGGCAGCTGACGCCCGACTTCCGGGCCGGATGCAAGCGGCTGCTGATGAGCAGCGACTACTACCCGGCGCTGCAGCGCGACAATTGCACGCTGGTCACCTGGCCGATCGCGGGAATGTCGCCGGCGGGAATCCGCACCGCCGAGGGAATCGAGCACCGGTTCGACTGCATCGTCTTCGCCACCGGTTTCGAGGTGTCCAAGGCGGGTGCGCCGATCCCGATCACCGGCCGGGGCGGGCGCGTGCTCGACGACGAATGGCGCAGGGGCGCATACGCGTACAAGAGTGTGACCGTCGCCGGTTATCCGAATCTGTTCTTCACCTTCGGACCCAATTCCGGCCCCGGGCACAATTCGGCGCTGGTGTACATGGAGGCACAGATCGACTATCTGGCCGCGGCGATCGGCATGCTGCTCGAGCGGAATCTGCATTCGCTCGAGGTGCGCCGCGACCGGCAGGACCGCTACAACCACCGCCTGCAGCGCAGGCTGCGGGCGACCACCTGGAATTCCGGGTGCCGCAGCTGGTATCTGACCGAGGACGGTTTCAACGCGACCATGTTCCCGGGCTTCGGTAGTCAGTTCACCGGTCAGCTCGCCACTCTCGATCCGCGCGACTATGTACTGATCCCCGGGCGGGGCGGCGGGCGCGCGCCCGCCGCCGATCGGGCGGTGACCTCGTTGGGCTAATGTCGACACGATGCGTCGCGCCCGGGCTGCTCACAGGGCCGGGGGCGGGTGCGACGCGGGTCGGCGTCCGGCACGAGGAAAGGGTGGGCGAGAACGGGATGGCGGAGTACCGCATCGATGAACTCGCCCGCGCCGCAGGCACAACCAGCCGCAATGTGCGCGCCTACCAGGAACGTGGCCTGCTGCCCCCGCCGGTGCGCCGGATCGGGCGTGCACTGATCTACGACGACTCCCATCTGGAGCGGTTGAAGATCATCGACGTGCTGCTGCAGCGCGGGTTCACCACCGCCCACATCGCCGATTTCATCACCGGCTGGGAAACGGGTAAGGACCTCACCGAGATCCTGGGACTGCAGCACGCGGTCACCGCCGCCTGGGGGCAACCGGACGAGACGCTTCAGGTGCCCCGCGAATTGATCGACACCTTCCTCGGTGAGGAGGAGGCGGCCGATCCGGAGATCCTGGCACGTCTCGCCGAACTCGGGCTGGCCCGGATCGGCACGGAGACAGTCGAATTCACCGATCCGCAGCTGCTGGAGAATTTCGCCGAACTGCACGGGTACGGGTTCCGGCTGGGCCGGCTGGCCGATCTGCAGGCGGCCGTCAGCGGCCGCCTCGACGAGATCGCCCACGACATGATGGCGGCCGCCAAAGAACATATCGTCGACACGCACGGCCCCGGCTGGCTGCCCGACACCGACGACGAAATCGCCGAAACCGCCAAGATGCTCACTCATTTGCGGGGTCTGGCCGTCACGGCGGTGAACAACACCCTGGCACGGTCGCTGGACCGCGTGCTGCGGGAGGAACTGGGCGACTACCTCGCCGAGGCCGTGGACCGCCGCGCCAAGGAGAACTGACCGGCGCCCGCGCGGTCAGGACCGGCCGGGACCACGCCCGGGCGCCGCCGGAACACCCGCGCCGTGCCGAATTTCCAGCCGCCGTTCCAGTCCCTCGATGATCAGGGCGAGATCGAATTCGAACTGCTCACCGACGCGCCCGTCGGTTTCGCGAGCGGCGGCGACCGCACGCAGCAGCGGAAATCCCGACTCGTCGCCCAGCGTGCGCCGCACCGCGGCCGCCTGCGGGTCGATCGGCCCGCCGCCGGCGTCGAGCGCCTCGCGGGCGGCCGAATAGGCCATCGCCGCAACGAGTTTCAGCGTACGCCCGGCTTCGCTCGCGTCCAGTCCGGCGCGGACCAGCGCGGCCATGATCCGCTCGACCAGTTCCAGCGCCGACAGGCCCGCCTTGCCGTCGAACCGGACGTAGACGATGAGCGCGCCCACCTGCACCAGGGCGTCGACCACCGCGTGGCCGAACAATCGCAGCAACTCGCGCCAGTCCGCCCGCTCGGGCAGATCGACCCGGCCGAAACCGGTGTCGAACGCGTCGAACGCGACCAGTTCGAGCAGGCCCTGGCGATCGCTGACGTGATAGTTGAGCGATTTGCGATGCACGCCCAGCGCATCGGCCACCGCCTGCATGGTCAGATTCTCCGGCTCCAGATCGCGCGCGGCGGCGAGGATGCGGCGGCGGTTCAGCCGGGGCGGGCGCCCGCGGCGACGCCCCGCAGCGACCACGGCCGCACCGGAATCTGCCATGGGTGGCCTCGCTGTTCCTCGGAAGGCGGCGGTCGGCACGACGCGTCGCACAACACTGGGCGAGCGCGCCGCATGTCGAGCGTAGCCGCTTTTTCCCGACCGGAGAAAATAATGTGGGAACTTTCCCGGTCTCGGCGAGGCCGTGCGCCGGGCTAGGATCGACGATCGGTCCTCGGGCGAAGACCAGGCAGGAGTAGGTGATGGCGTCGAAAGCCGCCGGGCAGCGTCGCCGGCCCACTCAGGAGCGGGCCAAGGCGACCCGGGAACACATCCTCGACACCGCCGCCCGGCTGTTCGGCGAGCGCGGCATCGCCAATACCTCGACCAACCGGATCGCCGCCGAGGCCGGTATGAGCATCGGCACCGTGTACCGCTACTTCTCCGATCGCACCGTCATCGTCGAGGAGCTACTCGCGCGCCTGCTCGAGAACATCGAAAAGCGCGCCACCGACAGCATTTTCGATCGCTCGGACGCCACCATGCACGAGCTGACCTCGCGCCTGCTGAACTCGATCGCCGAGGAGTTGGTGGCCAACGCGCTGCTGGTCCGCGCGCTGGTCGCCGGGGTGCAGTTCTACAGCAGCGGCATTCCGGAGTTCGAGCCGCGGCTGCGCCTGCTGATCAAGGTGCTGCTGATCCAGGTGCTCGGCCCCGGCGACGATCACGAATACGACGTGATGACCTTCGTCGTGATCAACACCGGCTTCTCGGCGGTGCTGCGGGCCTCGGCCATCGAATTCGACGAACAGCAGCGCCGCGAGGCCATCGACATGACGGCGCACATGATCGGCGACTGGATCGAAGCCGAGGCCGCGCGGCGCGGCGGGGCCGGGGCCCCGGCGCCACGCCTCAGATGACGGTGCCGATATCGGTGGCGACGATGCGGTCGAGCGCGCGTTCGGCGACCGCCGCGATGGTCATCGACGGATTGCAGGCCGCGGTACTGCCCGGAATCAGGGCGCCGTCGAGAACGTAGAGACCGCGCGTGCCGTGCACTCGTCCCTCCAGGTCGCAGACCGTGCCCATCGGCGCGCCACCGAGCGGATGCCAGGTGCTCGGGGCCGCGGCATTGGTGTCGAGCACCGTACTGCCGGGTCCCGCGATGGCATGCACGCGCGCGGCGATGCGCTGCTGCAGGGCGGCGTCGGCGTCGGCGGGCCAGTACAGTTTCGCGTCGTCGGTGGCCGCGTCGTAGGCGAGATGTCCACGGCCGTCGGTGATTCCGAATCCGACCAGCATGGTCGAATGCGCGTCCACACCGGCCGGCGGAATCGACGCCTGGATCACGGTATTGGCGATGGCCGGGTCGTCCCACTCCTTGCTGCCGTAGACCACCGGCCCGCCCTGGGCGGTGCCGAAATCGTCGGTGGCGCTGGTCCAGGTGAAGATCCGGTCGCCGTTGTTGCCCCACTGACCGCCGAGGCCGTCGGGCAGATCCGGGATCTGTCCCTTCGCGGCGGCCCGCAGCAGCAGCTTGGTGGTGTTGATACTGCCCGCGGCCATGATCAGCGCGTTCGAGGTGAGAACGAGGTGTTCGACGACCCGTCCGGCGGTATCGATCCGATCCACGCTGATCTGCCAGCGGCCGTCGGGCGTCCGCGCCACATCGGTGACCTCGTGCTGAGTTCGCACGGTGGCGCGGCCGGTGGCCTCGGCGCGGGCCAGATAGGTGACATCGACGGAGTGTTTGCCGCCGTTGTTCACCCCGAGCGCGCAGTCGCCGTTGATGTAGGAGGGTTTCATCTCGCCGCGCACCTCGCGCAGCGCGAAGCTCCAGTCGATCGGCATGGGGATCTTCGACAGCTCGTAGCCGGCCGCGCCGACGTTGCGCGCGAACGCCCGGGAGGGCAGATAGGTGGGGCTGTCGATCAGCTCGTCGGGTGCGACGCCGGCGCCCAGCATTCGCGCCACCCGAGGGTAGTGCTCGCGCGCCATCAGCGCGTAGTCGAGTTCGGCGGGGAAGACCTCGGAGAAGGTCGCCTCGCTCGGCTGCAGCGTCATGCCCTGGTACACCAGCGAGCCGCCCCCGACGCCCGCGGCGCAGACCGCGGTCATGTTCTCCCCGACGACGGCCTCGAGCAGGCCGGTGTACGGCTCGAGCGCGACCGGCACGCCCAGCACTTCGGGCGCGGAGCGATACCAGAGCATGCGCCGGTCGGGGCGCGTCGGGTGCGGGAAGGTGTCGGCATTCGGGCCGGTCGGCCAGCGCATACCGCGTTCGAGGACCAGGATGTCGACGCCGGCCTCGGCCAGCCGAAGCGCGCTGACGCCGCCACCGAATCCCGAGCCGATGATGACGACCCGATGATCTTCCCTGGTCAGCGGGACCGACGTCTGTCGTCTCCCGGTGGTCATCCAGGGCTGGGCGCTCGCGGTGGCCGCGGTGGCCAGAGTCAGTCCGGCGGCGGTGGCGCCGAGCAGAAAGGAGCGTCGCTTCATCGGGGTCATGCACTCTCCATCAAGACCTACAGGTACGTAACATCGGTCGCGTGGTTCGTCTCGGACGCGAAAACAGGGTGCGTGCCCGGCGGGCGTGACCGAAACCAACCGGACAACTGTCTCCGGTTGCTAGGGCAGTGTGTACGACCGGGCCCGTCTCGTCAACTGCAACTTGTTCCAATCGAGGTGGCGCGCGTTCGGCGTCGTGAAATCCGTACGCGCCGAAGGACACCGGGCGCCGGTGGCGGCATCCGTCCGCCGTGTCGAGTCGCCGACCGCGTGCGGTAACGTCGATCAGATGACCGCGTCACCCCGGGCCAATCGAGGGCCGAAGGCCGCTGCGGCGAACCGACGGGCGTTGGTTCGCGCGGCGCGGGAGGTGTTCGCCGAGAACGGCTTCGACGCACCGCTGAATTCGATCGCCCGCGCGGCGGGAGTGGGTCCGGGCGTGCTGTACCGGCACTTCCCGACCCGCGAATCGATGATTCTGGCGGTGTTCGACGACAACGTCGTCGCGATCGAGGAGGTGGCGAATCGGCCGGGGACCACGGCGGTGGATCTGCTGGATTTCATCGTCGACCAGATCGCGGTCTCGGCCGGATTCATCGCCACGATCGATCCCACCGGCTTCGACGATCCGCGGCTGTTCGAGGTGTCGCGCCGGCTCGTCGACCTGATCGGCGCCAAACTGGCCGCTACCGATCTGCGCGGCTCGCTGCGCCCGGAACTCACCGCCGAGGATGTCGTGACCGCGCTGGCCATGCTGGCGGCCGTACTGATCAAAACCGAACTCCCGGCGCGCCAGGCCACCGCGCGGCGCGCCTGGAGTCTGCTGATGCGCGGGCTCAGCCGCGAATCCGGCAGCTGAGCCGCGTCGTGTGCGCCCGGGGTCAGGCGGCCAGGTCGGAGGGTTCGAACGGCGCGAAGAAGGCGCCCATCCCGCCGGCGGCGAGTACATCGCCCAGTGCGATGAAATCGTAACTGCCACCGGACTTTCCGGCGATCGCGCGCACCTCGGCGAGAATATCGCCGGTGTCGTGGCGCAGTAGCCGGCGCCGCGCGCGGACCAGATCCTCGGCCGGCACCTGTCCTTCGACGTGGGCCAGCATCAGATGCAGGCACAGCTGCTGGGCCGGGGTCGCCGGACCGGGCGGGCGGCCCGAGGGCAGGTCGGCCTCCAACTGGTCGAAGGTCTGGGCCAGGTAGAACAGGAATACCGGGCGCGGGCTGTGCAGCAGGACGGCACGCACCTCGTCGCCGAGCAGTTGCGCCGCGCGGCACAGCGCCGCGGTGAGCCGCGCGGTCGGTCCGGTGCTGTCGAAGTCGCTCATCTGTTCTCTCCCAACCACTTCAGTACTGCGGGCTGCCTTGATTCGACGGCGATGATGTCGGCGCCCTCGTGCGCCATCCGCTCCGCATGTGCGCGGCGCTGCGGGCGGGCTGCCCCGGCGACGAATGCGACCCGGTCGGTGAGTCCGCGGTCATGTGCCCTCCTGCGGCCCGATGCGGAATACCTACGGCGCGAACGGGTTTCGGCTCAGTGGGCGGTACCTCCGGTGCTCGGCCGGTTGTAGTGGCGCAGCAACAGCAGCGCCAGGACGAAGGCGAGCGCGGATGCGCCGGCGAACACGTAGAAGATGTTCGTATACGCGGCGCCGTCCGGCAGCTGCGCCAGCGGACCGGTGTTCAGTTTACGTTCCTCGACGTGTCCGGGAGCGTTGATGTGCAGAATCAGCGGATTGGCCGACATGACCGCCGCGACGGCGGCGGTGGCGGCCGCGGTGCCGAAACTGTTGAAGGCGCCGTACATTCCGGCGCTGATGCCCTGCTGTTCCTGCGGCACCGCCTCCACCACCATATTGGGCAGGGTGCCCAGATACGCTCCCGCACCGACACCGACGATCAGGGCGATCAGTGCCATCTGCCACACGCTGTCGTGGAAACGGGCGAACAGCAGACAGCCGATCACGAACGCGATGGTCGAGGCGAGGTAGGGCTTGAGCAACCCGATCCGGGTCGACATCCAGCCGCACAGCGGGGCGACGAGCACGTACACCAGCGCCAGGCCCAGCATGGCCTGCACGGTGAACTGCAGAAGCGTCAGACCGAAACCGGGCAGGGTGCCCTCCACCGAGAAGTACTGGGTGACAGCCGATGTGGGAACCTGGATGTGCATCTGCTCGGAGGCCTGCTTCGCGGCTTCGGCGGCCGCTCCGTCGACGATCTGCTTCTTGATCGCCTCGCCCTCCGCCCCGCCGGGAGTCTCCGCGAGATAGCCCATCGCGTAGGACAGACCCTGCATGACGCCCACGGACAGGAAGGCCGCGGCGAGAATTCCGGCGAAGCGCGGGGCGCGCAACAACTTCGGATCCATGATCGGTTCCGGGGTGATCAGCTCCCAGACGTAGAACGCCACCAGCAGGACCACGCCGCCGATGAGCCAGGCCAGCGCCGACAGCTCACCCCAGCCCCAGGTGGCGCCGTTGCTGAGATAGATGAGCACACCGGCGATACCGGCGCCGAGCAGCACCGCACCGAGCAGATCGATCTTGACCTTGGCGCGCAGTTTGGTCTCGGGAACCAACAGCGCCAGCGGCAGAATCGTCACCACGGTCCAGATCACGCAGAACCAGAACAAGGAACGCCAGCTGTAGTGGTCGGTGAGGAGGCCGCCGATGACCGGACCCAGGATCGCGCCCACACCGGTGCCGCCGCCCGCGAGTGCGATCGCCATATTCAGATGGCGGCGCGGTGCGAGATCGCGGATCAGGCCGTAGGACACGAAGATCGCGGGGAAGGCGAGCCCTTGTAGTCCGCGCCCGAGCAGCATCAGCGTCCAGTTCGAGGTCAGCGCGTCGATGAGGCAGCCCAGGATCGACAGCAGCAGGCAGAACAGGATGATCTTCTTCTTGCCGACCAGATCGGACAATTTGCCGAAGACCGGTACCGCTACGCCGCCGATCAGTGAGTACAACGTGGTCAGCCAGGTGAGCTGGCCGGCGTTCTGCTCGGGGAAGGATTCACCGATGAAGCGGGCGCTGAGACTGATGAACGTGAAATGGAACGGGACGATCTCGGTGCTCGCGACGATCGCCACGATGATGAGAACGACACGGAGCGTGGAGGCGTTCTCCAGGCGTCCGGTGTCGTTGTCATCGGGGCTTTCGACGCTGGTGGTCGCGGTTGCCATGGGTAGTTCTTCTCCTTCACCGCCACCCGTGCGTCGGCTCGCTGCGGCCTGAGTGCGGTGAATCACATGATAGACATGTGAGAATCCAGTTTCCACTGAATGAGAAGTCGATTTCTGTGCATTATTCCGAGGACTGCACCCGGGCCACGAACTCGGCCACGTCGCCGGCCGAGGGGTCGTAGCCCGGGAAGTAACAGCAGATGTCGCGGGCGTAGTCGCCGAAGCGGGCGTGGGCCTGCGCCGCGCATTCGGCGGGGGACCCGACCAGGGCGATGGTGCGGACCATCGGCTCGGTGATCAGCGCCCGCATCTCGGCGTAGCGGCCCTGCTTCGACAGGGCGTTGAGTTCGGGTTGCACCTCACCCCAGCCCTCGGCGTCGAGCACCGGGCGGTAGGCCGGGGTGGAGGCGTAGAAGGCGATGAGCCGCGCGACCGCGTCGACCGCGGCGGCCAGCTCACCGGCGGTACGGCCCAGCGCGACCATGGCCTGGGCGACCACCTCGAATTCATCGAGTGTGCGGCCCGATTCGGCCAGCCCGCGCCGCAGCGCCGGCACCGTGCGCCCGGTGAAATGCGCGGCGCTGTTGAACGGCATGACCAACAGTCCGTCTGCCACCTCGGCGGCGGTTCGGGTCATCACCGGTCCGAGCGCGCCCATCAGCACCGGCGGCGGGCCGAACGGATTCGGGCCGGGATCGAAGGTCGGCGGCATCAGCGTATGGGTGAAGAATTCGCCCCGGAAATCCAAGGGGGCGTGGCCTTCCCATGCGGCGAGGATGGCCTTCACCGCCGCGACCGATTCGCCGGTGCGCGCGGCCGGACGTTCCCACCGGCTGCCGTACCGCTTCTCGATGTGCACCCGGATCTGCGACCCCAGCCCCAGCCGGAACCGTCCGCCGCTGAGCGCCTGCAGATCGTAGGCGGTGTGCGCCAGATGCAGCGGACTACGCGGCCCGGCGATGGCGACATTGGTCATCAGGCGCAGATCGGTCTCCGCGGCGGCGAGAACCAGCGGCACGAATACGTCGTGCGGGCCCTCGAAGGAGAAGATGCCGTCGGCGCCGAGCGCGGCGATCGCGCGAGCGCTGTCGCGGGCACGCAGCGGCGAACCCTCCACCTGCAGATGCACTTTCACCGATGTTCCTTCCGTTCGGTGGCATCACGCTAGCGGAGGGTGCGGCGGCTCAGGCCGGATGCGCGGCGGTGAGACGTTCGGCGCACTCCCACACATCGCGTTCGCGCGCCGGATCGTAGGACTCCGGCGACGATTCGGCGACCCGGTAGCGATCGATGTAGCTGCCGGAATCGGCCGGGACCGCTCCGGTGACCACGTCGGCGAGGCGCCGGCCCGCCGTCTTCGGCGTGCTCGCCAGCGGCGTCCAGGTGAGCGCGGGTGCGAGGCGGCGGACGGCGAAGCGCTCCCACGGCCCGGCGTTGCGGGTCAATCCGGTGCCGGGGACGAAACCCGGATTGTAGGAGAGGATGTCGATTCCGGCCGGAAGCCGGCGCGCGTATTCGTGGACCAGGTAGATCATGGCCAGCTTGCTCGTCGAGTACGCGGTCCGGCCCGCGGCCGTACTCGACGGATCGGCGAAGGCGCCGGGGTGGGCCAGCACATCGGGGGAGTGCCACACCGGGCCGGGCACCATGCCCAGGTTGTGCCGCAGATCGCCGAAATGGGTGTCGCTGACGGTGATCACGATGCGTGAGGGCACCACGAAGCGGTCGCCGAGCAGGCGCAGCAGTAGATGGTTGGCCACGACGTTGACCGCGAAGGTGGCCTCGAGCCCGTCCTCGGTCGCGATGGTCGCCTCGGTGTACTGCATACCGGCATTGCCGACGAACCCGGCCAGCGGCGGCACCTCGCCGCGATCGAGCAGTTCGTGAATTCGCCGCGCCGCCGAGCGAATACCGGTCAGCGAGGCGAGATCGGCCTCCACATGCGAGGCCGCGTAACCCGCCCCGGACAGTTCCGCACACACCTGCGGTCCGGACTCGCCGCGTGCCAGCACCAGAAGTCGCGTATCCGGCGCGGTGCGCAGGATCTCCCGGGCGGCGATCCGGCCGATTCCGCGAGTCGCGCCGGTCATCACGAGGGTGTGCATGTCACGACGGTAACCCGCGCGCGGTCCGCACGCCCGTCGTGCGAATGGCGCAACCGTGCTGGGCGAACGGCGCAGCCGGGTCAGGCGAACGGGCTCTGCAGCGGCGGGGACGGTGGGAAGGTGACCGGCAGTGCGGCCAGTGCGTGGTTGAAAGGGCCTGGGCGCCAGTGCAATTCCGTCACCGGAACCGCCAGCTCGATATCGGGCAGCGCGTCCAGCAGCTGATCCACGGTGTCCTGGGCGATCAGGTACGCGATCCGGCGGGCCGGGCAGGCGTGCGGCCCGGCGCCCAGCGACAGATGGGAGCGGTTGCCGTTGCGATCGCCCTCGCGCACCTGCGGATCGTTGTTGCAGGCCGCGATGCCGATCAGCACGGGCTGATTCGCCGGTAGCCACACATCGTCGATGAGCATCGGCTGGCGCGGGTAGCTCGCGCAGTAGTTCGCCAGCGGCGGGTTGTTGAACAGCACCCAGTCCAGGGCGTCGCGGGTGGTGAGGGTGCCGCCGAGCAGATTTCCGGAGAACCGCTCGTCGGTCATCATCAGCAGCAGGGCGTTGGCGACCAGATGCAGCTGCGGTTCGATACCCGCGCCGTACAGGCTCACCAGCTGATTGATCACCTCCTCGTCGTCGAGGGCGCTCTCGTGCGCGATCAGCCGGGAGGTGATGTCGTCGCCGGGGTGGGCGCGCTTGCGGTCGGTATGTTCCTGCAGGGCGGCCGCCAGCATCCGGTTGCCCGCCGCCGCGTCACCGGTGACGTCGAAGATGGGCGCCAGCCCGGCCGCGACCCGCTCGGCGATATCGGGTTCGATGCCCAGCATCGTGTTCAGGCTGGTGAACGCCAGCGGGCGAATGTACTGGGTCAGCAGGTCGGCCTGGCCGTCGACGGTGAACGAGTTGATCAGCGGGATCGCGACCCGCTCGACGACGGTGTGCAGTGTGTGCAGGTCGACCCCGTCGATGGCGGCGACATTGGCCGCGCGGAATCGCGCGTGGTCGGGGCCGCTGCTGCGCAAGGCATTCGGGCGCCAGCCGAGCATCGGCAGGATCGGGCTGTCCGCCGGTACGGTGCGCTGCCAGGCCCGCGGGTCGGCGGGGAAATGCTCGGGATCGTTGAGAATCCGCAGCGCGGCCTGATAACCGATCACCAGTGTCGCCGGCACGCCGGGAGCGAGTTCGACCGGAGCGAAGGAGCGGTGGTGGGCGCGCATCCGCTCGTATCCGCCGCGCGGGTCGACGGCGAATTCCTCGGTGTAGAGGGGAACACGCGGTCCGTCCGCGGCGATCGGTGAACTGTGTGCCACGGGACACCTGTTCGACGGCGATTCCAGCGAATGCGGCGTGGTCACAGAAGACAACTCCAAACGGTCGTGGTGGACGTCGACGGCGGCAGCCGTCACCAGTCGTGATGCCAAAAGCGTTGGGCCGAACCATGATCTGAGGTCCGGGAGCCGATGATACCTACCCGCGTGCCGGTTGCGCAGCGGAAGCCGGGCATCGGGCGCAGGTCCGATGCCCGGCTTCCGGGCCAGTGATGTGGTAGTGGCTCTGTTGTTTCGTGGCCGGTCGTCGCAGACTGGCCGATATGACAACTCTGCTGATCATCGCGGTTGTAGCGGCGGTGGCGGCCGCCCTGTTCGACACCGTGGCGCCCCGCGGTGACCGTGCGGAGTTCCGGTGCGCCCTACGGCACGCCAGGCATTCGCTGACCGATTGGGGCGCCGCCCGCGAATGACCTAGTCGTCGCCGCCCGAACCGCGCCCGGGCAGGAACTCCTGTGCCTTGGTCTTCATGCCCTGAGTGACCAGATGCCAGGCGTTCGGGTCGCCGCGCAGCACGGCCTCCGCGGTCGCCTTCATCTGATCCCAGGTGGCGTGCGGTGGTATCGGCGGAACCTCGGGATCGCAGCGCACGTCCAGCAGGGTCGGGCGATCCGCGGTCAGCGCCCGTTCCCAGGCCCCGGCCAACTGCTCCGGATCGTCGACCTCGATCGCCGCGAGGCCGAAGCAGCGCGCGGCGTCCGCGTACGAAATGTCCGGAAGTGACTGCGAATCCTCGAATTTGGGCGAACCGCCCATGGACCGCAGCTCCCAGGTCACCTGGTTGAGGTCGTTGTTGTGGAAGACGCACACCACCAGTCGCTTATCGCTCCACTGTTCGGTGTAGCGGGCGATGGTGATCAATTCGGCCAGTCCGTTCATCTGCATCGCGCCGTCGCCGACGAGCGCGATCACCGGGCGATCCGGATGGGCGAACTTCGCGCCGATCGCATACGGCACACCGGGCCCCATGGTGGCCAGTGTGCCCGACAGCGAGCCGCGCATGCTGCCGTGGAATTTCAGGCAGCGCGCGTACCAGTTGGTGGAGGAGCCGGAGTCGGCGGTGACGATGGCGTTGTCCGGAATCTGCTGCGACAGTTCCCAGACCACCCGCATGGGGTTGACCGGTTCGGCGGTAAGCAACGCCTGCCGCTCCACGGTCTCCCACCAGCGCGCCACATTCGACTCGATCGTCTCCCGCCAGGACCGGTCGCTCACCGGCTTCAGCAGCGGAATGATCTCGGCCAGTGTGGCTTTCGCGTCACCGACGAGGTTCACCTCGGTCGGATACCGCATGCCGATCATGGTGCCGTCGATATCGATCTGCACGGCACGGGCCTGATCCAGCGGCGGCAGGAATTGGCTGTAGGGGAAGTTCGAACCGACGATGACCAGAGTGTCGCAATCGCGCATCAGCTCGTAGCTGGGGCGGGTGCCCAGCAACCCGATCGGGCCCGTCACGAACGGCAGATCGTCGGGCAGCACATCCTTGCCGAGCAGCGCCTTGGCGACGCCGGCGCCGGTGATCTCGGCGAGTTCGGTCACCTCGCGCGCGGCCGAGCGGGCGCCCTGGCCGACCAGGATCGCGACCTTGGAACCGGCTCCGATCACCTCCGCGGCGCGCTCGATCTCCGCGCGCGCCGGAACGACCACCGAATGCATCTCGGCGGGCGGGCTCGACGGCACCTGCTTGAATTCGTGCTGTGGCGGCTCGTAGGTCTCCTCCTGCAGATCCGCCGGAATGATCACCGCGGTGGGTGCGCGCCGGGTCCAGGCCGTGCGGAAGGCCCGGTCGAGGGCGTTGGGCAGCTGTTCGGCGACGTTGACCTCGACGAGATATTCGGAGGCCACGTCCTTGTACAGGCTCTGCAGGTCGATCTCCTGCTGATAGCTGCCGCCCATCGCGCTGCGCGCGGTCTGGCCGATGATCGCCACCACCGGAACGTGGTCGAGTTTGGCGTCGTAGAGGCCGTTGAGCAGATGGATCGCGCCCGGACCGGAGGTGGCCATGCACACACCGACGTGCCCGCTGAATTTCGCGTAGCCGGTGGCCGAGAACGCCGCCATCTCCTCGTGCCGGGCCTGGACGAACGTCGGCCGGTCGTCGGTGCGGCCGAAAGCGGCCACGAGACCGTTGATTCCGTCTCCGGGATAGGCGAATACCTCTTTCACGCCCCACTCGTTGAGCCGGGCCACGACGTAGTCGGCAACCTGTTGCGCCATATCTGTCCTGTCCTCTCCGTGTCGAGCCCGCGGGGATGTGCAGCGTGCCCCCTGGTCGCCGGGCGGGTACCCGCGGTTGCCGTGCTCAACCGCGGCCGGCGGGGCCGATGGCTGGGTCAGTGCCGGGCCATCCGGGCGACCGAACCGGCCACCGATTCGACACAGCGCGACATCCACGCCTGCGGACTGTGCCGGTGGGCTCGGCCGTCGAAGTCACCGTGTGCGCCGAAGTCGTGGCCGTGTTCGTCGTCGACGGGGCGCCACAGGTTGTCCGGCCGCTCGGATTCGTCGGCGTCGGTCTGCTGTGAGTCGTAGCCGGTGCGTGCCAGATAGCGATCCAGCACCGCTGGCGCGAGCCGCTGCGCGACGACGGTGCCGACCGTGCTCGCGCCGACCCAGTACTGCTTGCGCTCGGGATGCTCGGCGGCGAAGGCGATGGTGTCGGCCACCACCTCGGGCTGGTAGATCGGCGGCACCGGCTGCGGCTTCTTCGGCAAACGTGAACGCACCCAGGAGAATTGGGGTGTGTTGACCGCCGGTGCCTGCACGATCGTCACGTGCACGCCACTGCGCTCGTGCATCAACTCCACCCGCACCGCCTCGAGAAATCCGTTGACCGCGTGTTTGGCGCCGCAATAGGCCGATTGCAGCGGAATCGCGCGTTCGCCGAGCGCCGACCCGACCTGGACGATGGTGCCGCGATCGCGTGGGCGCATCCGGGCCAGCGCCACCATCACCCCGTGCACCGACCCGAGATAGGTCACCTCCGTGACGCGGCGGAACTCCTCCGGCTCGATCTCGGTGAAGGGCGCGAAGACCGAGGTGAACGCCGAATTCACCCAGACGTCGATCGGACCCCACTGCTGCTCGACGCGGTCGGCGGCCGCCTCGACGGCGTCGTGGTCGGCGACGTCGGTCGGAATCGGCAGTGCCGCACCACCGGCCTGCTCGACGTCCTTCGCGGCGGCGTCGAGTCCGGCGCGCCCACGGGCCAGCAGCGCCACGCGCGCCCCGTCGGCGGCGAAGCGCCGTGCGGTGGCGCGCCCGATTCCGGCGCTGGCTCCGGTGACCACCACTACCGGTGACTGTGCGCTCACTCGGTCTCCTCTCCTCGCGCGGTTGTCCGGCGCCCGAGGGCATATCGCGCGGGCGTCGCATCTGACGCGTACCCGGGACGGGCGGCGTTATGCGGCAGGGGATCGCCCGGCATCGTGTCCGGTTCGGTGGGTGTGACCTGCGGTCGGCCGGGTATTCGCGCGGTGTCCGGCCGCCCGCTGGCGAGGTGCGGCCGCACGACAATCCGGCCGACCACGACAGGGGTGCACGAATGACGATTTCGGATCGCACGGCCCGCCCGCACCGCGGCTCGAATCGAGACCGATGGCCGCTGCAGGCGCTCGAGACCGCACTGAAGGAGGCGGTCGACGGGGAGGTCCGTTTCGATTCGGGAACTCGCGCCACCTATTCCACCGACGCCTCGAACTATCGCGCGCTGCCGCTGGGCGTGGTCGTTCCGCGCACACCGGAAGCCGCCGCGGTGGCGGTCGGCATCTGCCGCGACCACGACGTCCCGTTGCTCTCGCGCGGTGGCGGCACCAGCCTCGCCGGTCAGAGTTGCAATACGGCGGTCGTCATCGACTGGACCAAATACTGCCACCGGCTGCTCGCCGTGGACGCCGAAACCCGCACGGCCGTGGTCGAACCCGGTATCGCGCTCGACCCGCTCAATCAGCAGCTGAAGTCGTCCGGGCTGATGGTCGGGCCCAAGCCCTCGACCCACGTCAGCTGCACGATCGGCGGGATGATCGGCAACAACTCGTGCGGTGCCACCGCACAGGCCTACGGCAAGATGGTCGATTCGGTGCGCCGGCTCGAGATCCTCACCTACGACGGGTTGCGCGCCTGGGTGGGTGCCGAGGATCCGATCCCGGGCACGAATCCGGAGGCCGACGAGCTGGTCCGGCGCCTGCGGGAGACCCGGGACCGCTACGCCGACGACATCCGCGCGGCCTATCCCGACATTCCGCGCCGCGTCTCCGGCTACAACCTCGACGCGCTGCTGCCGGAGCGGGGATTCGATATCGCGAAGTTCCTCGTCGGCAGCGAGAGCACCCTGGTGACCGTTCTGCGCGCGGAGATCGAGCTGGTGCGGGTGCCGGCCGCGAAGGCGATGGCCGTCCTCGGCTTCCCCGACGTCTATCACGCCGCCGACGCGGTCTCCCGGATCCTGCCGCACGATCCGGCCGCGCTCGAGGGCCTGGACCATCGTCTGGTTCAACTGGAGCACAGCCGGCACCTCGCGGCGAAGGCCATCTCACAGCTGCCCGACGGGAAGGCCTGGCTGATGGTGCAATTCGACGGCGACGACCAGAAGGAGGCCGACGCGCGGGCGAAGAAGATGATCGCCGACCTCGAGCGCGCCACCGAGGCGAGTTCCACCATCCTCGACGATCCCGACCGCGAGGCCGAGGTGTGGGCCGCCCGCGAGGCCGGACTGGGCGCCACCGCCTATCCGCCCGACGGCCCGGAAACGCACGAGGGCTGGGAGGACGCCGCGGTCCCGCCCGAGCGGCTCGGCGACTACCTGCGCGACTTCGACGCGCTGCTCGACGAATTCGGCTACGAATCCAGTTCGCTCTACGGGCATTTCGGTCACGGCTGTGTGCACACCCGCGTTCCGTTCGACCTGCGCACCGCCGACGGAATCGCGCACTACCGGTGCTTCGTCGAACGTGCCGCGCGTCTGGTGAGCAGCTACGGCGGGTCGCTGTCCGGGGAGCACGGCGACGGCCAGTCGCGCGCGGAACTGTTGCCGATCATGTTCGGCGACAAGGTGGTTCGCGCTTTCGGTGAGGTGAAGGCGCTGTTCGACCCGCGCAATCGGATGAATCCGGGCAAGGTCGTCGAGCCGCACCGGCTGGATTCGGATCTGCGTCAGGGCAGCGCCTACCGGCCGTGGGAACCGGTGACGCACTTCGCCTTTCCCGACGACGACCACCGGTTCAGCGAGGCGGCCGGACGCTGTGTGGGCGTCGGCAAATGCCGCGGCGAGAGCAGCGGGGTGATGTGTCCCAGCTACCGCGCCACGCGCGAGGAGGAGCATTCCACTCGCGGCCGGGCCCGGCTGTTGTTCGAAATGCTGCAGGGTGAGGCGATCACCGACGGCTGGCGGTCCACCGAAGTCCGCGACGCGCTCGATCTGTGCCTGGCCTGCAAGGGATGTCGCAGCGACTGCCCGGTCGATGTCGACATGGCCACCTACAAGGCCGAATTCCTGTCCCACCACTACGAACACCGGGTCCGGCCGATGGCCCACTATTCGATGGGCTGGATTCCGCTGTGGGCCCGGCTGGGCACCTCGGTGGCTCCGCTCGCCAACGCGGTGACTCACACCCCGGGCCTGCGGCGCCTGGTCTCGGCGGCGGGCGGCATCGCGCTGCAACGGGAGATGCCGCGCTTCGCCCGCACCCGGTTCACCCGGGCATTCCGCGACCACATGAGCTCCACTACGGGGGAGCGCGGCACGGTGCTGCTGTGGCCCGACACGTTCACCAACAACTTCGAACCGGGCATCGCCGAAGCCGCGGTGACGGTGCTGGAGGCCGCGGGCTTCTCCGTGATCGTGCCCGAGCGCACGGTCTGCTGCGGCCTGACCTGGATTTCGACCGGGCAGCTGCCCACCGCCAAACGGGTGCTGCGCCGCACGCTGCGGGTACTGGCGCCACAGTTGCGCGACAGCACACCGGTCGTCGTCCTCGAGCCCAGCTGCGCGGCCGTGTTCCGGGCCGATCTGCCCGAACTGCTCTACGGCGACCAGGATGCCGAGCGGTTGTCGAAACAGACCTACACACTGGCCGAACTGCTGGCCGAACGAGCGCCGGACTGGACCCCGCCGCACGTCGACACCGCGGCGATGGTGCAGCCGCACTGCCACCATCACGCGATCATGCACTACGACACCGATCGGGAACTGCTGTCCTCGACCGGCGCCGACGTCGAGGTCCTCGATGCCGGATGTTGCGGTCTGGCAGGCAATTTCGGCTTCGAACGCGGCCACTACGACGTCTCGGTGGCCTGCGCGGAGGACAAGTTGATGCCGGCCGTGCGCGGGCGCGATCCGGGGACCGTGGTGCTCGCCGACGGGTTCAGCTGCCGCACCCAGATCAGACAGCTGCAACCGGACGCCGATCCCCGCCACGCCGTCGAACTGCTGGCCGAGGCGCTGGCGGCGAAGGACCGGAAGTGACGGCGACCATCGACGAGGCTGTCCGGGTGGGGGTCTACCGCTTCCCGACGCCGGAGCCGGAAGCCGACGGCACCTTGCGGTGGGAGGCGACCACCGCGGTGACCGTGGAAATCGACGCGGGCGGGCGGACCGGACTGGGGTGGACCTACAGCGGCGGCGCCACCGCCGCGATCGTGCGCGAGGTCCTCGCGCCGGTCCTGGCCGGGCGTTCGCCGTTCGATATCGGCGACTGCCGGATCCGGATGCAGCGCGCCTGCCGCAATCTGGGCACCGCCGCGGTCGTCGCCCATGCGCTCAGCGCCGTCGATATCGCCCTGTGGGATCTGAAGGCGCGCCTGCTCGATGTTCCGCTGAGCCGGCTGTTCGGTGCCGTGCGACCGGCGACCCCGGTCTACGGTTCGGGGGGTTTCACCACTCTCACCGACGACGAACTGGGCGAGCAGATCGACGGCTGGCTGGCGGCGGGATGCCGATGGGTCAAGATCAAGATCGGCGAGGACCGCGGCGAGCGGACCGATCGGGATCTCGAGCGGGTGTCCTTCGCGAACGGGCTGCTCGGCGACCGTGCCCGCCTGATGGTCGACGCGAACGGCGCCTACTCCACCGCCCTGGCCCGCCGGGTCGGCACGGAACTGGACCGGCACGGTGTGATCTGGTTCGAAGAGCCCGTCACCAGTGACGATCCCCCCAGTCTGGCGATGCTGCGCGCGGCGCTGCGCTGCGATGTGACCGCCGGCGAATACGTCTACCGCCCTTACGACGCGGCCGCGCTGATCGGCTCGGTGGACTGTCTGCAACTGGACGTGACCCGCTGCGGCGGCTACAGCGGCTTCCTGGAATGCGCGGCGCTCGCCGCCGCGCACGGCCTCGACATCTCCGCGCACTGCGCGCCCGCGCTGCACGCGCCGATCGTGTCCTCGTTCGCCCACCTGCGCCACGTGGAATGGTTCATCGACCACAGCCGCCTGGAACCACTGCTGGTCGACGGTGTGCCCGGCGTCCGCGACGGGGCGCTCGCGACCGGCCGGGGCTCCGGGCACGGAATGCGGCTCGCCGACTCGGCCGGAAAATATTCGGTCGAGAGTGCCGCTCACCGGTGAGATGGTGCGCGCGGGCGGCCGAATACCGGCGCGGCTGCTGGGTAACCGCCGGACATGGCAGCCATCGGATATTTTCTCGCCAGCGAACAATTCGGGCCGAAGGAACTCGTCGAGCAGGCCCAGCGCGCGGAGCAGGCCGGTTTTGAGCGGCTGTGGATTTCCGATCACTTTCATCCCTGGAACGACGCCCAGGGGCACAGCCCGTTCGTCTGGGGCACGATCGGCGCGTTGTCCCAGGCCACGTCGCTGCCGATCACCACGGCCGTGACCTGCCCGACGGTGCGCATCCACCCCGCGATCATCGCCCAGGCCGCGGCCACCGCCGCCGTGCAACTCGACGGCCGCTTCGTGCTCGGCGTCGGCAGCGGTGAGGCGCTCAACGAGCACATCTTCGGCGATCCGTGGCCCCCGCCGGGGGAGCGGCTGCAGATGCTGGCCGAAGCCGTTGACGTGATCCGCCGCCTGCATCGCGGTGATCTGGTGACCTACCGCGGCGAGCACTACGAGGTGCAGGAGGCGCGGATCTACACCCTGCCGGAACGGCCGGTGCCGATCTATGTGTCCGGATTCGGCCCGCAGGCAACGGAATTGGCGGCGCGCATCGGCGACGGCTACTGCACGAGCATGCCCGACGCGGAGCTGGTCGGCCTGTTCCGCGACAGCGGCGGAGGCGCCAAACCGGTGCAGATGGGCACCAAGGTGAGCTGGGCGGCCGACGAGGAGTCCGGGGTCGACGCCGCGCATCGGCTGTGGGCCAACGAACTGCTGCCGGGCCAGCTGGGCCAGACCCTGCCGCGCCCCGCCGATTTCGAGGACGCGATGTCGTTGCTCGATCGCGAGGCGTCACGGCGGCACTTCGCCGCCGGGCCGGACCCGCAGCGCCATATCGATCAGCTGCGCACGTGTGTGGAAGCCGGCGCGGACGAGGTCTACGTCGGCCAGATCGGACCGGATCTGGAGGGCTTCTTCACCGCATACGAGAAGGAAGTACTGCCGGCCCTGCGCTGAGCGGTACCCGATCACCATAGGTATCCACGAGAGGCGATCGTGCCCGGGGAACTGGTCGACGCCGCAGTCGTGGACTACCTGCGGTCCGGAGTGGAGAACGGGATGAATGTGCCCGATCCCGCCGATCCGACGTTGCGCACCCTGCGGGTGGTGGCCGAGTGACCGTCGAGAGCCGGTAAAATGGGTGGTTCTGGTGTGTCCGAGGGATGCACAATCGAACCGTTCGCCCCCTTACCGTGCTAGGAGACTGTTGTGATCACCGCGACCGACCTGGAGGTCCGGGCCGGAATCCGCACCCTGCTCACCGCGCCGGGTTCGGCGCTGCGGGTGCAGGCCGGTGATCGGATCGGTCTCGTCGGCCGCAACGGCGCGGGCAAGACCACCACGCTGCGCATCCTGGCCGGTGAAGGAGAACCCTACGCCGGCAAGGTGATTCGTTCGGGCGAAATCGGCTATCTGCCGCAGGATCCGCGTGAGGGAAATCTCGACGTGCTGGCCCGCGACCGGGTGCTCTCGGCGCGCGGGCTCGACAAGCTGATCCGCGATATGGAGAAGCAGCAGGCCCTGATGGCCGAGGTCGTCGACGACGCCGAACGCGAGAAGGCGGTGCGCAAGTACGGCCGGCTCGAGGAGCGATTCTCGGCGCTGGGCGGCTACGTCGCCGAGAGCGAGGCCGCCCGCATCTGCCACAGCCTCGGTCTGCCGGATCGGGTGCTGGGCCAGGCGCTGCGCACCCTGTCGGGCGGTCAGCGCCGCCGCATCGAGCTGGCGCGGATCCTGTTCTCCGCCTCCGACGGCTCCGGCGGCAAATCCGACACCACGCTGCTGCTCGACGAGCCCACCAACCACCTCGACGCGGACTCCATCACCTGGCTGCGCGGCTTTCTGCAGAACCACGACGGCGGCCTGATCGTCATTTCCCACGATGTCGACCTGCTCGCCGACGTGGTGAACAGGGTGTGGTTCCTCGACGCCGTGCGCGGTGAGGCCGACATCTACAACATGGGCTGGAAGAAGTATCTCGACGCCCGCGCCACCGACGAACAGCGCCGGGTCCGCGAGCGGGCCAACGCGGAGAAGAAGGCCTCCGCGCTCAAGCAGCAGGCCGCCAAACTCGGCGCGAAAGCGACGAAAGCCGCTGCGGCACACCAGATGGTCAAGCGCGCCGAGCGCATGCTCTCCGAGCTCGACGACGTGCGCGTGGCCGACAAGGTGGCCCGCATCAAGTTCCCCGAACCCGCTCCCTGCGGCAAGACGCCGCTGATGGCCACCAACCTCACCAAGCTCTACGGATCGCTGGAAATCTTCACCGGCGTGAACCTGGCCATCGACAAGGGCAGCCGGGTCGTGATCCTCGGCCTCAACGGCGCGGGTAAGACGACCATGCTGCGTCTGCTCGCGGGCGTCGAGCCGCTGACCGCCGGACAGATCGATCCGGGACGCGGGCTGCGCATCGGGTATTTCGCCCAGGAGCACGACACCCTCGACGACAACGCCACCGTCTGGGAGAACATCCGCCACGCGGCTCCCGACGCGGGGGAGCAGGATCTGCGCGGGTTGCTGGGTGCGTTCATGTTCACCGGCCCGCAGCTCGATCAGCCGGCCGGCACCCTGTCCGGCGGCGAGAAGACCCGGCTGGCGCTGGCCGGCCTGGTCTCCTCGGCGGCCAACGTGCTGCTGCTCGACGAGCCCACCAACAACCTCGATCCGGTCTCGCGCGAACAGGTTCTCGACGCGTTGCGCAGCTATGCGGGCGCGGTCGTTCTGGTCACCCACGACCCGGGTGCGGCCGAGGCGTTGAATCCGGAACGGGTGATCATGCTGCCCGACGGCACCGAGGATCACTGGTCGCAGGACTACCTGGAACTGATTCAGCTGGCCTGAGCGTGGCGAATGCTTCCTGCGACGCGCCGAGACACGCCGAAAGATCCTCGCAATCGGTGAGTTTCATCACAGTGAGGCGTTGATCACTGCGAGTCGAGTGTCTAGCCTGGAATGAGGCTGCACGGCGACCGGAGGAAGCCATGAGTGACAGGCCCGCACAGGGGAAGTCGATGTTGGGTAAGGGCACGCGCGTCACGGGCAAGTCGCGCGACCGGCTGCAAACCCAGCTGAAGAAGCAATACGAGGCGGGCGCCAGCATTCGTTCGCTGGCGCGGGAGACCGGCCGCTCGTACGGATTCATTCACAACGTGCTCGTGGAGTCGCATGTGCAACTCCGCAGCCGGGGTGGTGCCAACCGGCGCAAAGCGGTCAGCAAGCCCTGACCCGCCCACTCGCCCGACCGGCTTCCGCGGCCGTCGGCGTCTCGTGCCGCTCTACGCTCGGGTTCACGCGCGGTGGGCGTTGCGTTCGGCCCACCAGTTCGGCGCGTCGACGAAGTGGTTGTCGTACTTGTCCTGGGTAGCGGCGAGTTCGGCGAGGGTGGCCTCCCCGGAGGCCACCCGCTCGAGCAGCCGGAAGTAGCCGAAGCGCTGCACGGCGGGGGTCAGTGCGATCAGGATCCGCGCCGGTGAACCGGGTGCGGCGCCGAAGGCGTGCGGCATGAACCGCGGCACCGTGATCGCGCCGCCCGCGGCGACGGTCGTGATCTCCTCGCCCGCGAGCACCTGCAATTCGCCCTCGGCGACGTAGAACAGCTCGTCGGACAGCGTGTGGTAGTGCGGAGTCGCGCCGTCGGCGCCGGGCGCCATCGTGACCTCGAGCGTGCTGACGCTGCCGCCGGTGCGGTCGGAATCCAGCAGCAGGCGCATGGTCACCGCGTCGGTCTTGCGCACCTCGGCCTCGGCGGGCTGGACGACGGCGGCGGGAATGCGGGGTTCGGTGGTCATCGGATCTCCCAAGTAGTTCGCTATCGGATAGTTCGCTACCGAACTATATCCCGTCGAATAGTATGTGTCCATGGCTGGACGACAGACCGATGCGGTGGATGCGATCGTGGCGCAGTGGGAGCGGGAACGGCCCGACCTGGATCTCACGGCGATGGCGGTGCTCGGCCGCCTCGGCCGCTTGTACGTCCTCGCCGAACGCGAGATCGACGCGGTGTTCACCGCGCACGGGCTGCAGCGCGGCGAGTTCGATGTGCTTGCGGCACTGCGTCGTTCGGGTGAACCGTTCGAACTGACCCCGTCGGTCCTGGCCGACACGTTGATGTTGTCGCGCGCCGGAATGACCGGCCGCCTGGACCGCCTGGAATCGGCCGGACTGGTGCGTCGCATCGCCGATCGCGCCGACCGCCGCGCGGTCCGGGTCGCCCTGACCGAGGCCGGCCGCGCCCGCGTCGACGAGGTCGTCACGGCACACACCGACAACGAGACGCGCCTGCTGTCCGGATTGTCGGCGCGCGACCGCGGCGAACTGGACCGGATCGCGCGCATCCTGCTGGCCGACCTCGACCGGTCGTGATACCGGTCAGCCCGACACCATCGCCTCACCGAGGACGAGGAACTGGGCGAGACTGGCGAAGATCGGCAGCCCGGTCTTGATCTCCAGATAGGCGAACTGCCCCTGCGGGTTCACCTCCAGAAAGTAGTACTCGCCGTCGAGCCCGAGCCTGATGTCGAGCACGCCGAACACCAGTCCGAGCGCGCCCATCAGCGTGGTCAGCGACTTGCTCACCGAGGCGGGCAGTCGCTCGCGGGTGAAGGCCACCGAGGTGTCGAGGCGCGAATCCACCCATCCCGCACCGGATTGCGAGTCGATCCGCACCGCCCACTCGACGCCGTCGATCCACACCACCCGCAGATCGCACTCGGCTTCGACATAGTCCTGGAAGGTGGTCGGCGCCGAGCGGATGGTGTCGAATCGGCCGAGATCCTCGCGGCTCACGATGCGCGTTTCGGAGAATTCCGCGCGGCCGGTACCCGTCCGTTTGTAGATCACCGACCCGCCGCGGGAATCGACGAAACTGCGGGCCTCGTCGGGATCGTTGGTGATCAACGTTTCCGGGATGGCGAAACCGCTGCGCCGGGCGGTGTCGAGCTGCACGATTTTGCGGGTGGCGGTGCGGTCGGCGCCGGGATCGTTGACCCAGACCGCCGGTATCGACCACAGCAGACCCTGCAGGAACCCGTCGCATTCGGCCTGCCGGAAATCGTCGTCGCCGTCGAGGAAACCGCCGGGCACCCGGCACGGCCGGGGGCGGCGCCACCAGACGGCGGTCACATCGTCGAGACCGGCGATATGCGACATCGACCGAGCGGCGCCGGCGCGGTCGAGCCGGAAACTACCGCATTCGCGCGGAAAATCGCGCATATCCAGACGAATCGGACTGAGCCCGTACATATTCCGCAGCATCGAGCCCATCGCGTCGGCGTGCAGATCGTCGCTCTCGGCGACGATCAGCACGGCACCCGGCGACCGGGCACTCATCGAAACGGCCCCTCAGTCCAGGCTGTCGCAGGCGGTGCCGTCGTCGCTGCCCCCGCCGCTGCGAGTCTGGCTGTAGCTCACCGTCGCGCCGGCGGCCCCCGGGGTGGGTGCGACGTCGAGCTTGCGCGCCCACTGGTCGGTCAGGCGGGCCAGCAGCTCGTCGCCGACGGCTGGGCTGGGCCGGGGTGGCAGTGTCAGCGGGCGTTCGGTGAGCTGAATGCGCCGCCGCTGCGTGAAATCGGCTGTGGCGCCGGGCCGTATCCAGACGAGGACCGCGCGTTCCGCGGTGCCGGAATCCGGCGATTCGTCGCGCAGCTGGAGGATGTCGTCGCGATCGAGGGTCCAGATGCCCTCGGCGACCCGGACGCTGATGGTGTCGCGAGATTCGGCGACCAGGCGGCCGGCCAGCGGTGGCGCCGGGTGGCGGGGTTTCGGGCGCGGCCGGGTGTGTCCGGGTACCTGGCGGCCGGCATCGTTCATGGGCTGGACTCCGATCTGCTCGCGATTTGCCCCGGAAGTCGAGCGTGAACTGGATCATAGCCCGCCGCGGTGCCCGGCCGGTTCGCAACGAAAGAATTCCGGTGCAAACCCGGTGCCGGGGTCCGGGCGTGGAAAGCGCTATCGCCGAAAGCGATTCGGTTGAGCTGTCAACGCCTCACAGACCGAGCACATCGGGGGATTCGGCGAGTTCCAGGAACCGCTGACTCGGGTTCGACACGAGTTTGCGCGCGTCGAGATCCATCAGCCCCAGCACGACGGTGAACTCCGCGGAGACGGTGCCGTCGAGCTTGCGGATCTGCTGGTCCATCCAGAACGCCTTGCCCTCGCCCCAGCGGCATGCGCAGGTCACGGTGATCTCGTCGCCCAGATGCAGTTCCCGCCGATACTTGACGGTCGATTCCAGGACCACCGGACCGAGTCCGGACAGCCGCATCTTGTCCGGGACCAGACCGGCCGCGCGCAGCACCTCCCAGCGGGCGTGCTCGGCGTACTGGTGGTACACGGCCTGATTGAGATGGCCGTTGACGTCGAGTTCGTATCTGCGGACGGTCACGGGCACAGAAAAGGTCATACCGGGGCGAACCGCCACCCTGTTCCGGGTATTTCCGGATCGGGCGTGGGATCGGTCACCGCATCGCGGCGGCTACATCAGTCGCCGCATCAGATACGTGTACTCGAGCGCGCTGGTGCGGGCCTGTTCCTCCCGGTCGGCGCCGGCGCCGTGGCCGCCCTCGCCCGCCTCGTAGAACAGATACGGATCGCCGAATTCGGCCAGCCGCGCGGCGAACTTGCGGGCGTGCTGCGGACCCACCCGGTCGTCCTTGGTCGTGGTCCAGACGAACGGTTCCGGATAGTGCGCACCGCGCCGCAATTGCCCGTACGGCGAGATGGATTCGAGAAACGCCCGCTGAGCGGGATCGTCGACGCTGCCGTACTCGTCCACCCAGGAGGCGCCCGCGGCGATCTTCTCGTAGCGCATCATGTCCAGCAGTGGCACCTGGATGTCGACCGCGTTCCACATCTGCGGATGCTGGACGAATTCGACCCCCATGAGCAGCCCGCCGTTGGAGCCGCCCTGGATGCCGAGCCGCCGCGAGGTGGTCACGCCCCGCGCCACCAGATCCTTGCCGACCGCGGCGAAATCGTCGAACGCCCGCTGTCGCCGGGTGGTGCGCGCGGCCTCGTGCCAGCCGGGACCGAATTCGCCGCCACCGCGGATGTTCGCCAGGACGAAGACGCCGCCGTGCTCGAGCCAGAGCCGGCCGAGCGTCGCCTGATACGCGGGAGTCTGCGATATCCCGAAGCCACCGTAGGCGTTCATCAGGGTGGGGTTCGAGCCGTCGAACGCCATATCGGCGGCATGCACCACGAAATACGGCACCGGGGTGCCGTCGGCCGAGGTCGCCTTCTGCTGTTCGACCACATAGCGGGACGAATCGAACTGCGGCGGTGTGCTTTTCACCTGCCGGGCCGTGCCGGCGGAGGTGTCCACGCTCCACAGTGTGGTCGGAACGAGGAACGAGGTCACCGAGAGATAGGCGTGCTCGCCCGTCGGATCGGCGGTGACGGTGTCGACGGTCGCGTTGTCCGGCAACGGCACCGGCGTCCCCGACCAGGTGCCGTCCGGGCGTGGTGTGTAGACGGTGGCGCGACCACGCACGTCCTTCAGCGACGTGACCACGGCGTGGTCGCGCGTGGTCTGCACACCGCTCAGACTCTCCGACGGACCCGGGAGGTAGACCGGTGTCACCTGCGGACGGTCCGGATCGATGGTCAGACGATCGGCGTCCACCGATACCAGGGCACCTGCCGGATAGGTCGTCGCGCCGAGAACCCAGTCCTGCTGCAGCGACACCAGCAGGTGGTTGCCGACCATACCGGCGAAGTCCGATTTCGCCGGGAGCGCGGTGCGAACCGGGCCGGACGCGGTGAGCAGCTCGACGTCGTGTTCGAAGAAGGTCCGGCCGCGCACGACGAGTTCGAGCCGCCGCCCAGCGCCGTTGTCCAGCACGACCGGCGCGGTCGACAGCTGATCGGTCCGGTCGCCCCGCGTGAGTTCGGTTGCCGCGTCGAGAGGTTGGCCGCGGCGCCACTGCCGGACGACGTACGGGTAGCCGGAGACCGTCATCTCACCCGGCTGCCATTCCCGCGCGATCAGCACCGTGTTCTCGTCGCTGAACGTGAGGTCCACCTTGCCGCGCGGCACCGCGAACCCGTCCGGCACGAACTGCCTCGTGCTGCGGTCGAATTCGCGAACCGAGACGGCGTCCTCGCCGCCGTCGGACAGACTGATCAGGCACCGGCGACGGGTGACCGGGTCGCAGTCGGCGCCGCGCCAGACCCAGTTCCTGCCCTCGGCTCGCGACAACTCGTCGAGGTCGAGCAGGGTGGTCCAGTTCGGTTGCGGCGCTTCGTAATCGGCGGTTGTCGTTTCGCGCCAGATGCCGCGTTTGTGGTCACCGTCCTGCCAGAAATTCTCGACCGTGCCGTTCTCGAAGCGCGGCATCGGGATCCGATCGGACGTCTTCGCCAGCGCCGTCGCCTGCGCGAGATTGTCGGCGTAGCGCGAATCGTGTTCGAGCACATCGAGGGTCCGCCGATTCTGGTCGCCGACCCACGCCTGCACGCGCGGGCTGTCGAGGTCCTCGAGCCAGAGATAGGGCTCCTGCGGTGCGCCGGCACCGCCGCACGCCGCGACCAGCACAGCGATCGACAGCACGACCACCGCATGGAGTGGGGCGCACCCGGTCCCGCCGATATGTCCGTCTCGTCGTCCCCGCCCCATGATCATCAGCACATGGTACGACGAACCCGGCACGAGGCACGGGCGGAAATCGCGGCGGTTCAGTCGCGGCGGCGGACCGACGCCTCCACGAGATCGAGTACGGCCGTGAGGTTTTCGTTGACGTGGCCGGAGGCGATGCGGGCGATGAGCCCGTCGAGCACGAGATCGAGATAGCCGAGCAGCACATCGGTGGGCACGTCGTCGCGCAGCGCGCCCGCCGCCTTGCGGCGTTCCAGCCGGGCCAGGGTGGCCGCGGTGAGTTCGGCCGAACGCTGGGTCCAGCCGGCGGCGAATTCGGGGTCGGTGCGCAGACGCCGGGCGATCTCGAGGCGGGTGCCCAGCCAGTTGTACTGCGCGGGATTGTCGAGCATCTCCCGCATGACCTGCACGATGCCCTCGTTGGCCGCGACCTCGGCCATCCGTCCGGCATCCTCCTGGGCGAGGGCCAGGAACAGGGCGTCCTTGTCCCGGAAATGATGGAAGATCGCGCCGCGGGACAGGCCGATCGCCTCTTCCAGACGGCGGACGGTCGCACCCTCGTACCCGAATTCGGCGAAACACCGCCGCGCCCCGTCCAGAATCTGGCTGCGCCGGGCGGCGAGGTGATCGTCACTGACCTTGGGCATGGGCTCCTCCAGCGGGGAATGCACGGACCCCCGCGCCGGGACGATCCGGCGCGGGGGTTCTCACAGTACGAGCATGGACGCGTAGATCCTGCGGCGGCGCAACGCTGTTCGTACCGGCCCGGCGATCCGAACGGTCGCCGGGCGCGGCACGACGCCGCACCGCGTGGTGCGGGATATCAGCCGCGAATCATGTTGCGCAGCACGAACTGCAGGATGCCGCCGTTGCGGTAGTAGTCGGCTTCACCGGGGGTGTCGATGCGCACGACCGCGTCGAAGGTGACCTTCTCGCCGTTCTCCTTGGTCGCGGTGACCTTCAGGGTCTTCGGCGTGGCGCCCTCGTTGAGCTTGGTGATGCCCTCGATGTCGAACACCTCGGTACCGTCCAGGCCCAGCGACGCGGCCGACTCACCCGCCGGGAACTGCAGCGGGATCACGCCCATGCCGATCAGGTTGGAGCGGTGGATGCGCTCGAACGACTCGGTGATGACGGCCTTGACGCCCAGCAGACGGGTGCCCTTGGCCGCCCAGTCGCGCGAGGAACCCGAGCCGTACTCCTTACCGCCCAGCACGACCAGCGGGATGCCGGCCTTCTGGTAGTTCTGCGAGGCGTCGTAGATGAACGCCTGCGGGCCACCGTCCTGGGTGAAGTCGCGGGTGTAGCCACCCGAGACGTCGTCGAGCAGCTGGTTGCGCAGCCGGATGTTGGCGAACGTGCCGCGGATCATCACCTCGTGGTTGCCGCGCCGCGAGCCCAGGGAGTTGTAGTCCTTGCGCTCGACGCCGTGCGAGTCGAGGTACTGCGCGGCCGGGGTGCCCGGCTTGATCGGACCGGCCGGGGAGATGTGGTCGGTGGTGACCGAATCACCCAGCAGGGCCAGCACGCGGGCGCCCTTGATGTCCTCGACCGGGGCCGGCTCGAGTTCCATCCCGTCGAAGTACGGCGCCTTGCGGACGTAGGTGGAGTTCTCGTCCCAGGCGAAGGTGTCACCGGACGGGGTGTCGAGGTTGCGCCAGCGCTCGTCGCCCTTGAAGACGTCGGCGTACGACTTGCGGAACATGTCCTGGCTGATCGCCGACTTGATGGTGTCGTCGATCTCCTGGGCCGAGGGCCAGATGTCGCGCAGGAACACGTCGTTGCCGTCCGTGTCCTGACCCAGCGCGTCGGACTCGAAGTCGAAGTCCATCGTGCCGGCCAGCGCGTAGGCGATGACCAGCGGCGGGGAGGCCAGGTAGTTCATCTTCACATCGGGGGAGATGCGACCCTCGAAGTTGCGGTTGCCCGACAGCACGGCGGTGACCGACAGGTCGTTGTCGTTGACGGCCTTGGAGATCTCCTCCGGCAGCGGGCCGGTGTTGCCGATGCAGGTGGTGCAGCCGTAACCGCCCAGGTAGAAGCCCAGCTTCTCCAGGTACGGCCACAGGCCGGCCTTCTCGTAGTAGTCGGAGACGACCTGCGAACCCGGGGCCATGTTGGTCTTGACCCACGGCTTGCTGGACAGGCCCTTCTCGACCGCGTTGCGGGCCAGCAGCGCCGCACCGATCATGACCGACGGGTTGGAGGTGTTGGTGCAGGAGGTGATACCCGCGACCACGACCGCGCCGTGATCCAGGACGAACTCACCGCGGTCCTCGGACACCACCTTGACCGGCTTGGACGGCCGGCCTTGCGCACCGTTGGCCGCCGAATGGGCGGGGGCGTAGCTCTCGTTGGCGGCGCCGGCCGAGACCGAGACCGGATCCGAGGCGGGGAAGGTCTCCTCGACGCCCTCGTCGAGTCCGTTGTAGTCACCGCTGACGTAGTCGGTGATGTCGGAGCGGAACGCCGCCTTCGACTCGCTGAGCAGGATGCGGTCCTGCGGACGCTTCGGGCCGGCGATCGAGGGCACCACGGTGCTCAGGTCGAGCTCGAGGTACTCCGAGTAGGCGGGCTCGTGCGCGGCGTCGTGCCACATGCCCTGTTCCTTGGCGTAGGCCTCGACCAGGGCCAGCTGCTCATCGGAGCGACCGGTCAGACGCAGGTAGTTGATGGTCTCCCCGTCGATCGGGAAGATCGCTGCGGTGGAACCGAATTCGGGGCTCATGTTGCCCAGGGTGGCGCGGTTGGCCAGCGGCACCTCGGCCACACCGGCGCCGTAGAACTCGACGAACTTGCCGACCACACCGTGCTTGCGCAGCATGTCGGTGACGGTGAGCACGACGTCGGTGGCGGTGACGCCCGGCTGGATCTCACCGGTGAGCTTGAAGCCGACCACGCGCGGGATGAGCATGGAGACCGGCTGGCCCAGCATCGCGGCCTCGGCCTCGATACCGCCGACGCCCCAGCCCAGCACGCCCAGGCCGTTGACCATGGTGGTGTGCGAGTCGGTGCCGACGCAGGTGTCCGGATAGGCCTGGCCGTTGCGGGTCATGACGGTCGGGGCCAGGTACTCGATGTTGACCTGATGCACGATGCCGGTGCCCGGGGGGACGACCTTGAAGTCGTCGAACGCGCCCTGGCCCCAGCGCAGGAACTGGTAACGCTCGCCGTTGCGCTGGTATTCGAGGTCGACGTTGCGCTCGAGGGCGTCGGCGCGGCCGAAGACGTCGAGGATCACCGAGTGGTCGATGACCATGTCGGCGGGGGAGAGCGGGTTGACCTTGTTCGGGTCGCCGCCCAGGGCGGTGACGGCCTCACGCATGGTGGCCAGGTCGACCACACAGGGCACGCCGGTGAAGTCCTGCATGATCACGCGGGCGGGGGTGAACTGGATCTCGATACTCGGCTCCGCCGACGGATCCCAGTTGGCGATGGCGCGGATGTGGTCGGCGGTGATGTTGGCGCCGTCCTCGGTGCGGAGCAGGTTCTCCGCCAGGACCTTCAGGGCGTAGGGCAGCTTCTCGGTGCCGGGCACGGCCGAGAGGCGGAAGATCTCGTAGGAGTTGCTTCCGACCTCGAGGGTGCCCTTGGCGCCGAATGTATCGATACTTGTCATACGTTCAGCTCCACTCGTCGGTGTTCCGATCGGGGCGCGTGCGGGCCCCGTGGGGTGGCCACCGGCGGGGCTGCGCCGGCGGCTGTCGTCGAGGACGCGTTTCGGGCTGCGCGCCTCGTACTTCCGAACTCTAACAGTACGCTTGTCCTATGAAGCATGCGGGGCACGTACGGCGCGGCGTGCCGCCATCCATGATGCCCCCGTCGCGTACTGTGCTCGAAGGCCCCGCCGGAGTTGTCCCCTCCGGTGTGGCGGCCAGGTGTGTGTTGATCACGTGAATGTGTTGGACGCCCGTCGCTGGAGTCGGCGGCTCGACAAGACCGGATGGAAGATGACCGTCTCGTATGCCTCGGTTTTCACCCCCATGGCCGCGGAGCTACCGCCGGATACCGACGTCGACGCCATCGTGCTGGATCTGGCCGACAACCACGTAGCCGCGCCCGAATCCAAGAATCAGGACAAGCTCGCCGAGATCGCGGATCAGGCCCGCGCGCACGGCATCGAGTTGAACATCGTGGTCGTGAAGGGGAATCCGGGCCGCGATTCGGATCTGCGCGACCTGGCGACCACCCTCGGCAAGAGTGAACACGGCACGGTCGTGGTGTTCAGCGACGACTGGATCGGCACCTACAGCGATTCGATCAACCGCGCGCGGCTGGAGTGGGCCGAGGACAAGGCCAAGTATCAGGGCGGGCACACCGCGACGGCCGCGCAGATCTTCGTCGACCGGCTGGAGACGCCGGAAAAGGTGTCCTGGACCGCGATCACCGGAGTTGTGCTGGCCGGCACCGTCCTGACCATCGGGGGCCTGTACTACATCAAGTCCCGGCGGGCGTCGCGGGCGCGGGCGGCGGTAGCCGCCGATGCCCCGCCGAACCCGCCGGTGCCCTCTCGCTAACCGTCTCCGGCGGCCGTCCTCGGCGTGTCGCGAGGCGCCCCGCAACGGTCGCCGGAAGCTAGCCACCACCTCGCCGCGATGCCCGATTCGAGGGATAAGTCGCGATTCGCGGGACGAAACTGAACGACCGGTTTGGTTCGCCCCCGGAACCCCTATTTACGGTTAGCGAATTTTTAGCAAACCGGAAATTACTCCCCTGTGATTTGTCGTCCGATGTTTCCTCTGTGAAGGAAGTGTCGTACGGTTTCGAGGTGACACTCTTGGGGAAGAAGTGTCACATGGGCCTCCAGCGTCCCTCGAGGGCAGATGGACCGTTGGTGCTCGTGCGGCGACGCCTCGATCGGTCGCCCAGCGCAGTCCTGGCGAATCTGGTGCTCGCCGGGAGCCGCAGCGGGATCAGGGAGGTGTGATGCGAATATCGGCGAGGCGGTCGGGGGGTGCCGCGAAGGTCGCTGTGGGGTTGCTCTTATGTGGGATCGCGCTGACGGTGACAGCTCCGCTGGTGGCCGCGGTGCCGCCGCCACCTCCGAATCCGAGCGACGGCGATATCGCCGCGGCGGGCGCGCAGGTCGATGCGGGGGTGAATCAGGTCAGCGGTCTGATCAATCAGGTCGCCACCGCCGACCAGCAGCTGGCCCAGCTCGATACCGAGGTCGCCGGCAAGCGGGAAGCCGTGAACAAGGCGCTGGTCGATCTGCAGAACGCCCGTGACGCCGCCGACGCGGCCGCGGCGACCGTCGCCGCCACCCAGCGCGATCTGCAGTCCGCCGGCACTCAGTTGAACCAGGCACAGGGCAAATTCGACGAATTCGCCGTCGACGCCTACACCCATCCGGGTTCGACGTCGATGGTGAACTACCTGGCCGGCTCCGATCCGGCCTCCGCGCTCGACCGCGCCGATCTGCTCGGCATGGCGTCGAAGAACCAGCAGGCCGCCATCGACGGCCTGCGCCGCGCGCAGGTCGAACAGGCCAACAAGGATTCCGCCGCACGCCAGGCCAAGAAGGCCGCCGACACGGCCGCGGACGAGGCCGATCAGAAACGGCAGCAGGCGCAGGCCGCGGTCGCCGCCGCCAAGGCCGCTCTCGACGAACAGGCGCAGAAGCGCGATGCGCTGATGGCCCAGCGCGATTCGGCCCAGCAGCAACTCGACCAGGCCCGGGCCACCGTGACCGGACTGCAGGGCCAGCGCGACGCCTACCTGGCCTGGGATCGCCGGCGCCGGGCCGAAGTCGCCGCCGCTCAAGCCGCGGCGACCGCCGCC